>QHTY01000179.1:18253-18919 GCA_003220985.1 Gemmatimonadota bacterium
AACAGGCCTAGGCCTGTCGATCTCGCTGGGCATCGTGCGCGAGCACGAGGGTAAGATCTGGGCGGAGAACTCGCCGCAAGGCGGCGCCCGCTTCATCGTCGAAGTACCGGTGACCGAGGCGCGCGCGTCGGGTGAGCACGCCGCGGTGACTCATGTCGAGCCCCTGGGAAGCGACAGCCTTCGCGTGCTGGTCGTGGATGACGAAGCGTCGGTCCGGGTATCGCTGCAGCGCTATCTCTCCGGTAAAGGTCATCAGGTCGAGACGACGGCCAGCGGCGAGGACGCGCTCGTCCGCCTAAAAGGATCGAAATACGACGCCGTGATCCTGGACATGCGTATGCCCGACCTCTCAGGCGAGCAGCTCTACGAACGCCTCCGCAGCAGCGACCCCTCGCATGCCGAACGGGTGATCTTCACGACGGGCGACCTCGTGAACGAGCAGATGCGCCGGTTCCTCGACGGGACCGGCCGCCCTTGCGTCCCCAAGCCGTTCGAGTTCGCTTCTTTCGACCAGGCTTTGCCCGCGGCACGACGCCGCGCGTAGCGCGTGGGGGCGCAGCATGCTGCGCCCCTACACCCCACAACACACAACGGTACAACCATGCGCCCCAGCCTTACCCTGCTGGCCGTCGTGTCTCTCGTGTCCCCGCTCGCCGCCCAGGAACC
>QHTY01000179.1:18940-45957 GCA_003220985.1 Gemmatimonadota bacterium
CCCGAGGCGATCACCGGCTACGCCGCCGGCGAACAGCACACCATGTATGCAGTCATGCAACACTATCTCGACACTCTGGTCGCCAGCGCGAGCGACCGCGTGCGGATCGAGACGTGGGGCCGCACGACCGAGTACCGCCCGATTCGGGCGCTGATCATCTCCGACCCGGCGAACCTCGCAAAGCTCGACCAGATCCGGGCAGGTCTGGCCGAGCTGGCCGATCCGCGCAAGACGTCGGCGGCGCGGGCGGCCGCGATCGCTGCGCAGAGCCCGGCCGTTGCGGTGTTCCAGTATTCGGTCCACGGCGACGAACCGGCCGGCTTCGAGGCCGCCATGCAGGTGGCCTATCAGCTCGCGGCGTCCGATGAGCCGCAGACCCTGGAGATCCTGAAATCGGTGGTCGTCGTGCTCAACCCATCGGCGAACCCCGATGGTCATGAGCGTTTTGCCGCCTGGTACAACTCCGTCGGCATCGGCGCGGACCACCCGTGGGCGTTCGAACAGAACGAGCCGTGGAGCATCACGGGCCGGTACAGCCACTTCCGCTTCGACATGAACCGCGACCTGCTTGCGCAAAGCCAGCCCGAGGTACGGGCGATGATGGACGGCATCCTGCGCTGGCGCCCGCAGGTATTCGTCGACCACCACTCGACGACATCGTCCTTCTTCTTCCCACCGGTCGCGCAAGCGGTGAACCTGAACCTGCCCCCACAGACGACGAAGTGGTTCGCCACATATGGCCGCGGCAACGCGGCCGCGTTCGACCGTTATGGCTGGCAGTATTACGTGGGCGGCGTGTTCGACTTTTTCTACGTCGGCTACTGGGACGAATGGACCACGTTCCAGGGCGCCACCGGGATGACCTACGAGACCGACGGCGGGCCGGAATACCGGAAGCGTCGAGACGACGGCAGCATCACGACCTTCCGCGACGGCATCTCACACCACTTCGTCGCGTCCCTGGCGACGCTGGAGACGACGGCGAAAAACCGGCAGAGCCGGCTGCAGGACTACTACGACTTCCGCCGCGCGGCGCTGGCCGAGGCGGCGACCGATCGCATGAAACGCGTCGTGATCGTACCGGGCAACGATCCGCAGTCGGTGGCGCACGTCGTCGGCCTGTTGCTCCGCAACGGCATCGAGGTCACGCGGCTGCGCCAGCCGCTGTCGTCACGCGTCGCGCACTCCTACATCAGCCCTGGCACGGCAGGGGGAGGGATCGCGCGGACTTTCCCCGCCGGCAGCTACGTTGTCGACCTGAACCAGCCACAGCGGCGCCTGGCCAAGGGCATGCTCGAGCCGCAGCCGAGCATGGAGCCGTCATTCGTCCAGCGGGAGATCGGGAAGTTTCAGCGCAACCGGCGGCGCGGCGAGGATGCGGAGAAAGAGGATTACGGCTTCTACGACATCACCGCCTGGTCGCTGCCGCTGTCCTTCAATCTCGACGCGTATTGGACGGAAGATGCCGGCCCGGGCGGCGACCCCGTCGCCGATTCGGTCGTCCCGCCTCCTCCGGCTCCGGCGCGCGGAGCCAGCGCGTACGTGTTCACGAACGACAGACCGGGAGCGGCACGGCTCGCGCTTGCGCTCGAAGCCGAAGACTTCAAGCTGGCGGTCACGCGCCAACCGGTCCTCATCGGGGGTCGCACCTATCCCCGTGGCTCGTTCGTCGCGCGAGTACAGCGCAACCCTGCGAGTCTGCACGAGCGCATCGCGGCGCTGGGGCCCGCCCTGGGCGTCCTCGTTTTCCCGTTACAGACGGCGTTTCCGGACACGGGCGACGCCGGAATCGGGTCCGAAGATGTCGCGGGACTGCACGCTCCCAAGATCGTGGTGGCCGCCGGAGATGGTATCTCAGAGACGAGCTACGGCTGGCTCTGGTACTACCTCGCGCGTGAGCTCAACGTGGGGTTTACCCCCGTCCCGCTCCGCGCGATCGGTCGGATGAATGACCTCCAAACCTTCAATGTGATGATCGTCCCCGACGGTAGCGGCGGCCGGATGCGTCGCGAGCTGGGCGATGACGGCGTCGAAAAGCTGAAGACATGGGTGCGCTCGGGAGGCGTGCTCATCGGGTATGGCGGCGCGGGTGATCTCGCGGCCAACAAGGACGTCGGTCTCTCGAGCATCGCGAGCGTGGCGCCTGACAGCGGCGCGAGGCCCGATACGACCGTTCCCGGCGCGGCGCCCCCGATGGTCTCGAAGACGGCGGCGCCGCGCGATCGCCCCGAATGGATCCCCGGAGCCATCTTCCGCGCGACGCTGGATACGACCCACTGGCTGACACTGGGTTACGACCGCAACAAGATCCCGGTGTTCATCGACGGGGACACATTCTGGCGCGCGTCCAAGAGCGGCGCCAACGCCGTGAGCTTTACCGATCCGGTGGACTCGTTGGTGCTGTCGGGATTCACCTGGCCCGACAATACCGCGCGACTCCTCAAAGGCTCAACCTGGGCCGTGGTCGAGAACCAGGGGAGCGGTCGCGTGGTGCTGTTCTTGAGCGATCCGTTGTTTCGGGCGTTCTGGCGGGGACCGGCGAAGCTGCTGACGAATGCGATTCTGATGGGGCCGAATCGGTAACTACGGCGGCGAATAAAGCGGCGGCAAATGAAGCGGCGGCAAAGGCAGTTGCCGCCCCTCGCCGCCGCTCTTCTTCGCCGCCATTCGCCGCCGCCTTTTAGATTGCCCGGCTCGTCCGAATCACATCCCGAATTCTGAAGACCTTCGGCGCCAGGCGGAACCGGCTCGGGTCCTCGTGCATCCGCGGTGATCGCTTGAACATGCGACTCTCCTCGTCCGGCACTTTCCACGTCACCGTGACGTGCTTCTGCTTGCGCAGCACGTCCATGGTGACGGTTTCACCGGTGTCATAGGACCGCAAGATCCGCATCGCCTGCTCGGGCGAGGAGGGTTTCCGACCGCCGATCGACACGATGACGTCGCCGCCCTTGAGCCCGAGCGTGGAGTCTTCCGGCGCCCGAACCACGAGCACACCTTCGCGAGTCCCAAAGTAGTCGCCGAGGTCGGGGTTCAGTCGCACCATCTCGATGCCACCCCAGGGGCTGCCGAACGCGAATGTGAACGCATCACCCGGCCCGACACGGATCTTGGGCATCACGTTCTCCATCATGTCGCCCATCTCGGGCATTTCCATGCGACCGGTCCACCCAAAGCCGCCAAGATCTTCCGCCACGAGCGTCGCCTTCCGGTTGTCGTTGCCGCGCCGGTACTCGATCTGGGCCGTGTCACCCGGTTCGAGCTTCCGGGCGAGCTCGATGAGCGTCATGCCCGGGCCGGAATCTCCTTCATCCTCGGCGTTCGCGCCGGCGAGGCTGGTGTTGTTGAAGCGCGTGATGATATCGCCAACCTTGAGACCCGCTTTGTCGGCCGGCCCGTCGGGCGTGATGGCCTCGATCCGCGCGCCGACCTTATCCTTGGTCGCATCGGCTCGCATATCGACGATCACGCCAATCCGACCACGGTTGTCGTTGAAGGAATGGACGCCGAACGGGCCCGTCTCGACCCGCACGCGCGGGCGCGTACTCGGTCGCCGCGGCGTCCCTTGCGTCGTCGCCGCAGCGGGCACCATCAGGCAGGCGGCAAGTGCTGCCACAGTCAAATTACGCATCATCAGTTCCCCTCCGGGCTCTCAGAGCCCGACGTAGCGAGCGCGGGTCGCGCGGGCGTTCATCAGCTCACGCATCAACCCGACGCGCTCCTGCCACAGTTTGACGAGTTCGGCGTCCCCCCCCGGGGCGCGGTGTTCCCGTTGCGCCAGGGTGCCGTCGAGTATGGAAATGCGGTCCTCCAGCTCGGCCACGAGGGCCGCCGCGTGACCGCTCAGCACGCGGCCATCGAGATCGTATTGCTGCAGGGAGTCTTCGAGCGTCGCCGACTGTTGTTTGGCCTGGCTGAGCTCGGCGTAGAGCTTGCCCTGGTCACCACTCGATGGCTGAACCAATAGGACTGCGGCGATCGTCGCGGCGAGAGCAAGACTGCCGGTCCACGTGCCCCACGTCCGGCGCCGGCGCGAGCGCTCAGCGCGCACCGCCGCCTGAATGACGGGCCAGCGGTCGCGCGGCGGGTGCAGCGCCGGCAAGGCTTTGAGCTGCGCAACGCGCTGGTACAACGTCTCGAGCTCCGCCTGACACGCAGCGCAGGTGGTGATGTGCCGGCGTGCCCAGACCGACGCCTCACCTGCCCGCAGGGCCCCCAGATCTTCCATCGTACAATGCATCATGCATGCGCTCCTTCATCGAGCATTCCCCGCAGCCGTGCGTGGGCGCGTGCCAGCTGCGACTTGGAAAAGCTCACCGTTTTCCCCATCTGCTCCGCGATCTCTTCGTGCGTATATCCCTCGACGTCGTGCAGCCAGACGACCGCGCGTGACGTCTCCGACAGTCGCTCGAACGCGCGCTCGAGATCGATGTTTGCGCCAACGTGCATCCCCGGTTTGCCCGGTTCCTCGTCCAGCGACTCCGTGGCGCGCACCTGATCGCGGCGAATCCGCATCAAGGCTTTGGTCGAGGCGATACGGCGGACCCAACCCCACAGATGGCCCTCACCGCGGTACTGCTTGATGTTGCGCACCACCTCGAGAAACGTCTCCTGCAACACGTCCTCCGCGTCCTCCGGCCGCCGTAGCATGCGCCGCACGAGATTGTAGACCGGCGTCTCGAAGGCCCGATATAGGGCTTCAAGGGCTGCTTCATCTCCGGCTTGCGCGCGGGCGACGATGACATCGGGAACGGCGAGCGCCACGGTCATGTCCGAATTCTATGATGCCATAAGTACGTATATCGTCGCGGGATGGTGCGTGGTACGTGGGACGTGGTGCGTGGGACTTCGAACCACGCACCACGCACCACGCACCTAAGTATTTACCGGCTAGTCACTTGAGGTGCAGCCGAATATCTTGGTGCATGCCGAGAGCTGACGTGAAGGAATGGCTCCACCATTGGCAGGACGAAGCTGACGCCGCATTCCTCTATTTGGCACTCGCTGGACAAGAGACGGATCCCCACAGGAAAGACGTCTACATCAAGCTGGCCGGGGTCGAGGAGCGCCACGTGCAGATGTGGAGCAAGCTCCTCGCCGAGCACGGCCATACGGTCGATCACGCGCGGCCCTCTCTGAACGCGAAGCTGATGGCGTGGTTCGGCCGGAAATTCGGGACGCGCTACTTGCTCCCCATGCTGCTGCGGGAAGAAGGCGAGGAGGTAAAGGGGTACCTCAACCTCCACAAGGAATCGAGCCTCGGTCTCGCTCCAGCTCGCCAAGGAATCGGCGGCGCACGCCGGCACGCTCGCCGATCTCGCCGGCAAGGGCGCCGAGCCGTGGCACAAGACGGGGTCCGGCGGCTTCCTGCGCAATGTCGTGTACGGCTTCAACGACGGCCTCACGGCGAACTTTGGGTTGGTCGCGGGCGTGATCGGCGCGGCGGTGCAGCCGCACGTGATCATGATCTCCGGCGTCGCCGGGATGATCGCGGATGCGCTCTCCATGGGGTCCTCCGGTTATCTGGCGGCGAAGAGCGAGCAGGAGGTGTGGGAGCACGAAATCGCGATGGAGAAGGAAGAGATTCGCCTGATGCCGGAAGTGGAACAAGAGGAGATGGCCCTCCAGTATGAAGCGAAAGGCGTCGATCCCCGCACCGCGCGGCGGATGGCGGAAGAAGTGATGCGCGACCCGGTACGCGCGCTGGGCGAGCAAGTCCGTGACGAGCTGAAAATCGGCGAGGCGCACGCCACCCCGTTCCGCGAGGGGTGGATCACCGGCGCGGCTACCGCGGTCGGCGCCTTCATTCCCGTCTTTCCCTTCCTCGTTCTCCAGGGGCGCGTCGCCATCTGGGTGGCGTTCACGATCGCGATGCTGTCCCACTTCATCGTGGGAGCCGCCCGTAGCTTCTTTACCGGCCGCGGGGTGATCCGCAGCGGCATCGACATGTTCGTCATCGGGATGGGAGTCGCGGCGGTTGGTTATCTGGTCGGTGACCTGGTCGCCAAAACCCTCTAGACGACCAGGTTGACCAGCCGGTCCTGCACGAAGATCACCTTCTTCACCTTCTGGCCGTCGACGAACTTTTTGACGGCTTCATCGGCGAGCACGCGCGCGAGCACGTCCTTCTCCGCCATGCCGCGCGGGACGGTGAGCCGCGAGCGGAGCTTCCCGTTCACCTGGACCGCGATCTCGACATCCCCCGCCGAGGCGAGTCGCTCGTCGTACGACGGCCACCTGGCTTCAAAGACCGATGTCTTGTCGCCCATGACCTCCCAGAGTTCTTCGGCAATATGAGGCGCGTAGGGAGCGAGCATGATGACCAGCGGTTCCACCAACTCCCGAGTCCTGGCTCCTGACTCCCGCAGTTCGTTCACGTACTCCATCATCGCCGCGATCGCCGTGTTGTATTGCAGCGCCTCGGTATCGGCGGTCACCTTCCGGATCGTCCGATGGAGCTTCTGCTCGGCGAGCGCCGAGCTTTTTGTCCCGCGTTCATGAACGAGGGCCCACACTTTTTCCAGGAATCGCCGAATCCCGACGATGCCTTCGTCCCGGAAGTCGCCGCCGTCTTGGAACGGTCCGAGAAACATCAAATACATGCGGAAGGTGTCGGCGCCCCACTGCTGGATGTAGGTATCGGGGACGACGACGTTGCCACGGGACTTCGACATCTTGGCGCCGTCTTTCACGATCAGCCCGTGAGCGCGGAACTTGGGGTAGGGCGTCTCGAAGCTCACGTGCCCCAGATCCGACAACACCATGCAGATGAAGCGCGAATACAAGAGATGCAAGACGGCGTGCTCGTTCCCGCCGATGTAGCTGCTCACCGGGAGCCACTGCTTCGTCCGCGCGGGGTCGAAAGGCCGGTCGTGGAACTCGGTCGACGGATAGCGTAGATGGTACCACGCCGAATCGAGGAACGTGTCGGACACATCGGTCTCACGCCGCCCCTGACTGCCACACTGCGGAC
Organism: Gemmatimonadota bacterium; assembly: GCA_003220985.1. Lineage (GTDB taxonomy): Bacteria > Gemmatimonadota > Gemmatimonadetes > Gemmatimonadales > GWC2-71-9 > 20CM-2-65-7. The sequence goes on from QHTY01000179.1 coordinate 25,914, forward strand.
ACTTCACGAAGTACCACTCCTCGTGCCGGGCGAGCGGGCTCACGCCCGTATCGTCCGGCCGGAAATCCTCGATGTACGGGAGCTGCACCGGCAAATCCTTCTCGGGCACCGGTACGACCCCGCACTTCTCGCAGTAGATGATGGGAATCGGGGGTCCCCAGTAGCGCTGCCGCGAGATGCACCAGTCGTGCAACCGGTACTGGACGCGCGGCGTCGCGAGCCCCTTCCCGCGTTCGGCCAACCAGGCGACGATCTTGCGCGCGCCCTCGGTGCACGGCATCCCATCGAATGCAGCCGAGTTCATGAGCACGCCTGCTGCGGAGACGCTCGGTAACTTCTCACCCTCGACGGCGACCACCTGGCGAATCGGAAGCTTGAACTGTGTGGCGAACTCGAAATCGCGCTTGTCGTGCGCGGGCACGGCCATGATCGCGCCAGTACCGTACTCCATCAGCACATAGTCCGCGATCCAGATCGGAATCGCCTCACCCGTGGCGGGATTGCGGGCGTACGAGCCGATGAAGACGCCGCTTTTCGTCTTATCGCCGACGCGTCGCGAGACGACGTCCTTCGACTGCACGTCTCGCTGGTAGGCCTTGACGGTCGAGCGCTGTTCGACTGCCGTGAGCTCGTCCACGAGCGGGTGCTCGGGCGCGAGCACGAGATAGGTCGCGCCAAACACCGTGTCGGGCCGCGTCGTGAAGACGGTGATCTTCTTACCGCTCGGCGTCTCGAAAATGAGATCGGCGCCTTCGCTCCGGCCGATCCAGTTCCTCTGCAGGAGGACGGTGGAGGAAGACCAGTCGAGGTTTTGGAGGTTCTGGAGGAGCCGCTCGGCGTAATTGGTGATTTTGAAAAACCACTGATCGAGAAAGCGCTGCTCGACGGGCGTATCGCAGCGCTCGCACCTTCCATCGATGACCTGCTCGTTGGCGAGCACGGTCTTGTCTTTGGGACACCAGTTCACCGCCGCGCGCTTCTTGTAGGCGAGTCCCGCCTGGAAGAGCTGGAGAAAGAGCCACTGCGTCCACTTGTAATAGGTGGGATCGGTGGTCGACAGCTCGTGCCGCCAGTCGAACATGCCGCCGAAGCGACGCAACTGCCTCCGGAAGGTGGCGATGTTCTGCGGAATCAGCTTCGCGGGATTCGTCCCGATGGTGAGGGCGTAGTTCTCGGAATGGATGCCGAACGCGTCGAATCCCATCGGCTCGAACACGTCATAACCCTGGAGCCGCTTGAACCGACCGTAGATATCCGCGCCCGTGAACGCGAACATGTTGCCGACGTGCAACCCTTCCGCCGACGGGTAGGGGAACATCATGAGGTTGTAAAACGGCCGCGCGGCACGATCGAGGTCGGGCTCGTTCGTATGACGCTCGTTCCAACGGCCCTGCCACTTTGCCTCGAGCGCGGCCGGATCGTAGGTCGGGATGTCTCGCATGAGTGCCGAAACCTAAGCCAGCAACGCTCGGTACGTGACGGATTTCATTCCGCAGAATCTATCCAGTCACAGAGTTGCCGCACCGCTCCGCCCTGGAAGCGTCTATCGCAGCTCGTATCCCTACTGACCCGGTCGGCGGCCGCTCCTCCGAGTGGGGGAAGAGGGCGACACAGTATAAGTGTTGCCGCGCTGCCGACCATCCCTGTGCGCGCTGCTCTTGCTCCGCCCGCACGCCTACCGTACGTTGTGACTCCAGTCCGCCGAATGCCCGCCCAAGCGCAGCATCTCCGCCGAGGATTCCTGGTCACGGGAGCCGGGTTCGCCGCCATCTTCGTGACGGTGCTCGCCCTGGTCGTGGGGTCGCGGATTTCCAAGTCCCTCCGGGATCAAGCCAATGAGCGCGGCCGGGAAGTCGCCTTCCGGGTCGCCGGCACCGTTACCCAGTACCTCACCGAGCGCCGCCGCGAAATCGTGTCGCTGGCAAGCCAGCCGGAGCTCGCGACAGCCGTCCGCGCGCTCGACGACGACGCCGTGCGGCGCGGCCTCGATCGTATGGACATTCCGACGCTCGAACGCCGCTTCGCCAGCAGACGCCAGCTGGGCGAGGAGGGGCCGCTGCTCCGCTACCTTCGCTCCTATACCGAGCTTTCCGATTTCGCCGAGGTCTTCGTAACGGAGCGCCATGGGTTCGTGGCGCTCGCGTCGGGGCGGACGTCCGATTTCGTGCAACGCGACGAGCATTGGTGGCAGGCAGCCATGCAGCGCGGCTCGTTCGAAGGCCCGGCGGAGTTCGACTCCTCGGCCGGGGTGACGGCACTCGAGTTCGACGTCGCGCTCCGGCCGCCGAACGGTGGCCGTCCACTCGGCGTGCTCAAAGGCGTGCTCACGCTCCGTAACCTCGGCGACCTTGTCGCGACGACCGAGACCCACGACGGCGCGTATCTCCAAGTAGTCGATCGGCGAGGCCTCATTCTCGTGTCGCAGACGCCGGCCGAGATCCTGCAGCCGCTGCCCCAGAAGACCAGTATCCCGATGCAACCGGAAGCCGCTATCGCCGTTGTCGCGACCCCGTCCGGAGACGAAGTCGTCGTGACTCAGCCCGCGAACCAGGGCGAGTGGTGGGTCGTCGTCCGTCAGCCAACCCGCGCTGCGTATGCGGCCGCCCGCAGCGGAGTGAGAAGCGTCGTGCTCGGCGCGATTCTGCTGTTCGCGACCAGCCTGGGGATGGTGCTGGCACTGGCGCAACGACTCCATCGCACGGTCACGGAGCCGGTCCGCGCCGCTGGTGCGATCGCCAGCCGCGTGGCGGGCGGCGATCTCTCGGTGACCGTTGCGACCTATCGGACCGAAGCGACGGAAGTCTCCGATCTGCTCTCGTCGGTGCCATCCGCGCGGCAGCGGACGAAGCGGCCGCGATGGCGACGGAGATTTCTGCGTCAACCGAGGAGATGAGCGCGTCGACCGAGGAGATGTCTTCGACCTCGCAGGACCTCTCCCGGCGCGCCGGCGAGCAGGCGCAGCTGGTGCGCGCCGCAGCGGACGATGCGGCGCGGATCCTCCAGATCGCCGCCAAGCTCGCGCAAGGCGCCGAAGAGGCGGCGCGACGCAATGCGGATTTGGCGGCGCTGGCGCGCCGCCACAAAGAGGGACTCGACCAGAGCACGTCACGCCTCGCGAAGGTCGCGGACGAAGTTGCCAAGGGCGCGGAAGAAGCGGAAGCTCTCGCACAGGCCGCGGCGAAGATCCTGACCTTCGTCGCGCAGACGAAAGCCGTCTCCACGCAGACCAACATGCTGGCCCTCAACGCGGCGATCGAGGCCGCGCGTGCCGGTCCGGAGGGTCGGGGGTTTGCAGTGGTCGCCGATGAAGTGCGCAAACTGGCGTCCGTCGCGGCCACCGCTGCAGGACAGACGGCCGATACCGTGCGGAGCGTCCTGGTGCGCGTGCAGGCAACCCGTGACCGCCTGGTGCGGCTGGCCGAAGGAGGCGCGGCCGTGCGCGAGGCCTCGCAGACTGCAGCGCAGGGTCTGGCAACGGTCGCGAGCGAAGCCGATGCCAACGACGCCTGGAGCCGCGAGATCGCGCAGTCGGCCGGCGAGCTGCGCTCGCTCGTCGAAGAGATTGCGAACCGGCTGACGACGGTGGCGGGTCAGACGGACACGCTGCTCGCCTCCGCCGAGGAGCTGGCCGCTTCGGGCGAGGAGCAAAGCGCGTCGACGGAGGAGATTGCGTCGTCGGCCAATCAGCTCGCCGAGGCGGCGGACCGGCTCACCGGCGCGGTGAAGTCATTCCGATTGTTGGCGGACGAGGTCCAGCAGGCAGCCGACTAACGGCTCCGCGCCCCCGCGGGCAGATGCTCCATCAGGTACCGGGTGAGCAACGAGTAGATGTGGAGCGTCGTTCCCCGACCCTCGCAGATGCAATGCGAGCGATTGGGGTACGCCATGAAGTCGAACGGCTTGCCGAGCGCGACCAGGCGGTTCACTAGGCGTTCCGTGCCCTGGTAGTGCACGTTGTCGTCGCCGGACCCATGCACCACGAGCAGCCGCCCCTTGAGCCCCTCGGCCTGATTGATTGGGGAGGCGCGTTGGTAGCGCGCGCTGTCCGCCGCGGTCTCCAGCAGACCCATGTAGCGCTCCTGATAAATCGTGTCGTAGAGACGCTCGTCCGGCACCGGTGCAACGGACATGCCGACCTGGTAGACGTCAGGGTACCGGAACATGGCCTGCAGCGTGCTCGATCCGCCGCCGCTCCACCCCCAGATCGCGACGCGCGTCGGATCGAGATAGCGGCGCGATCCGGTGAGGGCGCGCACCGCGTCCGCTTGCTCCCGGCTCGACAAGACCCCGATCGCCCCGTAGACCACCTTTCGCCACGCGCGCCCACGCGGTGACGGCGTGCCGCGATTGTCCACGGTGGCCACCACGTAGCCCTGATCCGCGATCATGTGCTCCCACAGATGACCCCCGCCCCAGGAGTCCTGGGCAGTCTGACCCGCCGGCTCGCCGTAGACGTACATCAGCAACGGATAGACTTTGGTCGAATCGAAGTTTGCGGGCTTGATCATCCAGCCATCGAGCGAGATTCCGTCAGACACAGCCACCTTGAAGAACTCACCGTGACCAGCGACGAGCGGCGCCACCGCCGCGCGCTGTTTGGCATTGTCGACGAGCGTCCGCACGACACGGTGTGACGGTAACTGCACCAACTCGATCACCGACGGGCTGTCGAAGTGCGAGTAGGTGTGAAAGGCCCAGTGCGCGTCCGGAGAGACTCGGTAGGAGTGCGTCCCCGGCGCGTTGGCCGGCGACACGCGCACGGCGGACTGTTTTCCGTCGAGCCGAGTGCGATAGAGATACCGTTGGGTCGCGGTGTCGGGAGATGCGATGTAGTAGAGCGACTGACCGGGCTCGTCCACGGCCGCGATGGAGACCACGTCGAACGCGCCTGGCGTGACGTTCGTGACTCGCTTCCCGTCGCGGCTGACCCGATACACGTGCCTCCAGCCGTCGCGTTCACTCGTCCACAGGAATTCGGTTCCCTTCGCGAGCCACTGGATTTCGTCGACCACGTCGACCCAGGCGGTGTCGCGCTCGGTCAGGACCGTCCGGGTCGCTCCCGTCGCCGCGTCCGCCAACATGACGCGGTCGGTGTTCTGGAGCCGGTTCATGCGCTGGAGGATCAACTCGATCGGTCCCGCCCATTCCATGCGCGGGAGATAGCTCTCGCGGGGGTCGTCCGGGATCTGGAGCCAGGTCGTGGGGCCGCCCTCCGCGCTCACGACGCCGGCGCGCACCGCCGAGTTCGTGGTTCCCGCCTTGGGATACTGAATCGGCGTGATTTTCGGATAGAGGGAGTCGGTGTCGTTGACGAGGAAATAGGTGCCGAGGCCCGTCATGTCGAACCGCCAGTAGGCGATCTTCGAGCCGTCGGGTGACCAGCGGAACGCGTCGCGGAGGTCGAATTCCTCCTCGTAAACCCAATCGGTCATGCCGTTCACGTGGAGCGAATCCGCATCGATCGTCAGGGCCGTGATGGCGCCGTCCGAAAGTCGCTCCACATATAGGTTCCCTTGTCGCACGTAGGCCACACGATCGCCGGCGGGCGAAAACTTGGCATACATGAGCGACGACGGCGGCGCGTTCGGTCCGCCAAGCTTCTTCAACGCGCCGGTCTTCCGGTTGAGCACCCAGTAGTCGCCGCGCGTGTTCTGCCGCCACACCCGCTGGGTGTTGGTGAACAGGAGCAACAGGTTGCCGTCGGCCGACCATCCGTAGTCGTCGATGTCGAGCGCGCCGCTCGTACCGGAGGGCACGAGCTGTCGCGCGGAGACGTAGATGCTGCGGTTGCCCGTGGCGGTCTCGTAGCGCACGATATCAGACGCATCCGAGTCGGCCGCTGATTTCTCCACGGTCGTATAGGCCGTACCGTTTTCGATCCACCGCGCCGGTCCGAAGCGCTGCGGCGCGAAGTCCGCGGATGCGAAGATGCGGCGCATCATCTCGTTGACGTTGTCCGGCACCTGCGCCGCCACGGGCACGGACGCGAACAGCGCGAGCAGACCAACGAAGACTTTCATTTGCTTCGCTCCAAGTACTCGTGGATGTGGCTCAACAGCATCGCATCGGCCCAAAGGTTGGCCATGATGAGAGCTCCCAATCGGTGGGATTCACCGCGGCACCACGCCGCCCCAGAAGTAGTCCGCCGCCATCGCGATCAGCTCGTCATCGGTCGCAAACTCACTCAACGAGCGCGGCGGCTTGCCCGGAACGACAAAGAAGTAGCGGGGCCGGTTCAGGACGACGGTCGCGATCGAGTCCTTGCCCTTTTGTCTCAGCCGCAAGGTGTCCGTGGTGATGCCGAGTGCGCGGACACCTCGTGGCTCGAGGAATTCGGCGGCGCGTGCGAAGTAGTGTCCCATATCATCGCCGGCTTCCGACGCTTCTTCTGACTGGTCCGGGGCGGGGCGCGGGACAGCGAGGAGGAGTGTTGGGCCGCTGATCGTCACGAGCTGAGCCGATGGCATCGTATCAGCCGCGGCCCGCTGCGCCGGAGCCGCAAAGCTCATGAAGAACTCCACGACTCTGGGATTCAGTCGCCGGAGGAGCGGCTCGTCGGAACGCAAGGAGTCTCGGTTTCGCCCCGAGAGACTGTCGTACTGCGCCCGGGTCAGGTCTCGATTCGTGATGAAGTCTACGCGGAGTCCGATCCGCGGACCGGACGCGACGTCGAGGACGTTGGCGAGACGGCCGCCAAGCCACGGCCCGACATAACCTGCGTAATCCCACTCTCCCAGGGGCGCGACTTGGAAAGGTGCAGCATTGAAGCGTTCGAGTTCCTGAAGCGTGGTCCCGATGCCAAGTCCCTGCTCCGTCCTCCAACACCCGCGAATGGAGTCACCGTACTGCCCGAGGCTGACGGCCGCTGTGACGACTGATGGCCGGCTCAGGGCAACCGTGTCCTCCCAGAACACTTCAAGCGTATCGGGGCACCCTGGAACCACGACGGTGGTGCCTGGTTCGTCGCACGAACCCTCGGCGCACTGCACCCGAGACTGGTGGACGTTGCCTGCACCGAACACTCGTACGAGGTCCGCATGACTGGTCGTGGGAGCGATGGCACCGAATTGCTGGCCGGGTACCACCCGGAACAGGGTTGGGTCCTGACTCGATTGGCCGGCTCGAGGACGGCATCCCAGGAGCGCGGCAATGACTGCGAGAGTTAGCTGACGCACACGCCTGCTCGGGGGAAAGGGCGGCTAATCTCCGAAATTCGCCAGCCGCACGTCCACCACGTCCGGTAGCGTCTGCAGCTTGTCGAGCACCCCATTGGTCAGCGCCTGATCGACGTTGATCGCGGCGAGCGCGTCCGCCGGGCCGCCATCCGCGGTCGGCGACGACCGGCGCGCCTGGTGGTAGCTCGCGATGTTGATGCCGGCGCTGCCGAGCGCCGATCCGACTCGGCCGATCACGCCCGGCACGTCGCGGTTGCGGATCACCAGCATCCAGCCATCGGGAACGACGTCAACGTGATAGTCGTCGATCCGGATGACACGGCCGTGGCTGCCGCCGATCAGCGCTCCGGTGACGCGCACGCGTCCCCGGGCGGTGTCGACCTTCACACCGATCGACGTCTCGAAGCCCGCCTCCGGCGCACCCGTCTTCGTGCCGAGCTTCATGCCCTTCTCTTCGGCCAGCACCTGCGCATTCACCAGGCTCACGGGGCCGGCGTTCATCGCCGCAAGGAGCCCCTCGAGCGCTGAGACGAGCACCGGTCGCTGCGCCGCTTCTTCCTTGCCGCCGTACGCGACTTCGACCGCTTTCACCGGTCCATCCGCCAGGGCCAGCGCGAGGCGGCCGAGGCGGCGCGCCAGATCGAGGAGCGGCGCCAACCGCCGCAGCAGGTCTCCGCCCATCCCCGGCACGTTGATCGCGAACGAGAGGTCACCAGCGACCAGTGCCTCGCGGACGGCGCCGCAGATCTCCATCGCCACGCGTTCCTGGGCTTCGGAGGTCGAGGCGGCGAGGTGCGGGGTCAGGATCACGCGATCGAGCGACCGGAGCGGCGAGTCCGCGGGCAGCGGCTCGATGGCGAACACATCGATCGCCGCCCCCCCGATCCGTTTCTCCTTGATGGCGTCGGCGAGTGCCAGTTCATCGACCAGCTCACCGCGCGCGGTGTTGATCAGCACCGCGGTCGGTTTCATCAGCTTCAGGCGATTGGCATCGATGAGATGATGCGTCTGGTCCGTCAGCGCGACGTGCAGCGTGACCACGTCCGCCGTGCGCAGCAGCTGGTCGAGCGGCAAGAGACGAACGTGCAGCTCGCTCGCCCGCTCGGGGAGCAGATACGGATCGTGCCCCACGACCTGCATGCCGAAGGCGCGCGCGAGTTGGGCGACGTGCCCGCCGATCCGGCCCAGCCCCACGACACCCATCGTCTTGCCGCGGAGCTCCGTACCTTCGAATCGCTTGCGATCCCACTCGCCGCGCCGCAGTGCCGCCGCCGCGTCGGAAATGCGCCGGACGAGCGTCAACCCGCGCTGACGGTATTGGCGCCCGGGGTATTCATGACCGCAATCCCGCGGCGCGTGGCGGCGTGCACGTCGATCGTATCTACGCCCGTGCCGGCGCGCGCCACGATGCGCAAATGGGGCGCGCGTGCCATCAAACTGGCCGTCACACGCGTTTCGCTGCGGACAATGAGGGCATGCGCGCCGGCGATGGCCGTATCCAGCTCCGCCGGCTTCCCCGCGACATCGACGACCTCGATGTCGGGCGTCTTGGAAAGGAGCTCGAGGCCGCTACCGGCGACGCGGTCGGCCACGACCACGCGCCACGTCATTCCAGCGCCCGGCCAATCAGCGGCAGCAGCTCGTCCACCGCTGCGACCGTGTGATCGCCCATATGACCGATGCGGATCGTCGAATCCTTGAGCGCGCCGTACCCGGCACCGATCGTCCATCCCTGCTGCTTCAAGGCGCCGACCACGTCCTTGGAGTGCTTCCCCTCGGGGAGCCGCAGGCAGGACACTGTCCAGCTGTGCCGGCCGTCGCGCGGCAGGAAGCTCACGCCATGCTCAGCCGCCCACGCTTCGACGCGCCGGCGCATGGCGTCATGCCGTTGCCAACGCGCGTCGATGCCGCCTTCGCGCTCGATGCGCCCGAGCTGCACGTCGAGCGCGTAGAGCAACGAGACGGCCGGCGTGTTGGTCGGCTGAAACTTCGTCGTCGCATTGAGGAAGCCGATGACGTCGAAATAGGCGCCGCGATCCTCGAGCGTCCTGGCACGATTGACGAGCCGCTCTGACGCCACACCGAGCGCCAGGCCCGGCGGCAGCGCCAGCGCCTTCTGCGAGCCGGTGAAGACGAAATCGAGCTTCCAGGCGTCCGTTTCCACCGGTGAGCCGCACATCGAGGTGACCGCGTCAACCAGCAGGAGGACCTCATCGAATTCCTTGACGACCTCGGCGTAGCCGGCGACGTCCTGCAGCACGCCGGTCGATGTCTCGGAGTGAACGCACGTCACGGCGTCGACGGGCGTGCGTTTCAGCGCATCGCGCAGCATGTCCGGCTCGATCGCCTGGCCAAGCGGCACGTCGAGCCGGATGCACTCCTTGCCGCACGCGCCGACGATTGCCGCGAACCGCTCACTGAAGGCCCCGTTGACCAGCGACAGCGCCCGGCGGCGTACGCCGTTGCGCACAGCCATCTCCATGAATCCCGTCGCCGACGTAGTGCCGATGAACACCGGCCGCGCCGTGCGACATACCGCGGCGAGTTTCGGCGCGACGCCCTGGAGCAGTTTTTCCATTGCCGACGAGCGATGTCCGACCATCGGGCGGATCATCGCCTCGAGGACGTCGGGATGGACGTCGGTGGGTCCAGGGAGGAAGAACTTGCCGAATGTCGGGACGGCCACCGCGTGGGTCGGAACAGATGCGGTGGATGTCACGCGCTGGCTCGCTCGAGCTCTTCGACGAGCCCACCTACCACCACCTCGCTCGTTTTCACCAGCCGAACCCCTTCCTCACCCCATTCCTTCAGCAGGTGCTCGGCAACGTCGCGGTCGATCGGCTTCATGGCGTCCACGACGGCGAAGAGCCGGACGTGGGGCCGGTGCTGGAGCAGGCCTTCAATGGCGTACTTATCGCAGACATCGAGCGCGACGCCGTAGAGCACGATGTCGTGCGGGCTGAGGACGTCGAGGACGGAAAGCACGTTGGGATTGGAGAAGACATCGAACCGGTGCTTGTGAAAAAGGATGTCGCCGCGATGGTTACGGACCTTTGTCACAAGCGCCGCGCTGTCCTGCGGCGCTGGCTCGATCACGAGGGGATCTCGCAAGGTGGTCTCGGGAATCTTCCGCTGGCCCGGCGTCCCGTGCAGGCAATGAGGCGGGAAGGTGGTCTTCCAATCGGGGTTGGCGGAGATCTCGGCGTGCTCGGGCACGTGATCGTCGGCGCTGGCCACGATACAGATACCATGGCCGTGCGCGTAGTCGGTGAGCTTCTTGAGATTGGGAATGAGCTGCTCGGCGTCCGGCACGTACAGCTTGCCGTCTGCCTTCATGAAGTCATACTGCGTGTCTACGTCCCAGAAAATGACGCGAGGGGATGCTACGGCCATCCAATGCACTCCTCAGGAAGGGGCGGCAACCGGGAATCTCTCCGGGAGACGCGGGGGGTGTCAACCGAGCAGCACCTTACAACGTGAGCGCGACGGCCACCTCGTCGCAGGCATGCTGGCGCGGGCAGCGCGCGCAGTCGGCCCAGACTTTGAGCGGGAACTGCTCTTTTTCCACGACCCGAAAGCCAAGTCGCATGAAGAACAGGGGTTTGCGCGTCAACCCAAAAACCTCATTCAAGCCGAGCGCGCGTGCGTCCACCAGCAGCGCTTCCACGAGTGCCTTGCCGACGCCGCGTCCCTGCTGGTCGTCTCGCACGGCGAGTCCCGCGATTTCCGCGAGCGCAGTACTGTAGACTTTGAGGCTGCCCGTGCCGACCAGACTGCCATCGGGCGTTTCAGCCACGACGTACTCCTTGATGTGCCGGCACAGGTCATAGTTCGACCGCGGCAAGAGGTCACCGCTCGCGACGAACGGGGCCATCAGCACTTCCATCGCCACGACATCCGCGAGCGTGGCGGGGCGAAGCTTCGTCGCGGTCCCGACGGACAAGCTGGTCACGCAAGCACCTCTTCGAGAATCGTGGCGCCCCGCTCCAACTCCTCACGCGTGATCGTGAGCGGCGGGACGATGCGAATGACGTTCGGGCCCGCCGTGAGGACGAGCAGATGACGCTCCCGGGCCGCGGCGACGAACGGCGCAGCGGCTTCCGTGAGCTCGAGGCCCCACATCAGCCCGCGGCCTCTCGCTTCCTTCACGCGCGTGCTGCGCGTGGCAAGCGCGCGGAACCGCGCGCCCAACCATTCGCCCTTGGCGCGAACCGCGGCAAGGAATTCCGGCTCGGCGATCGTGCGCACGACCTCGAGCGCGACCATGGCAACGAAGGGCCCGCCCCCGAACGTGGTCGCGTGGTCACCGGGCGCGAGTGCTGCGGCAATGGCGTCACTCACCAGGATGGCGCCCATCGGCAATCCACCCCCGAGGGGCTTCGCCAGCGTGTACATGTCGGGAACGACACCCGAGGGCTCGGACGCAAAGAGTGTCCCCGTGCGCCCAAGACCACATTGCACTTCGTCGAAGATCAGCGCGCCGCCGCACGCATCGCAGCGTTCGCGCAGGAACGCCAGAAATTCGGCCGCGACGGGACGTACGCCCCCTTCGCCCTGCACGGGCTCGATGATGACGGCCGCCGTGCGCTCGGCAGTGATGGCGCGCTGTGCCGCATCGCGATCGCCCAGCGGGATGATCTGCACGCCGGCCAGGAGCGGCTCGAATGGGCGCCGATAATCAGGTCGATCGGTCGCCGCGAGCGACGCGAACAAACGCCCGTGAAACGAGCCGCTGAACGCGACGATGTCGGTCTTCTTCGACCACTTGCGGGCGAACTTGAAGGCGCCCTCGTTTGCCTCGGCGCCCGAATTACAGAAGAATGCCTGACCGGCGAACGATTTCGTCAGCTCCGCGGCAAGCCGTTCACCCGGCTCGGTGCGATAGAGATTCGAGACGTGGATGAGTCCTGAGTCGAGCGCGCGTAGCACGGCGTCCCGAATCACGAGGCTGTTGTAGCCGAGGGCGTTGACCGCGATACCCGCGACGAAGTCGAGATAGCGCGTGCCGTCCTCGGCGATGAGGTCCGACCCTTCGCCCGCAACGAACAGCGGGCCAACGCGCGCGTAGACGCCGAGGAGTCCCGTGGCGTCCGACGAGGTCAGCGGCAGTGTCACGCGGGTTGGACGGCCGAAGCGGGTGGGACCGCGAGCAGGCGGGTGCCGGCGGTGGCATGCTCGAACATGTCGAGATCGCCAATCCGTACGGCCCGAACACCCGCCCGCAAGGCTTGCGCGGCGGCGCGCAGTTTGGCGGCCATGCCGCCCGTCGCGACGCCTCCTTCAATCATTGTCTCGATTTCGGCAGCCGCAAGAGTGGGTTGCGTGACCCCTTCGATCGTCACGCCCGGGACGTCGGACACGAACAGGAGCTCCTGTGCTTCGAGCGCCGCGGCAATGGCGGCGGCGGCCTGGTCCGCGTTGACGTTGAGAGGCCGGACCGGGGCGGTGACCGACGGCGCCACGGGTGCCACCACCGGCGTCAGTCCGGCCAGCAACAGGCTGTGCAAAAGAGACGCCCGCACGTTCACGATTTCGCCCACCTCGCCCAGTGCCGTTCCGTTCTGAAGCGGCTGCGCTGTCAGCAGGCCACCGTCTACGCCGGACAGTCCAAGGGCATCGAGCCCAGCGGCGCGGAGCGCACTCACGAGGAGCCGATTCACCGGCCCCCCCAGTACCATCTCGACGAGCTGCGCGATTTCCGGCGTAGTCACGCGCAGGCCGTCCCGCTGCTCGACCGGGAGGCCCAGCCGGCGCGACCAGGCGCTGACGGCCTGCCCACCGCCGTGGACGACGACCGACGGGCCGAGTTTTACCAAAGCCCGGGCGCAAGCGGCCACCCAGTCGGGGCGATCGAGCTCGTGGCCGCCGATCTTGACGACTCGCGTTAGCACAGGTGGTTCACACCCTGCAGGGTGGGCTTTAGCCTGTGAATCAGCATGCCAGTCCTGCCGTTTCTGGAAGCCCGAGCATCACATTCATGTTCTGAATCGCCTGCCCCGCCGCTCCCTTCACGAGGTTGTCGATCGCCGCGATCACCGTCAGCCGCGGCCGGCGCACGTCGACGACCTCCGCGACGCCAATCGCGACGCGGTTGCGATGGACGACATCCTTGAGCGACGGCAGCGCGCCATGCATCACCTGCACGCACGGCTCGGCGTCGTAGGTTGCGCTGTAGAGGCCTTCCGCGGTGGCCTGATCGAGCACGCGGGTCAGCGGCACGTGAATCGTTTCGAGGATGCCGCGCTTCACCGGCAAGAGATGCGGCGTGAAGACGAGGTCGCCGGTAAACCCGCCCTCGCGTGACAGCGACTGCTTCAGCTCGGCGAGATGGCGGTGCGTGTTGCCGATCGCGTAGGCGCGAAAGTCTTCGGCAACTTCCCCGAACAGCAATTCGCGTTTCGGATTGCGGCCGGCGCCGGTGACGCCAGACGCCGCGTCGATGATGACTTCACGCGACGGATCGATCAGCCCGAGCTGCGCGAGCGGGATCAGGGCGAGCAGTGCGGCCGTCGGGTAGCACCCCGGGTTGGCCACCAGCTCGGCATCGGCAAGCCGGGGACGCGTGAATTCGGTGAGGCCATACACGGCATCGGGCGACAGCCGGAAGTCGGCCGAGAGATCCACGGTGCGCTTGCCACCGGCACGGGCCTCGTTGACGTAGCGCGCCGACACGCCGTGCGGCAACGCAGACAAAATGATCTCGGCCTGCTGCCACGGCGCGTCATCCGCCTTGATCAGCTGGTGCCCATCGACCCACTCACCGGCCGCCGACTCGGCGGTCGCAAACGCGACCGTGGCGTCCGGATGGCCGTGCAACAGACGCAACAGCTCCTGACCGACATAGCCGGACGCCCCCAGCACGCCGACCGGGAGAGATGCATGATTATTCATTCGAGCGGAAAATTATGCAGACGCAACGTGCCACGCAAGGTGCGCCCCTACTCTACCCGTTCCAACCTCGGATTAGGCCGGTACGATCTGCCCACCTTGGCGCACGGCTTTCCCTCGAGCATCACGACATCGGCCGTGAAATCGAACCGACCCTGGAACAGGCTCGAGCCCACGCCGTAGGCGTCGACCGGCACCCCCTGCTCCTCGAATAGCCGGATCTTGTCCACGGTGAAGCCGCCCGAGACGACGATCCGCACGTGTTTGAAGCCCTCAGCGTCCAATGCGCGCCGAACGTTCCAGACGAGCTGCGGACTCACGCCGGTCGGCTTGAACGTCCCCATCTGTGGAATGACCGATTTGTCGACGAGAGTTTCGGAGGTGTCGAGGCGGACGCCGTACAGTCGGTTGCCGAGTGCCCGCGCCGCCGCGAGCGAGGTGCCGACACAGTCGTTGTCAAAGTCCACGAGTGTGATCAGACGAGTCGACGGATCGCTCTGGTCGGCGAACTTCCGAGACGCGAGAACGGTGTCGCCGTGATACGCGGCGATCAGCGCGTGCGGCACCGTGCCGATGCCTTCGGAGCCCCACCACGACGCCTGCGCATCGGTGGAGACGCCGATCGCGCCGGCGATGTGGGCGGCGTAGCCGTCGCCCGTTTGGACCAGCCAGTGATCGTGGCGGGCCGGAAAGAACATCACTTCTTTCGGCTTCGCCGCTTCGACGACCAGCCGCGTGTTGGTACCGACGCGCGTGCGTCGCGCCAGCACGCCGAGGTAGAGCGTCTCGAGCACCGCGAAGGCGTCGTACGGCCCCTCGATGAGCAGGATCGTCTCCCACGGCTGGATTTCCTCTCCATCATAGAGCGCGTGCACGACCAGCTCTTCCCAGCTCTCGGCGCAGAGCTTCAGAATCGCAATCGCTTCATCGATGCCGCCCAGGTAGGCGTGCGCCTTGCCGAACACCTGCATCGTCACCCGCGGGCGGTGTTTGTCTTTGCGTAAGAGATCGCGCGCGCGCACGAAGTATTTGTCGGAGTAATAGCCCTCCCGCATTTTCTCGACGGGAAGGTGGAAGATCGCCGGATCGAGGCGCTTGCGGCGCGGAGCTCCCCCCGCCCTCCCCATTCAGCGCCAACCCGGCCAGACAAACGTGGCGGTCAGCGTGTCGCCCGTGGGCAGCGCGAGCTGTCGCCCGACGTTATTGAGCCGTCCGCAGATCGTGCCGAGCGGCTCCGTGTCAGCGGGACGGGCGACACGGAGGCAGACGACGTCGGCGTCGAGCGCGAGCGCGCGCTCACGTGCCGAGCGCGCCGGATCGGGTCGCGTGAGACTCAGCACCAGCGTGGTCGCGCGCCCCCGGAGCACGAGCTGCACGAGGCGCGGCGGCTCGTCCGGCACCATATCCATCGGCCGTGGCGCGCTGACCGTGTCTCCGCGCACCATGTTGAGAATGACCCGCGCTCGTCTGGGCCGGACGACCGCCTCGAGCCGGAAGTCGCGCGTGGAATCGCCGAGCTCGAAAGCTTCCGCGGGACGGGCTTCGCCACCCGCGAACTCCCGCTGGAGAACCAGCTCCACGCGTAGACCCTTCGCATCTTGTCCCCGCTTGCCGGCGCCGAACGGGTAGATCCGCACCGTGTCGCTCCACGCCAATCGAACGAGGCGCCGGTAGGTGTCTTCCTCCCACAGCGGCAATCCTCGCCGTGAGCGTCCCACCTGGCGGCGCGCGAAGAATTCGCCGGCGAGCGTCGCCGTATCGCCGAGCGGCGTCACTTGAAAGAGCGCCTCGACTTCGGCGGTGTCGGTTCGGAGTGTAAGTCGCATGTCGCTATCCAGCGGACCGCTGACGGCGCCACTCGCGAGAATGCGCGGCGCGACCGACGCAGGCTCGATGACGCGGATGCGATAGGTGAGCCGTGTGCCCGGTGCTTGGACAGCGGTCAGCGCCACGAGAATACTAGTGAACGACGATAGTCCCACGCGATTCCTCGAGCGTGGCACCGCTGCCCGGCCCACCCCACTGGTGGTGGGCGACCCACCCTCCGACGACACCCGCGCCCAGCGCGATCACGACCCAGAGGGCGAGCGTACCGGCGCGGATCGCGGGACGGGGCACGACGAACGCATGCGGATTGCCCGCCGACCGCGCCAACGCGACGCGCACCTCGAGGTGGCTCGCGCGGGCACCGGCGCAGTGCCCGCACGTCACCAGATGCTTGGCGAGCGCGGCGCGCTCGACCAGTGATAGCTCGCCATCCAGTTCCGCATCGATCTGCGCGAGCCATTGCTCGTGCGAGGCATCCGCCATTAGACCTCCTCCTTGACGCGGTAACGCAGGGCGCGGCGCTGCATCCAGCGCACGGCAAACGCGTCCACCAGTGACCGCCACACGCGATTCCACATACCGTACTTGGTCACGCCGTGCTGCCGCTGCCGATGGCCGACGGGTACCTCGGTCACGGTGCCACCCTGCATTTTGATCAACGTCGGTAGAAAACGATGCATTCCGGTGAACAGTGGCAAGGCGTTCACCGCATCGGTGCGAAAGGCTTTGAGCGAGCACCCCGTATCCCGAATCACCTCGCCGTTCAGCCGGTTCCGCACGCCATTGGCGATCCGGCTCTGCAGGCGCTTCCACGGCGTGTCATGCCGTGTGGCGCGGTAGCCGGCAACGGCCGTGGCTCCGGTGCGCTGCAAGGTATCCACGAGTGTGAGAATATCGGCAGGGTCGTTTTGCAGATCGGCATCCAACGTGACGACGATCGGCGCGCGCGCCGCCCGAAAGCCGGCCGCGAACGCCGCAGTCTGGCCGGCATTGCGTTCGAAGGCGAGGACGCGCAGCTGGGGATAGCCTTGTCGCAAGGCCTTGAGCGCTGCCACCGACCCGTCGCTCGAGCCGTCGTCCACGACGATGACCTCGTAACTCCGGCCGGCGAGGGCCGCTGCGATCTCCGCGAGCAGCGGCGCGAGATTTTCCCGCTCGTTGTACGCGGGCACCACGAGCGAAATGTCCACGGGGTGCAAACGATAGCAAGTTGACAGTCGCTAGACGAGTGGGTAAAACCGTGCATGCCTGAATTCTGGTCGCGTCGCGAGTTCCTGGGCTCTGTCGCCGGGGGCATGGCCGCGCGTACGGTGCTGGACATTCCCCATCCGATGCGGCCGCCAGGGCCGCTGCCCCCCCAATCGCGCTGGGCGGCGAAGCCGGTGGCGATCGCGAGCGCCAATGGCCTGCGCGCCGTGCAAAAAGCCTTCGACATGCTGCTCCAGGGCGCCGACACACTCGACGCCGGGAGTGAAGATCCAGGAGCTCGATCCCAACGACGACTCGGTCGGCTATGGCGGTCTGCCAAATGCCGAAGGTGTGGTACAGCTCGACGCGTCGTGCATGCACGGACCCACCAAGCGCGCCGGCGCGGTCGGCGCACTCGAGAACATCAAGACCCCATCCGAGGTCGCGAAGCTCATCCTCAAGTACACGAGCCACATCTTCCTGGTTGGCGAGGGCGCCAAGCGATTCGCGCTCTCGTTCGGCTTCAAGGAAGAAGATCTGCTGACCGAACACTCGCGCGAAGCGTGGCTGCGCTGGCGCGCCAACCTGAGCCCGACCGATAACTACCTCGACGTGCCCGATTCCGATCATCTGGTCGTCACGAAAACCGGGACCATCAACTGCGACGCCGTGACGCCGCAGGGCGACCTGTCTTCGGTCACGACCACGAGCGGACTGTCCTGGAAGATTCCGGGCCGCGTCGGTGATTCACCGATCATCGGTGCGGGGCAGTATTGCGACAACGATGTCGGGGCCGCGGGATCCACCGGACTCGGCGAGGCCAACATCAAAGTGTGCGGCGGGTTTCTGACCGTCGAGCACCTGCGGCGCGGCCTGAAGCCGACCGACGCGTGTCTCGAGACGCTCAAGCGCGTCGTTGCCGAAACGGAAGCCCGGCTCCTCGACGCGCAGGGTAAACCGAAGTTCGACCTGGTGTTCTACGCCGTCACCAAGCGCGGAGAATTCGGGGCCGCGTCGCTCTATCCCAACCACTTCGCAGTCCACGACGGCACGGACGCCAAGATTCGCGACACGGCCTACCTATTTACCCGCGCCTAATTCTCCTCCTCGTCGCGCTGGCGACTCCGCTCGCGGCGCAGACCGCGGCCAAACAACAGCACGAGTGGGTCGATCACTTGTACCCATACGTGTCCTACAGCTCGATCGACGGATTCTGGGCCGCCGGGCACTATGACTGGTCGAGTCCCATGGGCTTCGCCGAACGGCCGGAGCCGAATTTCGGGCGAGTCGCGCTCGATGTGGGCGCCAGCACCAAGGGCAGCTACGCGTTCGTGCTCGATGCGCAGGCGCCCGCGTATTGGGACGGCTGGCGCCTGGGTCTGACGCTCAGTCTGACGCGCGCCAACCGCCTGGGCTACTACGGTCAAGGCAACAACACCACGTACGACCGCGACAGCACCATCGGTCGGTCATACTTCTATCGGGTGAGCCGGCGGACGCACGGCGCGCGACTCACCGTCCAGCGCCGCGTGATCGGCCCGCTGCGCGTGCTCGGCGGCGCCACATTCGATCACACCGATTTTCGCGCGCTCCCGGGAGTGACGCTGTATCGGCGAGACAGTGTGGGCCCGTTCAATGATGCCGTCGGGCGCGCCGGCATCGTGTTCGATACTCGCGATCTCGAGGCGGACCCGCACCGCGGCATCCTCGCGGAGGCACTCGTCGGGAAGGGGCGTGGGTACACGCGCACGACCGCAGCGATCCGGGCCTACGTTCACCCTTTCGAACGCCTGATCCTCGCCGCGCGCGTCGCGGGCGAACGGATGACCGGTTCGCCGCCGATCTCGGCGCAGCTCACGATGGAAACGAGTGAGGGCCCGGTCGTCGCCGTGGGTGGATACCGCTCGCTGCGCGGCTATTACGACGCGCGCTTTGTGGGACCCGGCAAGCTGGTCGGAGGCGTCGAGGCCCGGTACGGGTTGCTGTGGGCGCCGCGCCTGCTCGAGGTGAAGCTGTTCGCGTTCTACGATGCGGGACGCGTGTTCGGACCCGGCGAAACGGTGCGACTCACGAGCGAGGGCCTGCACAAGGCCTGGGGCGGCGGCGTCGGCGCCGCAGTCATGCGGAATACCGTGCTGACGTTTTTCCTGGGAAAGGGCACGGAAGGGACGCTCGTCACCTTCGCGACGACGTGGAGTTTCTAGGCCGTCACTTCGCGGATCTCGACGCCCCGCTTGCTCAGCTCGTCCACATACGCCTGGAACGGCACCGCCTCGTCCGGCGTGTAGACGCCAGTCGATTCGATCCGGCCATCCACCTGCATCACACCGGTGATCGCAAGTGAAAACCCGGTCGTCCGCATCATCGCGCTGATTCCCGTGGCCTCGTCAAAGTAGTCGAGCAGCTGCCAGGCGACGCCCCGGCCGCTGCGCCCCTGGACTTCAACGCGCAGCGCGACGAGATCGCGGCTATTGGGCTTGGTCAGCTGCGGGGACACCGTCGCGATGAACGCCTCGCGCGGCACGATCGTCACGTCTTTGACGGTCACCGGATCGAGCGATAACAACCCCAGCTCGCGAATCGGGCGCATGATCGCCACATGTCCCGGATATCGCAGCGTCTTGTACTCCATGGTGCGCACCTGACCGCGGTACGCCCACGGCATCGTCGAGATCCCGCCGCCGGTATGGAAGGCCTCGAGTGTCCCCACCGGGCTGGGGAATTCGACGGCCTCGACCTCCGACAGGGCATCCACGCGCTCCGGCCGGCCTTCGCGCAGCACCCACGAGGGCGTCGTGTAGTAGTCGAGCGCGCCTTCGAGAGAATAGACGATCTGATAATTGAGCGGCGGCTCCGGTTTCTGCGGCAGCCCCCCCACGAAGATCTTCACGCTCTCGGCCTCGCCGACGCGGCGAATGCCCTCGGCCGCGATGATGTTGACCATTCCGGGGGCGAGACCACAGTCG
>QHTY01000179.1:45995-46568 GCA_003220985.1 Gemmatimonadota bacterium
CTTCCGCTGCGCGGCGGCATGCAGCGTCTTCTGTTTCTGGACGATTTCGGTATTGCCACCCAGGTCGGCACAGTGCAGTCCCATGGCGACGGCGGCCTTGGCGACCGGGTAATTGAAATAGTAGGGCAACGCATTCATCACGGCGTCGTGCCCGCGCATCACCTTGCGAAGCTCGGGGGCACGTTTTGCATCGAGGCGGGCAGTGACCAGCCGCTTCCCCCTTCTCTTCTTAAGGAAGGCGGGCGCACGGTGCGGCTGCAGGTCAGCCAGGGTGACGCGCTCGACTTCCGGGTGCCGCAGCAGGTCGAACGCGCAGGCAGAACCCTGCAGCCCAGCGCCGAGCACGAGCATGCGCATCCGAGTTCACGCCTCCGATGATGGTTGGGGATGAAGCGGCGGAAAGCTAGTAGATTCGGCCACCGTGTTGCACCCCTCACAGCCTTCGCCACATGTCGGGGCCGCGGAGCTCACGCGCCAGCGCCTGATTCGTACGGCGCTGGAGCTGTTCACGACCCGCGGCTACCACGACACCACCACGGCGCAGATCGCCAAGAAGGCCGGGATCGCCGAAGG
>QHTY01000179.1:46647-48543 GCA_003220985.1 Gemmatimonadota bacterium
CAAGAGGCGGTGCGTAATCCCGATGCAAGAGCCGCGCGCGCCCAGCTCACGGCGGTCGCGCATGGATTGCTCGAGGGAGCCGAGCACGACACGGCCGTCGTCAAGCTCGGGTTGTTAGAGCGGCTCGATGCCGTGCTCGATGACGAGAGCCGCAAGACCGCGCGCGAGTTTCGTATCGTGCTGGAGCGCATCGTTGCTGAGGGCAAAGCTCAGAACTCGGTCCGAACCGGGGCGGTCGAGATCTGGGCAGGGGTCTGGTTGGCCACGATTCGTCATGCGTTGGAGAAGGTCGTAGCCGGCGATTGGAAGGCGGGGGACACCGGGGTGCGGCTGGTGATCGACGCGGCGTGGAAGGCGATTAGCGCCTGAGAGGGAGGAGTAGGGGCGCAGCATGCTGCGCCCCTACCTAAACCATTCGATTACGCTCGTCGTAATTCGAACAACGCGATTTCGGGCGGCACGAACACTCGCAACGGGACTCCCACGACACCGATCCCGCGGCTCACGTATAGCTGGCTGCTTCCCTGCGTGAAGTGCCCCATCACGTATTTCGTGATCAGCCGGCCTGGTGACCAGCCCACGACGGGCACGTAGAACTGGCCGCCGTGAATGTGGCCGGCGAGGGTGAGGGGGATGCCGCGCGGCGCGGCGCCGTCGAACGCGCCGGGGCGGTGCGCGAGCAGGATACGGAACGCATCCCTGGATGGCGGTGTGACGCGCAGCGCCTCGTCGAGATCCGTTTCCTGCGGATCGTCGGCGCGCCAGTTGCGCGGGTCATCGATGCCGACCAATGCGAGCGCGGCGCCGCCGCGCTCGATTACGTGCACGCCGTTTTTCACGAAGACCTGGCCCGCGTCTTTTACGCCGCGAATGACGGCATCCTGTCCTGTGTAGCGATCGTGATTGCCGAGGACAGTGACGACGCCGAGGGGCGCGGTGAGGTCGCGGAACGCGCGCACATAGTCGGGAATGAAGGATTGGGAGATGTCGATCATGTCGCCCGTCTGCACGATCAGATCGGCGCCGAGCGCGTTTGTCTGTTGGACGATCTCCCGCATCTTGGCTTCGGACATGTGGATGCCGGCGTGTACATCCGACAGGTGTGCGATGCGGAGGCCGTCCAGTCCGGCCGGCAGGTCCGGAAAGACGAGCGTGCGGCGGGTGACAACCGGGAGCCGCTCGGCACTCCAAATGCCATACGCTGAGATACCGAGACCGACGGCACCGTACGCATACGTGGCGCGGGCGAGGAACTGGCGGCGGGACACAGCAGTTGGGCGGTTAGGCGGTTCGGCGGTTGGAGGACTGCGCAGTTTGCGAAACGCCCAACTGCCGAACCGCCCAGTCGCCTTCGCCAGGATGTACACGGCCACCAGCCCGCTGAATATCCAGCCCAGAAACTGCCACGCGATGAACGGGGCGATGTACGGCACGCGGCTCATGCCCCAGAGGCTGCCCGAGAACATCCGGACCGCGACAATGCCCCAGGGGATGTTGAACAACACAAAGACGAGCGTGAGCCAGCGTCGCGCCGACGCCGGCAGCCGTTCGCGCAGGTACAGATACAGCAGCAGTTGGGGCGATGCGAACAGCAACAGATAGATTAGGGCCATGCTTTCCCGAATGCTGTGGTTGTCGGCCTGGTTCCCTGCGCTCCTGGCCGTGCCGCTCGCCGCGCAGCCCGCCCGTCCGACTCCGGCGGATCGGCAGCTCGTCGTCGCAGGTCTGTGGGCCGCGGCTCGCTACAACTACGCGTACTGGGACGCAGTGCGTGCCAACTGGGACTCGGCATTCGCGGCGACAGTCACCTTCACCGGCGAACGCCCGGCGCCCACCGATCCTCAATTCTACTATCGGTTGCGCCGCTGGGCGGCGCTACTGAACGATGGGCAGATG
>QHTY01000014.1 GCA_003220985.1 Gemmatimonadota bacterium
GACCTCGGCGGTGCCGAAATGCTTCTGGTACATGGCCCCGAGCGACAGCACCTTCGAGCCGAGCCGGTAGGCACCGTCCTCGCTGCGGTACAGATAGCGCGCTTTTTCGAGCGATTTCGCCAGGCGGATCGCCGTGCTTTTGTACAGACCGGTGCGCTTGGCCAGCTCAGCCAAGCTCAACTTCTGATCCTGGTCGGTAAAGGCGTCGAGAATCGCCAAGGCACGATCGACCGCCGCCACGCCCGCTGCGCCTGCCATGCCGTCTTTTCCCTCTTGTATGGATGCGCTCGCGCAGTGTATCAGGGTGGCGCGAACAAATCGCGCGGTTCTGCGCGCTCGTCGCACCTGCGGCTTGCCGAACGCTCGCGACGCGCAGACGGCCCCAAAATGACGCTTAGCAGAAATAGAATTATGTTATGCTGTGCAGAATAGCTGGGTACTCGCCCAGTTTCGGTCACTACCACGCGGGTCTGATGGGCAGCAGGGAGGCAGCGGGAACTGAGATGCCCGTGTCCGGGAACCTTCGGAGCTACGGGCATTTCATCGACGGCGCGAGCGTCGCCCCGGCGGCCGGCGCGTATCTTCCAACCGAGGATCCTTTTACCGGCGCGGCATGGGCACAGATTGCGCGCGGCACTGCGGACGATGCGAATGCGGCCGTCGAAGCCGCCGACCGCGCGTTTCACGGCCCATGGTCGCGCTTGAGCGCGACCGAGCGCGGCCACCTGCTGTGGCGGCTTGGCGACCTCGTCCAGGCCAATGCCGCGCAACTCGCTGAAACCGAGCGCCGCGATAACGGCAAGCTCGCCACGGAAGTCGTCGCCCAGGTGAAGTACATGGGCGACTACTTCAAGTACTACGCTGGCTTGGCCGACAAGGTACAGAGCCATGTGATCCCGACCGACAAGAAGGGCGTGTTCACCTACACGAAGTACGAGCCGAAGGGCGTGGTGGTGATCATCACGCCATGGAACTCGCCCCTCACGCTGACGAGCTGGAAGCTTGCCCCGGCGCTTGCCGCTGGCTGCACCGCCGTCATCAAGCCCTCAGAGTTCACTTCGGCATCGATGCTCGAGCTTGCCGAGCTCATCATCGAGGCGGAAATCCCCAACGGGGTGGTCAACGTCGTCACCGGCCTCGGGCCAGAAGTCGGCGAGGCGCTCGTCACCCACCCGAAGACCGCGCACATCGGATTCACCGGCGGCGAGGTGGCCGGCCGCAAGATCTACGAGCTCGCTGCGCATCACTTCAAGACCGTGACACTCGAGCTCGGCGGCAAGTCTCCGAACATCGTCTTCGACGACGCCGATCTGCCGCAGGCAGTGAAGGGCGTGGTCTCGGGCATCTTTGCCGCATCGGGGCAGAGCTGCCAGGCCGGATCCCGCCTGCTGGTGCAGCAGAACATCCACGACCGTTTCGTCGAGATGCTGGTCGAATTCGTGCGCAGCGCCAAGCTGGGCGATCCGGCGGTCCCGGAAACGCAAGTCGGCCCGATCGCCACCCGGCCCCAGTTCGAAAAGATCCTCAGCTACATCCAGATCGCCAAAGACGAAGGGGCGCGCTGCGTGCTCGGCGGAAAAGCGCGGCCCGACCTCGGCGCCGGCATGTTCATCGAACCGACCATCTTCACCGGGGTGCGCAACGACATGCGCATTGCGCAGGAAGAGGTATTCGGCCCGGTACTTGCGGTGATCCCGTTCCGCGACGAGCAGGACGCGATCCGGATCGGAAACGACGTCGCCTACGGACTCGCCGCCGCCGTGTGGACCCGAAGCCTCCATCGGGCGATGCTGCTCACCGACAAGCTCAAGGCCGGCACCGTCTGGGTCAACAATTACCGTGCCACCAGCTTTACGTCGCCCTTCGGCGGCTACAAGAAATCCGGCATCGGGCGCGAATCGGGTACCGAGGCGATCAACGAGTACCTGCACACGAAGACGGTGTGGATCTCCACCGATCTCGACGTCCCGAATCCTTTCATCCGCCGCTAGAGCGCGCGCCCCGTGACCAAAGCGCTGTCCGGTATCCGCGTCCTCGATCTCACCAACGTCCTTGCCGGACCGCTCTGCGCTTATCAGCTTGCACTGCTCGGCGCCGAAGTCATCAAAGTCGAGATGCCGGATGGCGGCGATCTGGCGCGGCAATTAGGCGCCGACGCCTCGCTCAACCGGCGCCGCATGGGCGCCTCTTTTCTCGCCCAGAACGGCGGCAAGAAGTCCGTCACAGTCAACCTGAAATCGGACACCGGCAAGGCCGTGCTGCGGCGCCTGGTCGCCTCGGCCGACGTGCTGGTCGAGAACTTCCGACCGGGCGTGATGGACCGGCTGGGATTGGGCTACGCGGAGTTGCGCGCGATCAATCCGCGGCTCGTGTACTGCGCGATTTCGGGCTTCGGGCAGAGCGGTCCGATGCGCGACGCGCCGGCGTACGACCAGATCATCCAGGGCCTGTCGGGCATGATGAGCGTGACCGGCGACGAAAAATGCGCGCCTTTGCGCGCCGGCTACCCGGTGGCCGATAGCGTCGGCGGCATCATGGCGGCATTCGCGATCGCAGCTGCGCTGGTGGGAAGACAGAAAGGCGGAGAGGGCGGCTTCATCGACGTCTCGATGCTCGACTCGGCAATCGTGAGCATGGGATGGATCATCTCCAACTATCTCCTTGCGGGCGAGAAACCACGCCCGATCGGCAACGACAACTTCACCGCCGCCCCTTCGGGCACGTTCAGGACGCAAACCGGCCTGCTCAATATTGCCGCCAACAAGCAGGAGCAGTTCCAGGCGCTGGCGAAAGCCGTGGGGCGAGAAGACTTGGTGCGCGACCCGCGCTTCGCCGAGCGCGAGAGCCGCAAGCGCAATCGTGCCGAGCTCACCGCGGAGCTCGAGAGCGCGCTCAAGCGCAGGTCGGCTGCGGAATGGGAAGCGCTGCTGAATCGCGTCGGCGTACCCGCCGGCCGGGTCTTGAGCGTGCCAGAGGCGCTCGACTCCGCGCAGGTCATGCATCGGCGGCTGCTGCAGGTCTTCGACGAAGTTCCCGGCGTGGATCGCCGCGTCAGCGTGCTGTGCACAGGCTTCAAGATGTCGAGCGGCGACCCGCGCGCTTCGTCGCCGCCGCCTCGTCTGGGCGAGCACACCACCGAGATCCTGCGCGATCTCGGCTATTCGGAAAGCGAAATCGGCGAGCTCAGACAGGCGCAAGCGATATGATCGCGAAGAGCCCCGAGCAGCTCCTGAAGGACGCCTCGGCGTGGTGGTCCACGGCGCTCATCGATATTCGGCCGGGCGAAATCGGCATCGGCGGCTACCCGATCCAGGACCTGATTGGGAAGCTCAGCTTCCCGGAAATGATCTGGGTGATGTTGCGCAGCGAGTTGCCCACTGCCGAGCGCGCCAAGCTGCTCGAGGCGGCGATGGTGGCGGCAGTGGACCACGGCCCGCAGGCGCCGTCGATCGCCATTTCGCGCATGGCCATCACCTGCGGGCTGCCGATCAACGGCGCCATGGCTTCGGCGATCAATGTCCTCGACGACGTCCACGGCGGCGCCGGCCAGCAGTGCATGGAGCTCTACAACGCCATCGCGCGCGCCGAGGACGCGGGCGTCGCGGACGCCGTGGAAGCCGAGCTCGCACGCTTCATCTCCGAGCGCGGCAAGATCGTTCCCGGCTTCGGCCACCGCTTCCACCCGGTCGATCCGCGCAGCGGGCGCCTGCTCGCCCTGGTCGAGGTGGCGCGCGGCAAAGGCGCGGTTTCGGGCCGCTACGCGAGGATCGGCACCACGGTCGAGAAAGCGCTGGAACGCCGCAAGGGCGCGCGTATCCCGATGAACATCGACGGCGCGACAGCGGTGATCTATTGCGAGCTCGGTTTTGCGCCGGCGCTCGGGCGGGGCCTCTTTATCCTTTCACGCTCGGTCGGCATCCTGGCCCACGCCTGGGAGCAGAGCCAGCAAGGCGGCCGCATCAAGGGTCCGATGCCCCCGGCCATTCCCTATCGATATACCGGGCCCCAAACCCGGCGCCCACAACGCGAAGGACTGGAATCCACATGAACCAAGCGCGCGACCTGAAAGAGATCCTCGTTTCTCACCAGCTCGTGAAATACCTTGGGGAGCGGGGCGTCGAGCACATCTTCGGCCTGTGCGGGCACACCAATATCGCCGTGCTCGCAGCGCTCGCGGGCAGCCGGATCAAGTTCATCAATACGCGCCACGAGCAAGTCGCGGCGCACATGGCCGACGGCTACGCGCGCGCCAAGCGCCAGACTGCGGTGCTGCTGAGCCACCTCGGGCCGGGGCTGACCAACGCCGCGACCGGCGTTGCGAACGCCGCGCTTGATTCGATCCCGATGGTGGTTATTGCGGGCGACGTGCCGAGCCACTATTACGGCAAGCATCCGCACCAGGAAGTGAATCTCCACGCCGACGCCTCGCAGTATGAGATCTACCGGCCTTTCGTGAAGCGCGCCTGGCGCGTCGAGCGGCCGGACCTGTTTCCGGAAATCATCGAGAAGGCGTTCCGACTCGCCGAGAGTGGGAGGCCTGGACCGGTGCTGGTATCCGTGCCCATGGACATCTTTTCCAAGGAAGTCGACCCGAGCCTGTTCGCGAGGCTCTCGCACAACACCAAGGCGCTGCATAGGCCGTCGATCGACGACGAAACCGCGGCACGGATCATCAAGGCGATCGGCGCGGCGAAGAATCCGGTGGTCTACGCCGGAGGCGGCGTCATCCTGGCGGACGCCAGCACCGAACTGCGGGAGCTTGTCGACCACTTCGGTCTGCCGGTCGCGCACAGCCTGATGGGGAAGGGCGCGCTGCCCGACGACCATCCGTTGGTGCTTGGCATGACGGGCTTCTGGGGGACAAAATTCATCAACCAGAAAT
Organism: Gemmatimonadota bacterium; assembly: GCA_003220985.1. GTDB lineage: Bacteria > Gemmatimonadota > Gemmatimonadetes > Gemmatimonadales > GWC2-71-9 > 20CM-2-65-7. The sequence goes on from QHTY01000014.1 coordinate 4,883, forward strand.
GCCGCGAGGCCGATTACGTGATCGGACTGGGCACCCGGTTTGCGGAAGCCGATTGCAGCTCGTGGGATTCGCGCTTCACGTTCAGCATGCCACCCACGAAGCTCATCCACATTGACATCGATCCGAGCGAGATCGGCCGTAATTACCCCGTGGAGATCGGCGCCGTGGCCGATCTCAAGCAGGCGTTGCGCGTCCTGGTTCGCAAGGCGAAGGAACTCTATCCCTCCGGCCGCAAGAACGAGGACCTGGTGCGCGAGATTGCTGCCTACCGCAAAGATTTCACTCAGAGCAACGTCCAGCATGTCCGCAACCCGGCGTATCCAATGCGGCCGGAACGCATCCTCGCGGCAGTGCGCGAGGTTCTGCCGCGCGACGCGCTGATCACCACCGATGTGGGCTGGAACAAGAACGGTGTGGGACAGCAGTTTCCGGTCCTCACGCCGGGAACCATTTTCACGCCCGGCGGCTACGCCACCATGGGGTTCGGGGCGCCGGCGGCGCTCGGCGCCAAGCTCGCATGTCCCGAGCGCGTCGTGGTGGCGCTGGTCGGAGACGGCGGTTTCGGACAGAATCCGGCGTTCCTCGCCACCGCGGTCGAGTCCGACATTCCGGTGGTTTGGGTCGTCATGAACAACTACGCCTTTGGCACCATCGCCGGGCTCGAGATGGCGCACTACGGAACGGCGTTCGGCTGCGTCTTTCGCAAGGACGGCGAGCCGTACTCGCCGGACTTCGCCGCCGTTGCGCGTGCCTACGGCGCGCAAGGCGAGCAAATCCGCGCCGCGGAGGACTTCAAGCCCGCCCTCGAGCGCGCGGTCAGATCGGGCAAGCCCTTCGTGATCGACGTCGCGATGATGAACGAGCCGGTGCCGACCGGCGGCCACTGGAACATCAATGACATCTACTCGCCGGGGCGCGAAGCGTCGCATGTCGCCATCGAGTACGTCCCCGGTTCGCGCCGCTAGGAAGAGCGATGACCGCAACCGGACAGAAGCGATCGTGAGGGCAAGGGAGCTGAAGCTACTGCTGTAGGAGCAACCTATCATTTAATAGTCGACTGAGAGCATCCGCAACGGTAACTTCGTTGCGAAGAGGGGGAGACGATGAACAGGCTTGGCGCTGTGCTGCGCGTAGCCGCCAGCACGGCGAGTGTCGAAGAAAAGGCGCTGCCGCAGGAGGAGTTCGAGCGCGCGCACCGCGTCGCGAGCGGGCAGATCGGCGCTGAAGATCTCGA
>QHTY01000180.1 GCA_003220985.1 Gemmatimonadota bacterium
ATGGTTCGGAAGAATCTGCGCTTCGATGCCGCGCGCCGCGCCGACGAGTACGACGTCGTGGCCCTGCTCGGCTGCGACCCGCGCGAGGGCGAGCGCGGGCATAAGGTGGCCGCCGGTGCCGCCGCCTGCGATCAGAATCTTCATGACTGCACGTGCGGCGTGCGACGTACGGCGTTGCAATGAAGGGTCGCTCGCCTCGACCTTTCATTGTGATGCCGCACGCAGTCACGCCGCACGTGAATCCCGGCGCGTCCTACCGACACTCGCTAAGACACCGGTCGCCGCGAGCGCGACAATCAGCGATGACCGGCCATACGACATGAAGGGCAACGTTACGCCAGTCGCTGGAATTACCGCGAGGCTGACCCCGATGTGCAACACGACGCTCAGCCCGATCATCACGCTGATCCCGGTGGCGAGCAGCTGGCCGAAGGAATCCGGCGCGTGGCGCGCGATGCGGAAACCCAGCCACACGAACGTGCCGAACAGCAGCGCGATCGCGACCACGCCGACGAAGCCCCACTCCTCACCGATGGTCGAGAAAATGAAGTCGGAGTACGCATACGGCAGGTAGCCGAGTTT
>QHTY01000181.1 GCA_003220985.1 Gemmatimonadota bacterium
CACCGCGCCGAAGAGCAGCGGGCCCGCGGCGACGCCCAGGGCCAGGAAGTGCCCGATCTTCGCCCCCGCCGTGAACATCACGCTGCCGGCGAGCAGCGCCACGAGCAACGCCATCGAGAGATGCGGCTCGAGAAAGATCAGACCGGTCACCGGCACGAGAATGACGACGAACGGCAATACGCCCTTCTGGAACTCGCGGAGCTGCTCACCCTTTTTGGCGGCGAGCATGGCGCACCACACCACGACCGCGAACTTCGCGAGCTCGGAGGGTTGCAGCGTCAGCACGCCGAGGTTGACCCAGCGACGCGCGCCATTGATCGTCGGCGTGATGGGATGCGTGAAGGGCAGCAGCGGAATAATCAGCAACAACGCCGTGACCCAGAGCAGCGGCCACGCCCAACCTCGCCAGCGATGATAGTCGGTGCGCGCGAACACGATCGCGAGCAAGCCACCGACCACTGCGCCGACCGCCTGCCGCAGCGCGAAGCTGGAGCCGACCTGGCCACCGGCGGTCGTGACGAGACTCGACGCCCCGTAGACCGCCGCCAGGCCGAAGACGACCAGGACCGCGGTGACGACGGCGAGCAGCCGTCCTTCCCACGTCACAGCGCTTCGACTAGTCGTCGGAATGTGGCCCCCCGCTCCTCGTAGTTTTTGAACATGTCGTAGCTCGAGCACGCCGGTGACAGCAGCACCGCGTCGCCCGGCTGGGCCGCCCGCCGCGCGCGGGCGATGACATCCTCGAACGTCGTGCCGCGCTCGAGCGGCACCTTCCCGCCGAGATCCTGTTCAACCAGCGGGCCGGCCTCGCCGTAGGCGATCACCAAGCGGCAGCGCTCGGCGAGCAGCGGCGCGAGACTCGTGTAGGGTTCGCCCTTGTGCCGGCCGCCCAGCAACAGAACGAACGGCCGCTGCATCGCGATTACCGCGACCGTCGTCGCGGCGATGTTCGTGGCCTTCGAGTCATTGATCCAGAGCACCCCGCCCACTTCACGCACCGGCTCCAGCCGGTGCGGCAGGGCACGGAACGAGCGGAGCCCCTGCGCGAGCAACCCGGCCGGCACGCCGGCTTCGCGGACGGCGAGTGCCGCGGCGAGCGCGTTCGCGACGTTGTGGTCACCCATCAGGTGCAGCTCGTCGCGCTTGATCAATACGTCGCCGGCCAATCGCAGCACGCCGTCCGCCGCGTCATACCACGCATCCGCACCCCGCGGCAGCACGAGCGAGAACAACACCTTCCGGCCCGCGACCCCGCGCGCCAGGTCGAGCACGAGCTTGTCATCGGCATTGAGCACCCAGACATCGTCGTCGTGCGCGTTGCGAAAGAGCAGCCGCTTGTCGGCGTAGTACGCCTCCGCCGACGGATAACGATCCAGATGATCGGGCGCGAGGTTCGTCAGCACGCCCACCTCGGGGGCGAAATTCGGGCTGTCGTGGAGCTGGAACGACGAGACTTCGAGACTGATCCATTGATAGCGCTCGGTTGCCATCGCGAGGTCGGTCAGCGGCCGGCCGATGTTGCCCGCCGTCGTCGATGGCAAGCCGGCCGCGCTGAGCAAGTGCGCGACGAGCGCGGTCGTCGTGGTCTTCCCGTTCGTCCCCGTGATGGCAATGCTCCGCGTCCCCGCGTGCAGGGCGGTGAGGGCGCGGAAGCCGAGGTCGAGCTCCGAGACGATCTCCACACCGGCGTGGCGCGCGGCCGCGAGCACGGGTGCGTCGGGCGGCACGCCGGGCGATACGACGACGCCGACCGCCTGGCGGATCTTGCTGAGATCGTGGCGGCCGATGTCCACCTCCACCCACGGGACGCTCTTCAGCGCCTCCGCGGCGTGGCCGGCGTACGGATGATCGGACGCGTCGCTCGCATAGACCCGCACGCCATCGCGCGCGAGCAAGCGCGCCGCCGCCACCCCGCTCTTGCCGAGCCCGATGATCGCGACGACACTGCCGGGCTTGCGCCAGGCGTCCGGAGCAATCCGTTCCATCACCGGACTTTGAGCGTGGCCAGCGCGATCATCGCGCACAGCACCCCCAGGATGTAGAACCGCATCACGACCTGCGGCTCCGCCCAGCCGAGCTTCTCGAAGTGATGATGCAGCGGCGCCATGCGGAAAACTTTATGGGCGTCGGCGTATTCCTTGCCGTAACGCCGCTTGCGCCATTTGTAGGTGGTGGTCTGGATCAGCACGGACAGGGTTTCCGCCGCGAACACGGCGCCGGCGATGAGCAAGAGGAACTCGGTTTTTAACAGAATCGCGACCGTCCCGAGCGCCCCGCCGATCGCCAGGGCGCCGGTATCACCCATGAAAACCTGCGCCGGATGCGCATTGAACCACAAGAATCCGAGCGCGCCCCCCATCAACGCGCCGCAGAAGATCGTCAGCTCACCCGCGCCGGGGAGATGGAGCACGCCGAGGTAGCGCGCCGCGTCCACACGTCCGAACAGATAAGCGAAGATCGCAAATGCGCCGACGGCGATGACGGTGAGCCCGGCCGCAAGGCCATCGAGCCCATCCGTCAGGTTGACCGCATTCGAGCTCGCGGTCGTCACGAACGTCACGAACGCGAGATAGATCGGCCACGGCAGCACCCAGACGATGTACTTGAAGAACGGCAATTGCGTCGCGTTCGGGTCGACACTGTTGGTGAGCGGAAAGAGGAGCAGGTAGATACCCAATCCGACGCCGAACGAGACCTGACCAACGAGCTTCCAGCGCGCGACGAGTCCCTGGGACTGGCCTCGCACGATTTTCAGGTAGTCGTCCAGAAAGCCGATCAACCCCATCCACAGGGTCGCCGCGACGGCGACGATGACGTACCGGCTATCGAGCCGCGCCCACAGCAAGGTGGGCACGACCGTCGCCAGGATGATGATGAGGCCGCCCATCGTCGGCGTGCCGCGCTTGCCGTGGTGACTGGTGGGCCCCTCGGCGCGCACGATTTGCCCGATGCGGTGCTCGCGCAGCTTCCCGATGATCCAAGGACCGACGATGAAGGCGAGCAGCAGCGCCGTGACGGTCGCGCCCGCCGCGCGGAACGTGATGTAGTTGAAAAGATTGAAGATGATGTGCGTGCGGGCGAGTGGCGCGAGCCAATGATAGAGCATCAGGTCAAGTAGTTGAGGACACGTTCCAAGGCGACTCCACGTGAAGCCTTGAGCAACACGAGCTCGTTCCCGCGCAGCGCCGACTTCAGCTTCGGCCCGAGCGCGTCCGGGTCGGCGGCGGTGATGAGCCGGCCGCCCAGCGTTTCGCGCAACGATTCGAACACACGCGCGAACGTGCCGACCGCCGCCACCAGGGCCGGCTTGCGCTGGGCGATTTCGCGCGCCGCTTCGGCGTGCAATCTTGCACTTTCCGGCCCTAACTCCAACATCGTGCCCACCACGACCACCAACGGCCGCCGCTGGCGGCGCGCCAGCCAGGCCGCTGTCTGCACCGCCCGGCGCAGCGAGGCCGGGTTGGCGTTATAGGTGTCGTCGATGAGCAGGAGGTTGCCGATCTCCCGCAGATCTCCGCGCCCCTCGGGCAATAGGACCCCCGCCAGCGCGCGGACCGCGGCGTCGTGGTCGACGCCCGCGCGCTGCGCGACCGCGAGCGCGATCCGGGCGTTCTCGAGCTGATGAATCCCGAGCGCCGGTAGCGTGATCTTCTCGCCGGAATTGAGCGACACGCGCGGGCGGCCGGTCCGATCGAGATAGCGATCGAGCAGGCTGTCGTCCGCGCTTTTCCCCGGCAGCGCCGCCGGTATGACCTGGGTGCGGCGCCGCGCTTCGGACCACATCGTCTCCGGCCCGGAGCCGAGGATCGCGACCGGGACGCCATCGAGCAGCGACAACTTTTCCGCCATGACGCCCTCCAGCGACCCGAACCCTTCGACGTGCGCATACCCGATGTTCGTGATGACCGCGATCGTGGGCTCGATGATGTCCCGGAGGCGCGCGATCTCCCCCGGAACACTCGCGCCCGCCTCGACGACCAACGCCTCGGTGTCCTCGGGCGCCGCGAGGATCGTGAGCGGCACGCCCACAAGATTATTCAGATTTCCAATTGTTGAATGAACTCGATAGCGGGTTGCGAGCGTGGCACGCACCATTTCTTTGGTGCTCGTCTTGCCGCTCGAGCCCGTGATCGCGACGACCGGCGTCCCCTCGGGCAGCATGCGCCGCCGCGCGCGCGCCAAGAGGCCCAGCGCCATGAGCGTGTCGTCAACTTCGAAAAACGGCAGACCATCAACGTGCGGCGTGCCCCGGCGCACCACCGCGGCGCTCGCGCCCTGCGTTTTGGCCTGCGCGAGGAAGTTGTGGGCGTCGAACTTGTCGCCCTTGAGAGCTACAAAGAGCGAGTCAGGTGTCAGGTGTCTGGTGTCAGTCGCGATGGCGGTGAACTTGAGTTTCGCCGGCACGGGGACCCCAAGCGCGGCGCCAACTTCATCGCTCGTCCAGGACCGTCCGGCCGTCAGACCGTCAGACCGTCCGCCCATCAGTTAGCCCCCAGACTGCGCACGACCTCGCGCTCGTCGAACGGCTCTTTCGTCGTGCCGATGACCTGGTAGGTCTCGTGCCCTTTGCCGGCGAGCAGGATCGTGTCGCCTGGTCGTGCCAGCTCCAGCGCCTGGGCGATCGCGGCGCGGCGATCCGCGATGCGATAGTGCGGCCGTCCCGCCGACATCCCCGCTTCGACGTCGTCCAGAATCCGCTCGGGATCCTCCGTGCGCGGATTGTCCGACGTCGCGATCGCGACGTCGGAGAGGCGGACGGCGATCTCCCCCATCGGCGCCCGCTTGCCGCGATCGCGGTCCCCGCCGGCGCCGAACACGACGATGACACGTCCGCCGGACCGCGTCACCTCCCGCACGGTTTCCAGTGCCCGTTCCAGCGCGTCGGGCGTGTGCGCGTAATCCCGCAGCACGACGCAGGGATCGACGGCGATGCGCTCCATGCGCCCGGGCACCTGCGGCGCGGTCGACAGGCGCTCGGCGACCACGCGCGGCGATACCTCGAGACCGACGGCACAGGCGGCCACACCCAGGGCGTTCGCGACGTTGAACCGGCCGAGCAACGGCAGCGTCACCGGATGACTCCCCTGGGTCGTGACGAGCGTGAACCGCGCGCCCTTCGCGTCCACGCGCACGTCGCGCGCCGTCACGTCGGCGGCGGGCGTGGTGGCGGAGAAGGTGATGCGCCGCGGGGTCCGCCGCAGCCGCGCCCAGGCGGCGTCGTCGGCGTTGATCACGGCGAGCCCAGCATCAGCCAGGTACCCGACGAGCTTTGCCTTGGCCGCGAAGTAGGCGTCGAACGTCTCGTGATAGTCGAGATGATCGCGGGTCAAGTTCGTGAAGATGGCCGCGCGGAACACCAGGCCCTCCACCCGCCCTTGATCGAGGCTGTGCGAGGAGACTTCCATCGCCACCCCGCCGGCGCCGCGATCGACCAGGGCGGCGAGCGTGGCCTGCAGATCGATCGGGCCGGGCGTCGTGAGATTGCCCGCCTCGCTTTCGACCGGCGCGCCCGCCGGATCGAACGCCCCCAACGTGCCGATCGCCCCCATCGGCCAGAGCGTACTCAACACGTGCCGCGCCAGAATGACCGACGTCGTCTTGCCGTTCGTGCCGGTCACGCCGATCAGCTGCAGCCGGGACGCGGGCCGCCGGTACCAGGCCTCGGCGGCGAGCGCGGCGGCGCGCCGGCCGTTCCGCACGACAATCAGCGGAAAGGTCGGCGCGACCCGGGGCGGGGGGGGCTGGGGGGGCTGGCGCGATTCGACGAGCGCGGCGGCGGCACCGCGCCGGGCCGCATCAGCGACAAAGGCGTGACCGTCGAGCACGGCGCCGTGCACGGCGCAGAACAGCATGCCAGGCTCGACCCGGCGCGCATCGGCGGTGAGCCCGGTGATGTCGGGCAATGGTGTGCCGGGCTCCGGTGCCTCAACCAGAGCGCCGGCACGCGCCAGGGCATCCACAATCTCCTGCAGCGATCGACTCACGGACGAGAAATGGCGCTGGGCGGCAGTTCCCCAAACACCGTGACGGTCGTGCCCGCGGCGGCGCCGCTCCCGGCGGCTGGCCACGTATGATGGACCACACCCCAGCCTTTGACGACGACCTTGAAGCCACGCCCGTGGAGCGCCCGGGCGGCCTCGCGCAGAGGACGGCCCGTGACGTTGGGAACGATCCGGTCCGGCGGCGCGGCGGGGGCCGATGCGCTGTCGGGGACGTAGGGCCATTGCACGATGTACGGGACCACGCCGTCGGGCTCGTCGAGCGGCGCACGATCGGCCGTGGAGGCGACGTTGGACAGGCGCCCGCGATCGAGCGCGACCGTGCGCGCAGCCAACGCCTGCTCGAGCATCGACCGCGTGACCGGCGCCGCGGTCTGCGCCGCGAAGTAGCTGCCGCGCTGGGGATTGTCGATCTTCATGACGACAACGAGCTGCGGCGCGTCGGCGGGAAACAACGCCGCGAAGGACGCCGTGTACTGCCCCGCGGCATAGCGGCCGCCCACCACGCGCCGCGCCGTTCCGGTCTTCGCGGCGAGCTGGAAATTCGCCAGCGCCGCGCGCTCCCCCGTGCCCCCCGGGTCGACCACGCCGCGCAGCAAGTCACGCAGCTTGTACGCGACCTCTTGGGACACGACGCGACGCACCGGCTGCAGTCGATGGCGGTAGAGCACCGCGCCATTGGGTCCGCGGATTTCGCGAATCAGGGTTGGCTCGAGCAGCACGCCATCGTTGGCGATCGCGCCGTAGGCGGCGGCGAGCTGGATGGGGGTGACCGCGAGCTCGTAGCCGATCGCGAGACTCGCCGAGCTCGGGCGGGACCACTCGCGCGGCGGCCGCAGCCGCCCCGGTGACTCCGCGGGAAAGTCCACGCCGGTGGGCGCGCCGAACCCGAACGCCCGCAGCACGCCGTACTGCTCGTCGGGGTGGAGCCGCGCGGAGAATTTCGCGAGGGCGATGTTGCTCGACACGCGGATCGCGTCCGCCAACGTGAGCATCGGAAGGGGGTGCTCGTCCGTCAGCGGCGTCGGCCGCCCCGGCATGCGGTAGGTCCCACCTTCGCCCGACACGCGCTCACCGGGACGCACCCGCTCGAACGAGATCAGCGCCGCTGCCGCGAAGATCTTTGCGAGCGATCCGGGCTCGAATGTGTCGGTAAAGGCGCTGGGGCGCATGCTGCCGTCGGCGCGTCGCGACGCGACGGCTAGAACCTCCCCGCTCGCGGGATCGAGCATCACGACGTCGCCGCCGTCGGCTTCCATATTATCGATGGCGTCGTCCAGCGCGCGCTGTGCGATCTCCTGCAGCTCGGCATCGATCGTCAGCACGACGTCGTTGCCGGCCACGGGCTCCGCGATCACCCGCGCCGGCGATTCGTACTCCCGGCCTGCACGATCCTTCAAGACGACGGCCGCGCCCGGCGTACCTGCGAGCAAGGTGTCGAGTAACCGCTCGAGTCCTCCACCACCACTCCCAGCCCCTCGACCATCATCCCCCACCCTCCCAATCACCGCGCGCGCGAACTCGGACGACGGATAGAAGCGTCGCAGCACCGGCTCGAGATGGACGCCGCGGACGGTCCGGAGCGGCTGGACCTCGAGCGTCGTGAACGGACCCGCAAACCAGGCATAGCGGCGGTGCAGCGCGCGCTCCAGGGCGCGCGGCGCGAGGCGCAGCCGGCGCGCGATGGTCGCCGCGTCGCGTGCCGGATCGCGCAGCTCGTTGGGCGCGATCCCGAGGTGGTAGGTCTCCTGCGTCAGCGCCAAGCCCAGTCCGTGACGGTCGTACAGCGTGCCGCGGCGCGCCTCCAGCACGACGCGCTCGGTGCGCTGCGCCTTCGCGACCGCCGCGTATTTGCGACCCTCGACGAGCTGCACCTGCGCGGACCGGAGCACCAGCGCGAGGAGCGCGAGGCCGAGGCCGATCTCCACAACGCGCAGTCGCACGAGGGGGTTGGCCATTAGCGCTGACGCGGGTTGGGGGAGGTGGGCGAGGTTGGCGAAGTCGGTGAAGGGATGAGGATGATTTCCGTGTCCGCCGGCAACCGCAGGCCCAGACGCTGTGCGCGCGGCAGCAGGACCGCCCGGCTCTGCGCGACGCGCACGCGGCGGTCCAGCTCGGCGCGCCGGCCTTCCAGCGAGGCGCGCTCAGTGCGCAACTCGGCCAGCGCGCGCGCCGCGTTCAGGGCCGCGGTCTGGCGGGCAATGACCAGCCACAGCGCCGCGAGCAGCGCGACGAGCCAGAAGGCGATCCAATGCCGGCCTTTAAACCTCACCAGCCTCGAGCCTCTCGAACACGCGAAACTGCGCCGATCGCGCGCGTGGGTTGACGGCGATTTCCTCGGGCTCCGGCAGGATCGGTTTCTTGGTGAGCACGCGACCAAGCGGGCGACCCCGGCAGGTGCAGACCGGCTGCTTGGGCGGACAGATGCAATCGCGCGCCCACTCGCGAAACTCGTTCTTCACCACGCGGTCTTCGCCGGAATGGTACGTGATGACGCCCAGCCGGCCGCCCGGGACGAGCGCATCGCGCAGCGCGGGCAGCGCGGCCGCAAGCGTGTCGATCTCTGCGTTGACCGCGATGCGCAGCGCTTGAAACAGCCGCGCGAAATCAGGCGGCCCCGAGCGCGGTCCAAGCACGGCGCGGATCGCGTTGACGAAATCGTCGCTGACGCCGAAGGGCGCCGAAAGACGCCGGCGGACGATTTCTCTTGCGAGCGCCCGGGCACGGCGTTCATCCGCGTATTCGCTGAATACGGCCGTAAGTCGCTCGACCGGCCACGTATTCAGGACGTCTCGCGCAGTTACCCCTCCCCCGTCCCCTGTCCCCCCTCCCCCCATCCGCATATCCAACGGCGCACCCCGGCGAAACGTGAAGCCACGCTCGGCGGTATCGATCTGATGCGAGCTCACGCCGAGGTCGAGCAGGATGCGATCGGGATGAAATGCCGCGATGGCGGTAACGGCGGAGGGGGCGGCGAACGAAGATTCGAGGTATTCGATATTGACGGTGCCAAGGCGGCGGCGAGTGGCGGCAATTGCATCCGAATCGCGATCGATGCCGAGCACGCGCGCGCCGGCATGGCGCAGGATGGCGGCGTGGCCGCCGCCGCCCAGCGTTGCATCGACGGCCCGCGCGCTCCCCTCCGCCCACGCGCGTACCGCCGCGGGAAGCACCGGCACATGGTACGGGGCGGAACGGGCGTCTGACGCAGCCGTGGGCACGCTCCAAAATAAGAAAACCCCCGCCAAGAAGGGGCGGGGGATTCATGAATCAACGTTCTCAGAGCGGGGCTGACGGGGCTCGAACCCGCGACCTCCGGTGTGACAGACCGGCACTCTAACCAGCTGAGCTACAGCCCCTAGTTGTCGGAGCGCCGGAATATAGACCCGCGCTCAGGTCAATTCAACGGCGGCCGGCACTTGAACGCGTTCTGCACTGACGGCTTCGCCCGCTCGTATTGGGCGACGAAGCCGAGCATCTGGTCGGCCGTCGGAGGATGGACGCGCCGGCCCAACTGCAATGCCGCTTTCGTCCGCCCCAGCCGGTCGAATACGGCGTGTGCTTCAGGGCAGCGACTCGCACCCTTCGCCTTCGTCATCGCCTGATACGGCCCGTTCAGCGTCAGGACCGAGGACAGACCGTACCAGAAGCTCGCGTTGATACGAACCTGGTGTTTGGGTCCGAGCGTGTCGGCGGCCGTCCGCGGCGTGAACCCGATGACCGTGAGCAGCGAGTCGAGCCAGGTGTAGGCCGCGGGATACGCACCGGCCTGGGCGAGCTTGGAGCCGCCGGTCAGCATGATGACGGATGCGGCGAGACGTTGTGTGGAATCGCTGGATGCGAGTCCCGGCCGCAGCCAGGGCTTGGCCGAATCCACCTTCTGAGCGAACGCGGCGCGTAGCCGGTTCAACGCGGCGGTATCACCCTTGAGCCGGTTCGCGGCAGCGGTATCCCACACCGCGGCATCGACGGTCGCCTTCGCGATCTGCAGGCTAGTGCCGACATCGTTGGGCTCGCGTGCCAACGCTTTCTTGTAGTACGCAATCGCCGAGTCCGTGCGACTCATCAGCTCGAAGGCGCCGGCGCGGGCGCGGATGTAGCTCACGTTGTTCGGGAAATGCCGGTACGCGGCCGCCGTGAACTTGTCGAGCGCCGCGGTGTCCATCGCCTGCTGTGCCGCGCCGATCGCCGGCTTCAAGGCGGTGGTGTCGGCCTGCAGCGTCGAATCCTTTTCGAATTTGGCCATCCAGACGTCGCTCGCGCAGCGATAGTTGTTCGCTTCGGTGCAGATCGTGAGCTTCATGTCGAGCAGCTGCGCATCGCCGGGCATCGTGCCGAGCCCTTCGTCCAGCACTTCGACGGCCCGCTGGTACTGCTTCATCTGCCGCAGCTGCTGCGCGACGCCGAGACGCTTCTGCGTGTTGCGCGGCTCTCCCCGCAGCTGCCGGATGTACGCCTCCATCGCCTTGAGCGTGTCGCCCTTCTGCATGTAGCGTTGTGCGATGTTCTCGAGGGCAGTGCCGTTGAGCGAATCGCCCTTCAGGGCGCGCTCGGAGGCCGCGATGATGCTGTCCGCCGGGAGCCGCTGCGCTTCGTAAATCGTCGCGATGCACAGCCACGCGCCGGTCGAGTTGGGCTCGAGCGTCAACGCCTTCTGTGCCTCGGACCGCGCGCGCGAGAATTGTCCCTTCTTGCGTTCTTCATTGCAGTTGCGGACCGGCTCGCTCACGCGCACGGTCGTAGCGATGCGCTGGGCGATGACCTCGGCGAGTGCCGCCGCGGTTCCGGGATTGCCGTTGGTGGCGGTGAAGCGGCCGGCG
>QHTY01000015.1:0-1898 GCA_003220985.1 Gemmatimonadota bacterium
AGCACTGCGCATAAGCGACTCATTCTCATGGGACTCCTCGATTTCGTTTGGAGATGACCGACAAGAGCGATCTTGTCGCCTCGCGATGGTGTCATTCACGCGGCAAAAAAACGCGGGTGACATGTTTGGTTGCGCCCCGCGCCGGCACGACCCGCCGCGAGGCCATCGACTTGATCCTCCGGGCTGCAGTAAGCTGAAAGCCCCGTCCGCAACGGCGGGGCTTTTTCGCCGGGAGGGCGCACGGCCATGCTGGGAAGCGCGGCGATGGTGCTGTCGTTCGATATCGAGCCGGCGGCGGCAGTCGAGCACGATGAATGGCACACGCGCGAGCATCTGCCCGAAAGGCTCGCGATCGACGGTTTCCTCCGTGGCTCGCGCTGGAGAGCTCTCGAAGGACTCCCGCGCTATCTCGTCGTCTACGAGGTGGCTGAGCTCGCCGTACTGAGTTCCGCGGCGTATCAGGAGCGCCTCAACAATCCCACGCCCTGGACCCGCAGCTTGATGAAAAGCTACCGCGACATGCGCCGCGGATTTTGCCGCCTCGAGGCGAGCGTCGGGAGCGGCCTCGGCTGCGCAACCAGCCTCGTCCGCTTCGCGCCCGCGGTGGGGCGCGAAGAGGCGCTGCGCGCCTGGCTGACGGGCCGAGTCCTTCCGCAGTTGGCAGAGTTACCGGGCTTCGCCGGCGCATATTTGCTGCGCGCTGCGGCTACACCGGCGATGACCGCCGAGCAAGAGATCCGCGGCCGCGATCACGGGCTCGACTGGGTGCTGCTCGCGATGAGCCACCGTGTGGAAGCGATGGCGAAGCTGGATCCCGGCCGTTTCGTCGAGCCCGGGGCGGCTGAGTCGCCAATTACGCAGGCTTATGGTCTGCAGTATGCGATTTCGCGCGAGGACCTTGCTACTTCGCCGGCACCGCTGCCGTAAGACGCGGCGGCTTTACCTCCACGCTGTGCAGGAACGTCCTGCCAGCGGCGTCCTCGGCGATCGCGAAAAGCTTGCCTTGCGAGAGGACCAGCTCGCGCGGATTCGACAGCCTCAGGGGGGTGTGCGAGTGCCCGAGCGGCACGGTGCCGGGGGCGCTGCCGTCGCTATGCCACAGCCGCGTCCCACGCTCGTCGTTTGCGGCAAAGACGACGCGCGCACCCGCCTTGGTGAAATGTCGCGGCACGGAATGGCCCGCGCCAGCGTGGATGTCTTTCACCAGAACCGTGCCGGCCGCGGTGCCATCACTCTTCCATAGCTCGACGCCGTGCAAGCCGTCGGCCGCGGCAAAAAACAGCGTGCCGTCGACATTCGTAAGGAAACTTGGGACGGAGCTCGCCCTGCCGGGATAGATATCCTTCACAAGCAACGTGCCTTGCACTGTGCCATCGCTTTTCCAGAGCTCGAACCCGTTTTTGCCGTCCGCGGCGGTGAAAAAAAGCGTGCCGCCCACGTTCGTCAGGTAACGCGGCTGCGCGCTGTCCGGGCCGGCATAGATATCCTTCACCATCACCGTGCCGGCCTCGGTGCCGTCGCTCTTCCAAAGTTCGAGCCCGTGCTTGCCGTCGCCTGCCACGAAGAACAGTGTGCCGTTGACGTCGGTGAGCAGGTCGGGAGTCGAATCCTCGGGCCCTGGGCGGATGTCCTTGACGCGGCGCGTGCCGCCCGCCGTGCCGTCGCTCACCCAGAGCTCGCGGCCGGCTTGCTCGTCGTACGCGCTGAAGAAGAGCTTGGTTCCGACCCTGACGAGTTGCCGCGGAATCGAGCCGACCGCGCCCGGCACAAGGTCCGCCACCAGGACCGTGCTCGCGCGCGTGCCCTGCGTCTTCCACAGCTCGAAGCCGTGCTGCCCGTCGTCGGCCACGAAGTAGAGCGCGCCGTTAAGCTCGGTGAACGAGTTCGGCAGCGAATCT
>QHTY01000015.1:1929-5652 GCA_003220985.1 Gemmatimonadota bacterium
TCCATAGCTCGAGTCCGGACACGCCGTCGTTCGCCGTAAACAGGACGACATCTCCGAAGCGGGTGAGGCTGCTCGGGTACGAGCCGCGCGGGCCGGGAAAGATGTCTTTCACCAACACGGGCTTGCTCGCCGCGCGCTCGATCTTCCACAGCTCGTAGCCGTGTTCACTGTCTTTTGCGACCACGAACAGCGTGCCGTTGACGTCCGTCAGCGCGCTCGGCGAAAAATTCTACAAGGCCGGTTCGGCAATCGTTGCCGCAGCAGCAATGCACGCCAGCCCGGCGATCGCATGTCTGAAGATGTTCATGGCGGAGGTCCGAAACAACAATCCAGGACCTGCCGCGGCAGGTCCCGGAATCAATGGCATACCAATCGACTGCGCGCCGCCTAATCCCGATCCTTGCCGCTCGAGTCGCCAGTGCAGAACGCCGTCAAGCCCATCGCCGATTTGATACCCTGGACGATCAGCTTCTTGAAGTACTCCTGACCGGGGAACCCCGCCCCGTCGGTGAAGGCCGCGCGGTCATGCCCGAGCGTGGTCAAGAAGGCGCGGCCGCCGTCGTAATACTGGCACCACGCGACCGGATGGAACTTGCCATGACCGGGATGCGTCGAGCGCTTGGTCGCGAGCGTGTCCTCGTCGATGAGCAGGAGGAACTTCACCTTGGTTGGGAAGGGCACGAGGTTGTACCACTCGTCCTTGAAGGCCCAGCGCCCCGGCAGGCCGTCCGTCGAAGGATCCCTCGCAATCGTTTCCACAGTACCGTCCTGGAACTGGCCGTGGTCGTAGTAGTTGGCGTTGCCGAGAAGGCCTTCGTAGTAGGGCCAGTTGTACTCGGTGCCGAACGCGTTGTGGATCGCTACGAAGCCGCCGCCCGCGCGCATGAACTGGCGCACTGCGGTCTTGGCCGCGTCGAGGTGCGCGCCGGTGGTGGTGTTCACTGCCGACGTCGGCGCGATGGCCGTGCCGTGCTTCCACAGCGTATCGCGGCTGGTGCTCGCGAAGATCACCGCCTTGTACCTCGAACTCGGCCCCAGGCTGCTGGCGAGCTGATTGACGTCCTCGGTCCAGTCCATCGCGATGCCTTCGGCCTCGAGCCACGCCATGAGCGTGGTCTGCACGGTGTTCGGGTTCGCCCCCGTGTTGAGCGGCGGATTCAGCCCGGGGCCGAGGGCAGTGCCCAGGTTCGCGTGGCGCGGACCGGCGGTGCGGGTGTAGAGCAGCACCTTGTTCTGCCGGCTGTCGACCCAGTCGTGATAGCACTTCGGATTGGTGCCGCGGCACACGCCGTAGTCGAAGTCGCCGGAGATTCTCGGGTCGTTGAGGTCGGGCGTCATGCCGCTGCTCGGATTGCGGCTCTGGTTGTCGTCCGCGAATGCGGCAGAGGCGACCCCCCCCAACGCGAGCAGCGCCGCCGCGAGCGCCGTTCTTGCGGTTAAATTCATACTGCTTCCATCCCTGGCCATGGTTTCTCCTGTGTGGTCCCCTACCGAAGGCGGGCGATCGCGTTGCATTGGAGCGAACGCCGTACCGTTATAAAGCGGCGGCAACAAAACGTCAGCGCATGGCTGTTTTGGTACCGCTATGAGAAACCCTCGGTCTCTCAGCGGCGCGTCGAGTAAAATACAACATAGTTCTATGGAATAGAACGACAAGGAGCTTCACAGTGAGAGTCCAAGCACATGCCCTGCTGCTCGCGGGTCTGGTCGCCGCAGCGCCCGCCATCAACGCGCAGGAGATCCACGAACGCACCATCCGCTTCGGCCACCTCAACAACCCGGACCATCCAATCAGCGCCGGCGTGAAGAAGTTCGCCGAGCTTATGGCCGCGAAAAGCGGCGGCAAGCACACGGTGCGCGAGTTTCCGTCGAACCAGCTCGGCAACGAAATGCAGCAGCAGTCGGCGCTGCAGGGCGGGACGCAAGAGATGACAGCGCCTGCGCCGACATCGCTTGCCGGCATCGTCAAGGAATTCGGCCTGCTCGACCTGCCGTTCATCGTAGCGAACTCGCAGCAGGCGGACGCGCTGACCGACGGTCCGGTCGGCAAGATGCTATTCGCCAAGCTTCCCGACAAGGGCTTGGTCGGGCTTGCGTTCTGGGATCTCGGGTTCCGCAACGTGACCAATAGCAAGCGTCCCATCACCAAGCCTGAAGATCTCGAGGGCATCAAGCTGCGCGTGATTCCCAACCCGGTGTTCCTCGAGACGTTCAAGACGTTCAAGGCGAACCCCCTGCCGATGCCGTTCTCTGACCTCTACAGCGCGCTCGACACGCGCGCCGTCGACGGCCAGGAGAATCCGTTCGCAGTCATCCTGTCGAACAAATTCTTCGAGGTGCAGAAGTTCCTCAGCACCACGAACCACGTCTACACCGCGAACACGATCCTGATCAGCAAGAAGTTCTGGGACCGACTGTCGCCTGTCGAGCAGAAACTGGTGCAGGACGCCGCGCTCGAAGCGCGCGACTACCAGCGCAAAATAAGCCGCGAGGCGGCGCAGAAGGCGGTAGGCGAGCTGCGCGCCAAGGGAATGCAGGTGAACGAGGTGCCGCCGGCTGAACTGGGCCGCATGCGCCAGATGGTGCGCCCGGTCCACGACAAATTCATGGCCGAGTACGACCCGGCGCTGGTGAAGACCTTCCGCGCCGAGCTCGAGCGCATCCAGAAGCTCTAACGCGCTCTTACCGATCGCGACACTCGCCCAGATCTAGCGTTATGTGAACAGGAGGAGGTATGCGCTACGGATCAACGTCGAAGATTTCGGCGGGACGTAGTCGCGGGCTAGCGCCCGGCGCGCGCCGCAGGCGCCGGCCGGGTAGGCTTCACCGCCATGGCCGGCGGGCCACCACTGCGCGCGCTCTTGGGCACTTTCGCCCACGCGGCGAATGCCGTCGCATCCGCATTGCCGCCGAGCGTGCGCGTGAGGTTGCGAGCATGGCGGAACAGGACAGGCAGGATGGCGTGCACGCCGAGCGCTTCGATCCGGTAGCGCGGACCCGAGACGCTCAGCGCGCCGATGAACGTCTGGTCGAGGCCAAACACCGGGCACGCCACGGCGGCCGTCTCAGGATCGCGCTCGCCGAAGGATGCGGCGTACATGCTCCTGCGGATCTCGTCATATTTAGCGCCGGTGAGACCGCTGAAAGCAAGGATGACGTGGCCTCCGGCACCCACAGTGAGCGGGAGGCGGTCACCGACGTGGATCGTGTCGCGCACCGCTCGCGGCGATTCGACGCGGTGCAGGCACAGCCGCTGGGCCTCATCGCGCACATAGAAGGAAGCGCCTTCGTAGCTCGTCGACGATCTGGCGCAGGATCTGCGGAACGACCTCGGCGGTGCCGAAATGCTTCTGGTACATGGCCCCGAGCGACAGCACCTTCGTGCCGAGCCGGTAGGCACCGTCCTCGCTGCGGTGCAGATAGCGCCCTTTTTCGAGCGATTTCGCCAGGCGGATCGCCGTGCTTTTATACAGACCGGTGCGCTTGGCCAGCTCAGCCAAGCTCAATTTCTGATCCTGGTCGGTAAAGGCGTCGAGAATCGCCAAGGCACGATCGACCGCCGCCACGCCCGTTGCGCCTGCCATGCCTGTTGCTCCCTCTAAAAAACCGCTGGCGCAGTGTATCAGGGCCGCACGAATAAATCCTCTGCTTGCTTCCGGCCTCGTTAGCTGCGCGGGGCCGCCCGCAGCGGGACGGGAAAGCGGAGTGTGAAATCTCGCCTTT
>QHTY01000182.1:0-410 GCA_003220985.1 Gemmatimonadota bacterium
CAGCAGCGGAACCTGCTGCCCGTCCACCCAGACTTCACCAGAATCAGGCTTGATGAGTCCGATGATATGCTTCAGCAGGACACTCTTGCCGACGCCAGATGGGCCGAGCAGCGCGACGGTTTCGCCTTCGGCCACGAAGAAGTCGACGCCGTCGAGCACCACGTTGTCCACGAAGCGCTTCGAGACGTGCTTCAGCTCGATGCTCACTTCGCCGTCCCCAGGATGAGCTTCGTGAGAATCGTATCGAGCATCAGCACCGTGACGGATGCCGCCACCACGGCCTGCGTGGTCGCCCGGCCGACGCCCTCGGCGCCCTGCTGGGTGTTGAAGCCGATGTAGCAGGGAATGATCGTGACCGCCCCCGCGAACGCGTACGACTTGATGAGCGAGTACCACAAGTCGAGCGGCCG
>QHTY01000182.1:485-23977 GCA_003220985.1 Gemmatimonadota bacterium
TTCATCGTGCTGCTCGTGGCCGGGTTTGCGGGCGCAGTGACCTCGCTCCAGACAGGGTACCAGTTCACCGGGCAGCTGCCCCTCTACGTGGCCGGTGGGGTCATCGTCGAATCGATGATCCTGGAGCTGGGTCCCGTACTCACGGGCCTCATCCTGGCCGGCCGGATCGGCGCGCGCTATGCCGCCGAGCTCGAGAATCATCGATTCCGAGATGATTCCACCGGCCACGTAGAGCGGCAGTTGGCCCGTGAACTGGTAGCCGGCCTGGAGACTGGTCACGGCTCCGGCGAACCCGGCGACCAGGAGCACGATGAAGAGGCTGCCATAGCCGACGGACATCGTCTGCTCGATGGTGCGGGGGACCCAGACGCGCCATTCCAGGATGCCGCGCACCAGATCCAGTACCATAAAAAAGAAGCGCCCCGCGTGGCTGGCGCTGCGCAAGGACCACCGCCCGACATATCGCCGCAGGTCGATGGCGGCGGTGAATGCTCTCATGGCTGTGTATCTTGTGTACGCATGGCCCCCCCGTCCACCCCTCAGGTACGGAAGCTCTTTATTCGCAAGCTATTGGCCTGGTATAAGAGGAAGGGCCGCGATCTTCCCTGGCGCGATACTCGCAACCCCTACGCCATCCTCGTCTCTGAATTCATGCTGCAGCAGACGCAGGTGAGCAGAGTCCTGGAGTACTACCCGCGCTTCATGGCGCGCTTTCCCACGATCGCTGCCCTGGCGCGCGCTCGACCCAAAGCCGTGATGGAAGAGTGGGACGGGCTCGGCTATTACGCCCGCGCTCGCAATCTGCATCAGCTCGCACGCGAGGTTACACGCCGGCATGACGGCACGCTGCCCGACGACCCTGAGGCCCTGCGGACACTCCCCGGTGTCGGACGGTACACAGCGGGAGCGGTGGCGTGCTTTGCGTATGAGAAGCCTGTAGCGGCGGTGGACACGAATGTGCGGCGAGTCCTGGAACGGGCGTTTGCACCTGATGATGTCTGGAGCCTCGCCGAGACGATGATGCCGACACGCGGGACGACGGCGTGGAAGTTTAATCAAGCGATGATGGAGCTTGGTGCGCTGGTCTGCACGGCGCGAAAACCAAACTGCCCGGAGTGTCCCGTCAGGCGTGATTGTTTAACAGGTCGCTCAGCGGTGCGAATTCGAAACCGGCGTTCCGTCCATCCTGGAGAATCCCCGGCAAAGCGTTAGCGGTTTGCATGCGATCTCCTTCAGGATCGTATCCGTCTCCATCGTGCAGGAGAACTATTGCCCCCGGCCGCAACCGCTTGCGTACTCGCCGCCGAATCTCCTCGACTCCCGGTCGCGCGGTGTCAAACACACCGAATGTCCACCCGAATACCGTGTAGCCCATGTCGCGCGCGAGCGAGCGCAGATATACGCTGCGGTGGCCATGCGGGGCGCGGAAAGCGCTCGGCGCGTAACCGATGCTGCCCGCGATCGCCTCATGTGCCGTTCGCAGCTCCCGGCGCACGGTTCCGCGGCCCGACAACAGCAGCTTCTGATGGTGCTCGGTGTGATTGCCCACAGCGTGGCCCTCATCCGCCACGCACAGCGCCAGCTTGGGGAACCGGCGCACATGTGCGCCCACCATGAAGAACGCGGCCGGCACACGCTCGATGCTGAGGGTCTCGAGGATCGCCTCGGTTGCACGCTCGTTGGGGCCGTCGTCGAACGTCAGATAGATACGGTGGTCGCGCGGGCCCCGCTCGACCGACGGCCCGAAGATCAGGTCGAGCCCCATCATCCCGTCACCCGCCTGTAAACCGCCAGCACACGCTGCGCCACGAGCGGCCACGCATGCCGCTCGGCGACTCTCCGTCCCTCTTGCATCATCGTCTCACGCCGCGCGCCGTCGTCGATCAGGTCATTCACCGCCCGTCCCCACCCAGCGGGATCGCCGGGTGGAGCGAATACGGCGTGCGAGTCTCCGGCGAGATCGCGGAAGGCGGGAATGTCCGAGACGACGAGCGGCGTGCCGCACGCCATCGCCTCGAGCAGCGTCACCCCGAACGAGGCCCGCCTGGTCGGACAGAGGTAGACGTCGGCGCCGCGATAGTAGCCGGGCCGGCCGCCGTTGGCGTAACCCGCGAAGTGCACGCATGGTCCGAGCCCTCCCCGCCGGGCGGCGCGCTCCATGCGCGAGCGCCACGGACCGTCGCCGACGACCGTCAGACGCGCGGCGGGATGACGCTCGAGGATGCGCGGCATGGCCGCGAGCACCGTGCCGAGGTCATTGCGCGGCTCGATCCGTCCCAGCCACAGCAGTCGCGGCCCTGGGGCCCCTTTGGACAGGCCGGGGCGGAAGAACCTCGTGTCGACGCCGTTCGGGATGATTTCCCACGGCGCCGTGAAGTAGCGAGCCATCGCATCGCGCGCGGCGCTGCTGACCGCGATCGTGGCTGCATGGCGATCGAGCATCCGCTGCAACGGCCGGCGGAAGACGCGACAGCCGACCGAGCTGGGGAACCAGGTGTGGAACGTGGCGACGACGGGAAGCCCCAAGCGCCACGCCGCCCGCGGCGCCACGAGGCCGAGCGTGGGATTCAGCCCGCCGTGGACATGGACGACATCGAAGCGCTCGGCGCGAAACAGCTCTTCCAAACGTTTGGTGAGCCGCCATCCGACGGTGATTCTCGCGACGCCGCCATTTGCGTAGATGACGACGCTTGTCCCGACGCGGCGCACGTCCGCATGCTCGACCGGCTCCTGGCTCCCGGCTCCGGGCTCCTTCATGTTCGAAGTCACGATGATCGCATGATGCCCCAGCGCCTCCAATTCCCGTGCGAGATTGTGCACGTGCTCCGGCACGCCGCCGAGCTGCGGATAGTAGTCCTCCGCGACGAGCGCGATGCGCAACGGCGTCACCGGGGGGGGACTCGCTCCGCCAGTCGTTCGACCGCGGACACGACAGCCGCGGGGCGCTCTTCCTGGAGGTAGTGGCCGGCGCCGGGCTCGCTGTCCACCGCGAACGAGACGAGGGCGTGGTTCATGAGCGCGACTTCCTGCGGCGACACGTCGCCGTCGTGGGGCGCCGTCCCGACCACCAGCGTCACGGGACAGGTGATGTCGCCGAGGCGCGGCGTAAGCTTCGCCGGCTCGCGCGCGCGAGACATCGCGAGCAAGGTCCGCAGTGTCGCGTCGAAGTCGCGCGCTTCACCGAGCGTGTAGCCCAGCACGACGCCGTCCGTGACCCACGAGCGGTCGCCGGAGGAGTCGAGCAGCATACCGCGAATTTTGCGGCGGATGAGGTTGATCCCGCCCAGCAGCTTGATCCACGGCACGAAGCGCATCGCGCTGCGGAAACCGGGAGTCGTCGCCTCCTCTGTCGGGCCGCCTTCGAGCGACACGATGCCGCGCACGAGGTCAGGTCTGTCGAGGGCGAGCCGGAACGCGATGGCCGCGCCGAGCGAATGGGCGAGCACGAGCACCGGCCCGGAGCCGAGCGAGTCGATCACGGCGGCCAGCCGCCGCGACTGTGCCGCCAGCGAGTAGTCGGCCTTCGGCGGCCGGCTCGAGAAACCCGTACCGAGTGGCTCGATGACGATCGGCCGGAATCCTTGGGCGGCGAGCAGCGGCAGGACTTTCCGGAACGTGAAGGCCGCACCGAACAGTCCCGGCACGAGGGCGATCGGCCGGCCGTCGCCCGGCCAGGCCTCGACGTGCAGCGTTTCCGCCGGTGCGACGACGACGTACGGATGCTGAATCACAGAGTCTCGAGACGCGCGGCGGCGCGCGACGCGACCGTATTCAAGTCGCCGCCGAGCGTATCCATGTCGCTTTGAAAGCGACAGTCGATGATCAGGAGCCCCACCACGTACGCAGCAAGATTCACGATAAAGATGGTCGAGAAGATCAGCGGGTACGGCACCCAAATGCCGAAATACAGCGCGAACCGTTTGACGCCCGGGTCGAGCCGTGATCGATCCACAATCGTGGTGAGCAGGAGGAGGGCGACCGACGCGAGTACGGCGAGTTTCAGCGACACCAACCCACCCACCGCACAGCCAAGGAAGATCGCGATCTCCGACGCGCGATCGAGCCGCGTATCGAGCCGATGGCCGGCTGCGGAGACGAGTCCGAACTGTCGCGCGATGCCGCCGTCGAGCCCGTCCAGGACTTGGCCGATCGCGACGAGGACGAGCGCGGGGACGACGCGACCGGTCGCGAAGACGACGGCGGCGGCCGCGCTCACCCAAAACGCGGCCCAGGTCACCTGGTCGGGCGAGAGCCCGAGGGTGACGTGCAGGAATCGCAGGACCGGGCGAATCCCGCGGTCTAAAGCGGAGCCAAGAACAGGAGCAAATTCATACATAGCAGCACCACGATGAGAACGGCTTCCTTCGTCCTATCCGAGACTTGGGCGAGAAAGCCTTGCGTGACCAGCGGTGAGTACGGATACCACGGCATCTTTTCGTAGCCGACGCCGTAGTCCATCGCGAGATGGATAAGGAAGAAGAGCGCCGGCACCCAGGTCCCCAGGAAAAAACACAGCGGGATGATCCACAGCAGCGCGACCGGCTCTTGCAGTGAGGTGCGCCAATAATATCCCAGTCGTCTGCGGCGACCGACTGCGCGCAGGTAAAAGGGCGCTTTGATGGCGTGATCGAGGTCCACGCCGACCCCGAAGACATATGCGAGCACGGCGTCGCTGCCCGTGAGCTTGAAGACTCGCACACCGAGCGTCGTCGCGAGCGCGTGTGTCACGATCGTCATACGGCGGGCTGCCGCTCGGCGACGGGGAGCACCAGCAACAGACCGAGACCGATCCACGCGAAGTCCCGCACGCGACTGACGATCGAGGTGTACAAGCCGAGCTGGGGATCGAGGCCGAAGAGATTGAAGAGCCCATAATAGGCCCCCTCACGCGCTCCGATCTCGAACGGCACCATAAACAGGAGGTTTCCCGCGAGCGCTTCGAGCCCGCCGATCGTGAACGCCTGGAGATATCCGAGCCGAGATCCCAGGCTGGCGACGATGAGTACGATCTCGAGCATGAAAATGCAGCGGCTCAGGTACTCGAGCACGATCGCTTGCACAAACCGCGCCGGCTGGCGGTGATAGAAACGGGTGATTTGCGCATCCAGCTCGACGAGCATGGCCCGCCGCGGCTCAAGCCGCGCGGCGAGCCGGCGCATGAGCGGCACTTTGCGCATCCCATTCAGAACGCGCTCGAGCACCCCGCTCCGGTGCGCCGACAGCAACAGTGCGATGATCAGCAGCAACACCAGGCCGACACTGCCCAGCAATACCAGGACGGCATCGGGCGTAGCGCGCGGCAGCAAGGCGAAGGCCATGACGACCGCGGTGAACCACACGAGTACGTACGCAAACGAGTGCAGCATCCGATGGAGAATGACCGATCCGGCGGCGCGTCGTTTGCCGAGCCATGGCGTGACCGCGACAACGCGGAACGGCTCACCGCCGGCGTTGATGAGGGGCGTGAGGAAATTGAGTGCGCTCGCGGATATCAGAATGGCGTAGGTACGCCAGTACGGCGGCCGCTTGAACTCTTCCATCGTGAGCTGCCAGGCGAGTGCGCTGCAGGCGTAGACCAGAGCATAGAGCAGCACGATCGGAACGAACATGAAGCCGGTGCGCGCGGCGTCGGAGAGCAGCTGTCCCACGCCGATCCGTGCGACGAGATAGCCGAAGACGCTCGCGCCGAGGACAAAGAGGGCGATCTGCAGGGTCCGGCTCATGCGACCGCGGCATACGATGCCTCGAGCACCGCCGCGACCTGCGCGATGTCGGCCATCGGCCGGGCGCTGTCGCCCGAGTCGAGCGTGGTCGCGAAGTCACGGAACAGGTCCGCAAACCATTTTGCGTACGAGGCCTTGTCGAGATCGACGGTATGGTCGAACGATTCCGTCTGGCCGTCGCGCTCGAGCGTCAACATGCCGCCGCTCCACGTGATGCTGCCGCGCTCTCCGCTGAAGCGGATTTCCGTCTCACGGCGCCGCGCGGCCCACGTCAGGAACATCGTGGCCATGCGATTGGGATACTCGAACAGGATCTGCGCGGTGTCCTCGACGTCGTAGCCGCCGTGCCGCAGCCGCCCGGTCCAGGCGCGCACCGCCTGCGGCGGACCGGCGACGTCCAGCAGCTCGTACACGAGATGGGTGCCGTGATCGAGCATCACGCCGCCGCGCCCGGCGGCCCGGCGGCCACGCCAGGGGATGGCGTCGTCGCTCGCACCGGAGTCGGCGGCGAGTCGATACACGCGAAACTCCGCCAGATACCATCGGCCGATCACACCGTCGTCGAGCCACTGCTTGACCCGGCGCCACACCGGATTG
Organism: Gemmatimonadota bacterium; assembly: GCA_003220985.1. GTDB lineage: Bacteria > Gemmatimonadota > Gemmatimonadetes > Gemmatimonadales > GWC2-71-9 > 20CM-2-65-7. The sequence goes on from QHTY01000182.1 coordinate 6,806, forward strand.
AACCGGTACTGGTGGCACGGCATGACGACACGCCTGGCGTCGAGCGCCGCCGCGGCCAGGCGAGACGCTTCAGCGCGATTAACCGCCACCGGCTTCTCGCACAGCACGTGATATCCCTGCGACAGTCCCCACAGCGAGAGATCGAGGTGCGTCGATGTCGGGGTGCAGATGTCGACGAAGTCGAGCGGGCCCAGGTCGGACAGCTTGTCGGGCTGAGATAATAGAGGAATACCGTCGAAGGACCTTGGCGCGTTGGGCGCGTCATCCACGATCCCGACGATCTGCAGCCGCGAAGCCACCTGACGGTCCGCGCGGAACGCGGGCAGGTGCCCCAAGCGGGCGATCCCTCCCAGGCCGACGAGGGCGCCGCGATAGACCTTGGGATCAGGCGAGCTGCGCATAGACCTTCGGCTCGCGCTCGTGCGCGAGAATCAGGACGACGAGCACCAGATTCAACGGGCCAATCACGATCCAGCAGTACGCCGCGGGCCAGTGGGGCACCGCGGTCAGCGCCAGGAGCAGGAAGCGAATGTTTTGCGCGATCCATGCGCAGCCCTGCACAACCCAACGCTGGCGCTCGGCCCACGAGCGGCGCAGCGATTCGGGCACCTCGCGTCCTGCGTAGGCGCGGGCGAGCGCCGTGGTCCGCGGGAACAGCCATGCCTGCCGGCGCGTGTAGTCGCCGTAGATCCAGGAAGAGATGCGCTCCCAGAGTGACGCACCGCTCCCCCCCCCGATCGCCGCATCCGCAACGACATCCAGCTCGTCTCCTGCGCCGACGGCGAACCGCAAGTACGCCTGCCGAATGAAATCGGCCGCGGCTGCCTGGTAGGAGTGTGAGAACAGCGCGGCGAGCGCCAGCGCGACGCCGCCCCAGTGCCAATGCGTGACATATAGGCGGGCGGCGAGATGCCCGTAGAGACTGACGAAGCGGCCGCTGTCGGCGAGCCCATCGAGCACGCGGCCCATGCGGGTGGACGTGCCGCGCAGCCGCGCGAGCTGCCCGTCTACGCTGTCCAGCACGTCGGACAGGATGAACAGCAACACGCCGCTCGCGTTGATCCAGGCGCTGCGATACCAGAACAGGTGACCGGCGAGCACGCCCAGCACCAAACTCGCGAGCGTCACGGCATCCGCCGAGATGCGCGTCGGCAGGAGCGCGGTCGCCAGGCGCCAACCCAGCGGCCGGAAGAACCGCCGGTCAGCCCATTCTTCTACAACCGGACCCTTACTGGCGTACACGGGTGCTGGCCTCTTCGAGCACCGCCTTCATCGTCGCGAGCGCTTCCATCGCCTGTTCGTCCGTAATGACCAGCGGCGGGTTGATACGCACTTCGGGGTTGTAGATCATCGCGATGACGCCACGGGCGAGCAGCGTGTCGAAGATCCAGCGTGTGAGCTTCTTGTCGAGCAGTTTGCGCGTGCCGGGCACCACCAGATCCATGCCGAGCATCAAGCCGCGGCCCCGCACGTCGCTGACGATGGGAATCTCCTCTTCCCACGCTCGCATCTCTGCGAGCATCAGGGCGCCCAGGCGGCGGCTGTGTGCGACGAGCTCGTCCTCGACGATCGTGCGAATCGTGACATGCGCCGCCGCGGCGGCGAGCGGATTGCCGCCGTAGCTGGACGAGCTGCCGCTCGGATTGGCCCACGGCTTCGAGAACGCTACCTGCTCGCGGATCACGATGCCGCTGACGGGGAATCCCCCGCCGAAGCCTTTACCCACGAGCATGATGTCGGGCACGACGTCGTCGTGCTCGATCGCGAACATCTTCCCGGTCCGTCCGAACCCCGTGATCATTTCGTCGCAGATGAGCAGGGCGCCGATTTCCGTGGCGAGCGCGCGCAGCTCGCGCAGGTAACCCGCCGGGGGCACGATGTTGCCGGCCGTTCCCTGGATCGGCTCGACGATGATTGCCGCGATGTCGTTGGTCGTTTCGAGCGCGATCTTGGAGCGCACGAAATCGACGCAGTGCCACTGACACGACGGGAACGTCTTCTTGAACGCGCAGCGCGCGCACGACGCGTACGGACTCGAGTAGTTGCCCGGCGCCAGCGGCCCCAGGCCGTGCTTGAAGCTGCCGGAGAGTAGCGGCAGCACGCCGCCCGTCTTGCCATGGAAGCCGCCCCAGAATCCCATGACTTCGTGCCTTCCGGTCGCGGCCTTCGCCAGCCGCACCGCCGCTTCAACGGCCTCCGCACCGCTCGAGTAGAGCTGCGTGCGGTTCAAGTCGCCGGGCGCGAGCTCCGCGATCAGCTTCACCAGGGCGGCGCGATGCTCGGACGTGAAGCTTCCCACGTGCACCCGCTCGAGCTGCTTCGTCAGCTCGGCGACGTAGCGCGGATGCGCGTAGCCAAGGCTCGCGACGCCCACACCGGCGAGCAGATCGATGTAGCGATTGCCGTCGATGTCCCACAGGAGCGCACCTTCGCCGCGATCCATGCAGAGCTTGCTGAAGAGCGCAACGCTCTGCGTGCCGGGCGCGAGGTGCTGCGCCTCGAGCTCGAAGACGCGTTGCGATTCCGACTGGGTTAGGAGGTCGATCATGCCAGTTTTCCGTTCGTGGCTTTCTCGTCGATGTACGCGGCGATCGCGGCGGCGGCCGCGGCGCGCACGGGAGCAAACGACGGCCAGTCGTTCAGGTCGATGAGGACCGGTGCGTCGGGCTTGGGGAACGCGACATCGCCGCCGAAGACCTCGAGCCCGACGGCGCGCGCCGCCGCGAACACGAGGTCTTTGAGACTCTGCTCGCAGATCTCAACCCGGCCAGGATCTGCTGCGTACCACGAAAAGAAGCGCCCATCGGCGACGGCGTAGAACTTCACGATCGGCCCGGCGACGTGTGCCTGCAGCGCCACGCGCGTCACACCGCGGCGTGCGAATCCGGCGATCGCGTCCGTCACACTCGCTTCCTTGGCCGACACGACGTCGGCGCTCGTTTCCGCATGCACGTCGCCACGTTTGACCCAGACAGGCCTCCCGTCCCCGTTCAGTTGATGGACCAGAGGCACGACGGCCTGCGGCTCAGCGGTCGGCACGATGAGGGTGCGTGGGAACGGCAGCCCGGCAGCGGTCATGTGACCCACCAGGCGGTGGCGATGGCAGTTCAGCACGCTTTCCGGCGGATTGACCGCCAGCGCTTCGCGCGGGACGAGGTCTCGCAGGCGCTCCGATGCCGCCGGCCCCTGGCACATGTTCACGTACAGCTCCGCCGCGGGCAGCCGGCCCGCCGCGACTTCTCCCTCGCCGGCGCGCGACACGTGCCAGCCCCGTTGCTCCAAACCGGCGACGGTGTCGTCGAGGATGGCCGTGTCGTTGCGGCGATGCACCTCGGGTGAGTACGTCGGACTCCGGTACAGAGCAACCAGGCTTTTCATGGTGCCCCGGCTCCCGGCTCCCGGCTCCGAGCTCCCGCCGTTAGCCACCGCTCTGCCGCTGCGAGGTCACTCTTGTGATCGAGATCGATGATGCGGGGCACCTCGACCGTGGCGACAGGCGTCTTCAGCTCGACCAGCAGCCGCAGGAACGCGCGCATGCGGTGCAGCGATGCGACCGCAACCGCGGCGAGCCGCCGCGCGACCGTGCTCAACCCGTACACGCCGCCGGTGACGAGCAACGGCGTGTCCGGAGGGGGCGTGTCGAATATTCCAGTGGCGAGACCGTTGCCATCCCGCGTGACGTAGAGCGGCAGCTCGTCATCGACGAAGGGAGTCACCGCCAGGACGGCGGCCGCTCCGGCGGTGAGACGTTCGGTCACAGCGCGAAACACACGCCGCCAATCCGCGGCGGGCATCACCGTATCCACCATGGCACAGAAGACCGGGCCCGGCGGCACGATCGCGAGCCCGGCGACGAGTGTGTGCAGGGATGAGGGTGTCCGGCACGTCCGCACAATCGCCGGGGCGGGCAGGTCAACCGGGACACCGTCGCGCACCATGCACGTGATCGATTCGCACCCCAGCTCGGTGAACGTCTCGACCAGATGGACGATCTGCGGCCGGCCCGCGACTTCCACCCACGCCTTGGGCGTCTCGACCCCCTCAGCGGCCAGACGAGAGCCGCGCCCGCCCGCCAGTACGAGTCCGTGCATCATGACTCGAGCACCCCGGCGAGATCGGACAGCGTCTTCAGACGAACCGTCGGAATGCCGCGCTCGCGGGGTTTCTCCGTTTCGGGCGCGAGCCAGGCGGTCGACAGGCCCAGCGCGGCGGCGGGGCGAATGTCCGACTCGAAATTGTCGCCCACCATCCAGGCCGGATTCGAGACGAGTCCGGGGCAGCTCAGCGCGTGCTGAAACAGTCGGGGATCTGGCTTGGTGATGCCGACGCGCCCCGAATCCGCGACGACGGAGAAATACCGCATGACGCCGAGCTCCTCGAGGCAATAAACGACGCCCAGGTGATAGGAGCTGTGCAGCAGCTCGAGCAGCGCTGCGTTGCGGTGCACGACCGCACATGTGGACGAATGGAACTGATCGGCGATGGCCCGCGGCGAGAGACCGGCCCCGTCCGACAATCGGGGGAGCAGCAACGCGGTTTGAGCGTCAATCATCGCGCGGAATCCCAGCCTCTCTATTCCTGAGAGCCGCTCGAGAGCTCGGTCCGACTCGCGAAACGCCCGGTCGAACGCCGCGAACGACTGTTTGCCGCCCGCCGCGCGATACGCGGCGTGAAACCGAACGCTCCAACGGGCGCCGTCCGCATCCAGGGTCCCGCCGAAGTCGAAGAGAACCAATCCACGCACTCCACACACGACCCTTGGAGGGGGAATGAGGTCACGGAGTGAGACGCTGAGCCGAGCGGCCGAGAGGCTGAGAGGCTGAGAAGACACGAGAGGCTAGGATCTGAAGAGAGTTCCCGAAAGAAGGGCGAACAGCGCAAGGATTCCCGCGAGCGTGGCAAAGATTGCCTGCCGGCGCCGCAGTCCTGTAAACGATTCAGGCAGCTCGCCGCGCGCGCCCACCTCCAGCCGGCCCAGCCGCGCCGCGGTGGGCGTCACGATCCCAATCACCACGATCGCGCCAAGCAGGCCAAAAGTCTGCATCGCCATGAGCCAGGTTGGAACCGTGGCACTGCTGAAGTAAGGCACAGAGAGGACGATGCCACTGACAACCACGAGCACGGCCCCTGGGCCGATCAGATTGCGGGCCACGACGCTCATCACCCGGTAGACCGCAAGGCGATGGTCGGGGGGGAAGTACTTAGCCGTGATGCCGCTGAGCATGATGGCCAAGCCGCCGCCCAGCCAGGCCACGAATCCCATGACGTGGAGGAAGAGCCAGAAGCCCCTCACGTGCCGCTCAAGACTTCGGGCAACGGCTGCCGCCCCGCGAATCCCGCCTCCAGCTCGTGCCAGTGGGTAATCCGGTCTTCGCCGAACTTCCAGCACCACAGAATCTCCCGCTCGTCCAGGCGGCCGTGGAAATCCACGAGCCCGAGGTCGAAGCCTTTGAACTCGCAGCCGATCTCCTCCAGCTCGCCGAGGAAGCCGTTGATTTTCGTGGCGACCGAATCGATCTGGGCCTTGAGAGCGATTTGTTCTTGCGACTCCCCCCACTCGGGCCGAGCCTGTGCGGCTCGGAGCTCATACTGAGCGACCAGGTCCTTCCATTCCGGATAGACGCTCATGATGTCCTGCACGATGCGCTTGACTAAGGGAAGCGTACGGTTGGCTTCGGCAAGAGTAAAGAACTTATGAGACATAGGTGTTAGACGGCGAGGGAGACGCCGAGAGGCCGAGCGGCTGAGGGGATATGAGGCACGAGGCTCTAGATACTACTCATTGCTGGATTTGGATACCGTCGATCTCTTCCGGATGTGGGATGAAGCCCACGACTCTCCGCTGACCGTCGAGTACCACGATCGTCGACCTGACGTGATGATCGGTGGGATCCAACTGCCTTGCCACCCTGTATCCCTTCAGCTCTGTCTCTGGCCTGACAACGGGCGTGTCGGTTCTTGCGTGATCTGCAGCTGAGCAATCTGTTGGATCGTGACCCGCTCCCACACAACGAGCGACGATATCGCGATCAGAGATCGTACCCATGTATCGGCGATCCTTCGGATTATCCACCACCGGCACGACCGAGATGTCTTTCACACGCATTAATGCGGCCACTTCAGAGGATGTTGCACCGGCAGCCGCGACCACAGGATCCGGAATCATCACCTCAGATGCATGCATTTGCCGTCCTCGTCGCTCGGTCCTCACGGCCCCTCAGCCTCTCGGCCTCTCGGCGTCTCCCTCAACATCTCGTCTATCCTAAGGCCCTTTTCGTTGCCTGGTAACCCATTTCCACGTACTCCTGCACGCGATCGACGGCGAAGGTTGCTTCCCGCTCAGCGACGGCGCGCACATAAATGAGCTTCGGCCCGTGCTGCGGCCAGTCCGCCAGCGTTCGCTCCGCCTGCTCGGCCATCATGATCCGTATCGCCTCGCCGTGGGTCCGGACCACGCGCGGGATGCGTGCCGGCACCGGAGCATCCGGCGCAGGCTGATCCCCGTTCGTGGCGGGACCGCGTTCATCGAAGCCGGGCCCCACGTTCACCGCGACGAAGAGATCCGCATCCTGCTCGAGCTCCCGCGCCGGCCCGAGCGGCAGCACGGCACGCAGGCCGCCATCACCCAGCCGCCGGCCGGCCGCTTCGAGCGGCGGGAAGTAGAGCGGCAGCGCGCACGACGCGTAGAGCGCATCCGCCAGCTCGATTTCTTCCTCTCCCTGCTTCTTGCCGCCCAGGAGCAACAGCTCCCCCGTGTCCAGGTCGGTGGCCGTGACGGTCAGCGGGATACGGAGGTACTCGAAGCGCGTCGTGGGAACCATGCGGGCGATCGCGTTGCGGAGCGCGGATGCGGGGAACAGGCTGCGCGCGAACAGGCCCATCAGCAGGGCGAGGGGGTCGAAGGGGGCCACGTCCTTGCGGCGGATTCCCATCGCACGGCGGCGCACCTGATCGAACGGAATCCCAGCGCCGAGGGCGGCGCCCACGACCGCGCCCATCGAGGTAGCGACGATATGACTGGGCACGAGATTGGCTTGCTCCAATGCCCGGAACGCTCCCGCATGCGCGAGCGCCCTCGCGCCGCCACCCGACAACACGAGTACGACTCTACTCACCTCGGCCTTGTTCGTAGCGGCGTTCCATCACGCGTTTCGCGCGCCGCTTGGCGGCCCGATCGTACCGCCGCTTCTCGTCCGGCGTTTCGGGAACGATCGGATCGACTTCAGTCGGCCGGCCGTTCTCGTCGAGGGCGACGTAGGTGACGTAGCACGAATTCGTGTGCCGCCGATCGCCCGTCAGCACGTTCTCGGCGAGCACCTTCACACCGACTTCCATCGACGTGCGGCCAGCAAAATTCACGCGGGCCATCGCCGTCACCAGCTCGCCCACGTGAATTGGCTCGCGGAAGTCGACCTTGTCGACCGAGACGGTCACGCACTCGCGGTGCGCATGGCGAATCGCGGCCACCGCGGCGACGCGGTCGACGAGCGCGAGAATATGGCCGCCGAAGACGTTGCCCATGATGTTCGCATAGTGCGGCATCATCAGCTCGGTGAGCACCGACTCCGATTCGCGCGGATGACGGCCCTTGCGCTCAGCCATCAGTAATCCACCGGCCGCAGATAGAATTCACCAATTGCAGTCTGAGACAGGACCGCCACCGTGGGGAGCCGCCGCTTCCAGTGCGTCGAGTCCAAGCGCTTCCGGACGATCTCCACCTCTTCCTTACTAAAGTCGCTCGGTTCTTCGCCGCGGATCAGGTGATAGAGAATCCGGTCGGCGTTGAGGTACGAAACGCCGAGATCGCCTTCATCTGTTTGACCCTTGATCAGGTCCGCAGTCGCCGGCTTGGCCACGATCGCTTCGGGTACACCGACATGGCGCGCGAGCGCCCAGACCTGCGTCTTGAACAGGTCGCCCAAGGGGTTCACCGGCGGGGCGTCGTCGCCGTGCCAGGTGAAATAGCCGAGCAGCCGCTCCGACTTGTTGCTGGTACCGAGCGGCAGGGCGCTGAGCTTGGCGGAGAGGTCGAACAGCACGATCATCCGCTGCCGCGCCATCATATTGCCCAGCCGGTGCGGATCGTGGTCACCGACCTGCTTCACGAGACCATCCACGGCATCGGAAATGTCGATCGTGAGTGAGGGAATGCCGAGCGTGTCGATGACGAGCTGCGCATGCTCGAGGCTTTCGGGACTGGACGTCCGGTAGGGCATGCGCACGCCGATGACGTTCTCTTTGCCGAGGGCTTGGGCGGCGAGGAATGCGGTGAGCGCCGAGTCCACGCCGCCGGAGAGCCCGACCAGCCCCTTCGTGAAGCCGCGCCGGCGCACCACTTCATCCTTCAGGAAGCTCACCAACCATTTGCGCGTGAGCTCGGGATCGATCGCGAGCGGATCCTCCTCGGCTTGTCTCTTTGCTACCACGTCAACGTGCGTGGTGCGTGGTGCGTGGTGCGTAGGACTGCCGTTCGTGGCCGGGTCGAATCTCACCTTCTCGTTCTGCTTGTCGCCGCTGAGACTCCGGGTCAGCACCGGCAATGCGCTCTGCAAATCCGCCAGCAGCGGCGAGTCTGAGCGTGCGGTGGTCAATGAATCGAGATCAATGTCGGCCGTGAGCAGCGCTTCCTCGAACAGCGGACCGCGGGCGATGATGCGGCCGGTCGGATCGATGATCGCGGACGCGCCGGGGAATCCCTTGCCACCCTCGAACCCGACGAGGTTGGCAAGGGCGACGAACACGCCGTGCTCCTCGGCGATGCCGCGCACGATGCGTTCCCAGCGCACGACGGATGCGGGCAGCGTCTCGCCCTCGCAATCCTCCTCCTCTCCCAACCCGCGGGCGGGCGAGGCACTCGGCACGATCACCAGCTGCGCGCCCTCGAGGGCGGCCACGGTCGCCGCGAGTGAGTGCCACGCGTCCTCACAAATCAGGATCGCGGCTTTCCCACCCCACGCCGTCTCGAACGACCGCACGCCGTCCTGCCCACGATCCACGAACCGCTCTTCGTCGAAGACCCCGTAGGTGGGCAGGAACACCTTGCGGTGCACGTGCCGCACGTCGGGCTTCCGCTTTTGGAGCGTAACGTAGAGCGCGGAGTTGTAGATATGATTCTGGAAGCGCTCGTAGAACCCCACGGCGACGTCGATCGGCGGTCCGTCGTACGCGGCCGCGAGATCGCGCGCCAGCGTGCCGGCGGTGACCGCGAGCTCCTTGACTCCGCCTTCGACGAAATAGCCCGACGTCGCCGTCTCGGGAAAGACGACGAGGTCAGGTTTGGGATCGAGGCGGGCCGCCTGCGCAACCACGGCGCCGATGCGAGCGACGTTGTCCTGGTATTCCCCTTTCGTCGGGCGGAATTGCGACAGAGCGATCCGAATGTGCGGCATGCCTGGAAAGATATGACGGTAAGGGACGGTAAGGGACGGTAAGGGACGGTAACAGACGGTAGGAGTTGTTTACCCTTACCGTCCCTTACCGTCTCCTACCGTCTCCTACCGTCTCCTACCGTCGTAGTTAGTTTCCAGGCAGGCGATGGAGTTCGCCTTCAACCGCCGCTTTCCGGGCTGATGACTCCTACCTGAACCATTCATGGCAGGAGTTTTCTTTTGACAATCCTGTATATCGCGCTCGCGTGTCGCCACCGGCACGGCGCTGATTCCGCCCGACATTCGCGCGGCCTTGACCATCGGGTTCTGCGGCGCGTTCACGACCATGAGTACGTTCAGCTACGAGAGCGTCGCACTCCTCAATGATGGCGACTACCTCCGAGCGGCACTCTACATGAGCGCGACGATTGTGGGCTGCGTCGGCGCCGTGATGCTGGGCGCGGCGCTCGGCAACAAACTCCTGTGAGGTCCCGATGACAGAACAATTCCGCGGCCAGCGCACGCTGATGCGTGTCTTCATCGGCGAGAGCGACAAGTATCACGGCAAGCCACTCTATGAAGCGCTGCTCGAGCGCTTTCGCGGCAAAGGACTTGCCGGAGCGACCGTGCTGCGCGGCGTTGCGGGATTCGGCGCCTCGAGCAAGCTCCACACCGATAAAGTCCTGCGACTGTCGATTGACCTTCCGATCATCATCGAGGTCGTTGAAACCGAAGAAGCCATTCAAACGATTCTGCCGGATCTCAGCGAGATGATTGGCGGGGGACTGATCACACTGGAGAAGGCGAACGTGATCTTGTACCGGCCCGGGAAATAAGTCGAACAAACGAAGCGACCGTCTCAGCTCGATGTTCACCGGCCGAGACGGTCGCCTGTTATGGAGTGTGACACTAGATCAATGGAAGGTCACGCCGACCGCGAATTGCAGGATGCTCTGGTTGAAACCGCTGGTAGGATGACCCCACACAAAGTTGAGAACCGGCGTAATCGACGTGTTCCCGCCAACGCGCACGTCATAACCTACGCCCGCTGTTGCACCCACGCCCGTGTTGCTGCCGCTGAGTCCCCCACTGCTGACCCGAGTCGTCGAAAAGCCCACGCCGCCGCGCAGCAAGAGACCACTCGCCGGCTGAGGGTAATAGTAGGCGGTAAATGAGGCATTGCCGGCGTCGATGGTTGCGCCGTTCTCGCTCTTCGACCATCCGTTCGTTTCGCCACCCAGCAGCAGATGTGGGCCAACCGTTCCACCCATCTTCAAGTAGCCGCTGACTGAGCCCGTGCTGCCACAGTCCGTGCACGAGTAGCTGCCGTACCCGAATCCGAACCCGATCCAGAATCCTTTGCGAGTCTGCGGATGCTGTGCCGATGCGATCGAGACTCCCAGCACCGCCAGCGCCGCGAGCATCGCCATACTGCGAGAGACGTCGCGCATTGGTTCTCCCAGGTTGGTAGAGCGCGGTCCAATATTCGAAATTGCCCCGCCGAATGCCAGCGAATCACGGAACTCGTTGCCGCAAATGGGTATGTTAGTGCCGTGCGACTCTCGCTCCGCTTCGTGATCCCGCTGCTGATCGCCGTCGGCATTTTCGCCTACGGGGCGCTGCCGCTCGCGGACAAGCTGATGCTCCGCTGGTTCAGCCGGGACCTCGAAACGCGCGCCAACCTGATCGCCAACACGATCCAGGATCCGCTGCAGGACCTGATCCGGACCGGTAATCGGCGCCGCATTCAGGAGTTCTTCACACGCATCACACAGGATGAGCGCCTGCTCGCGGTGGCCTTTTGCCCGCCCAATGACGGCGAGCCGGTGGCGACGACGACGCTCCCGAAAGAAGTGCGGTGCTCCGACCTGGACCGCTTCACCAAGCCGGCGGGGACGAGCGATTTGCTGCAGACGGCAAGCGGTCCCGTGTTCGTGTCAGTGCGTCCCCTCGTTGCGAGTGGGCCGATGGTGGCAACGCCGATCGGCCAGCTCGTGCTGGTGCACGACATGAGCTTCATCGCGCGCCGTAGCCGCGAGACGCGCGAGTATCTCTTTCTCTTTTTCGTGGGACTGGGCCTCATGGTCGCGCTCGTCACCGTGATCATCGCCCAACTGTCCTGGCGCGGCTGGATCCAGGGACTCCGCGGGCTGCTGCGCGGCGAGACGCTGTTCCTCGCCCCCGGGCGGGCGGGGGCTTTGCCCCCAACGCCGCCCGAGCTACGGCCGATTGCGCACGACCTGCGCCAGCTCATCGAGGACATCGAAGCCGACCACCGCTCGCGCGATGAAGACCGGCTCGGCTGGACCCCCAAAACTCTACGGGAGATCCTGCAGCGCGAGCTGCGTGGCCAGGAGGTCATCGTCGTCTCGAACCGGGAGCCCTACATCCACATGCGGCGTGCCGCCGGGATCGAGGTGTGGCGTCCCGCGAGCGGGCTGGTCGCGGCACTCGAGCCGATCATGCGCGCCTGTTCCGGCACCTGGATCGCGCACGGCAGCGGGGACGCCGACCGCGAAGTCGTCGACGCGCACGACCGGGTGACCGTGCCGCCGCCGCCCGAGAAGCCCCAGTATCAGCTCCGCCGAGTGTGGCTGTCGCCGGACGAAGAAGCCGGCTACTACTACGGGTTCGCGAACGAAGGGATCTGGCCGCTGTGCCACATCGCGCACGTTCGCCCGATTTTCCGGACGAGCGACTGGGAGCAGTACGTCAACGTCAATCGCAAGTTCGCGTCGACCGTCGAACAGGAATCGAGCTCGTCCGACCCCATCGTGCTGGTGCAGGACTATCACCTCGCCCTGTTGCCGCGCATGATTCGCGAAGCGATGCCGGCGGCGACGATCATCTCCTTCTGGCACATCCCCTGGCCCAATCCCGAGGCCTTCGCCATCTGCCCCTGGCGCGACGAGCTGCTCGACGGGCTGTTGGGCAGCACGATCCTCGGCTTCCACACGCAGTTTCACGTCAACAACTTCGTCGATACCGTCGACCGCTTCCTCGAGGCGCGCGTAGACCGCGAGACTTTCAGCGTCTCCTATCGCGGCAAGCCGACCTCGGTCAAGCGCTATCCCATTTCGGTCGAGTGGCCGCCGCCCGTGGAGCTGCTCAGCAAGCCGGTCGAGCAGTGCCGGACCGTGATCCGCCAGCGCCACAACCTCCCCCCCGAGCACGCCGTCGGCATCGGCGTGGACCGGATGGATTACACCAAGGGGATCGAGGAACGGATGCGGGCGGTGGAACGACTGCTCGAGTTGAAGCCCGAGTGGATCGGGACGTTCACGTTCATCCAGATCGCCGCGCCCACCCGCATCCGCATCGATGAGTACCGCGCCTACGAGATGCGTGTGCGTGAGCTCGCGACGCGCATCAACCAGCGCTTCCCCGAGGCGACCCACCCGCCGATCATTCTCAAGGCGGAGCACCATCAGCCCGACGAGATCTTCGAGTACTACCGCGGCGCCGATGTGTGTGCGGTCACGAGCCTGCACGACGGTATGAACCTCGTCGCGAAGGAATTCGTGTCCGCCCGGGACGACCAGCGCGGCGTCCTCATCCTGAGCCACTTCACCGGAGCCGCGCGCGAGCTGCCCGAGGCCTTAATCGTGAACCCATACGACACGGACGAGTGCGCCGCGGCGCTGGACGTCGCCCTTACCATGCCGCAAACCGAGCAACGGATTCGCATGCGCCTGATGCGCGGCCTGCTCCAGGACTTCAACGTGTTTCGCTGGGCCGGCCGCATGCTGCTCGATGCCGCCAGCAGCCGGCGCCGGGGCCGCGTGCCGGAATTCGTGGTGGCGCGCGGCGGCGAGCAACGCCAGAGCGGGTCGGTGAGCACCAGCGGCCGGCAGTGAGCGCGAGCCTCCCGCCGCCGGAGCCTCGCTGCGACTGGGCTTACTTCTTTGATGTCGATGGTACGCTCGTCGACTTCGCGGACACGCCGGCCGCCGTTCGCGTCTCCGAGAGTCTGCGACATCTGGTGCAAGAGCTGTATCACTGCGCGGGTGGGGCGGTCGCACTCATGAGCGGCCGCCCCATCATCGACATCGACTCCTTGTTTCCGAGTGTGCAATTGCCCGCGGCCGGCCAGCACGGCGCGGAGCGGCGCAGCGCCAACGGCCGGGCGACGCGGCACGAGCCCACGCAGGACCTCGCCCCCGTGCGCCAGCGTCTCGCCCAGGCCATCATTGACAAACCGGGACTCCTGCTCGAGGACAAAGGGCTCTCGCTCGCCCTGCACTACCGCCGCATCCCCGGGCTGGCGGGTTTCGTGCATCAAACCATGGAGGCGCTGCTTCCCGATCTCGACGGTGAGTATTGCCTCCAGCTAGGCAAGAGCGTCGTGGAGCTGAAGCCGGCCGGGAAGGACAAAGGCCGGGCGCTGCGCGAGTTCATGGCGGAGCCGCCGTTCGGCGGCCGCACGCCGGTGTTCGTCGGTGACGACGCGAGCGACGAATTGGGATTTGCGACCGTCAACCAGCTGGGTGGGCACTCCATCAAGGTCGGCGCGGGTGACACGGTGGCGCGATGGCGGCTCGACAACGTGAACGCGGTGGAGCAATGGCTTCGCTCGATCTCGCACTGATCGGCAACGGCACGATCGGCGCGTTCGTCGATCCCGCGGCCGAAATCACCTGGACCTGCTTCCCGCGCTTCGACGGCGATCCGATGTTCTGCTCGCTCCTCAAGCCTGGCGACGACATCGGGTTCTTCGCGATCGAGCTGCTGGACCGCGCCCGCGTCGAGCAGAAGTACCTGCACAACACACCCGTGGTCGTCACGCGCGTGACCGACTCCGCCGGCGGCGCCATCGAGATCACCGATTTCGCGCCGCGGTTCAATTACCGCGGGCGGGTGTTCAGTCCGATGATGATCGTACGCCGCATCCAGCGGCTCGCCGGTCATCCCCGCATTCGCGTGCGCCTGCGGCCCGCGCAGAGCTACGGCCAGCCGCTCGCGGCCACGACCTCCGGCAGCAATCACATCCGCTACGTCGGGAACCCGCTCGTGCTGCGGCTGACGACCGACGTGCCGGTCACCACGATCCTCGAAGGGAACGCGTTCTTCGTCGACGATGCGGCGACGCTCGTCCTCGGCCCCGATGAAACCCTGCAGGAAGCGGCGGGCGAGGTTGGCAAGCACTTCCTCTCCGAGACGACGGCGTATTGGCGCGAATGGGTGCGCTCGCTCGCGATTCCGTTCGAGTGGCAGGACGCCGTGATTCGCGCGGCGATCACGCTGAAGCTCAACGTGTTCGAGGACACCGGGGCCATCGTCGCCGCGCTGACGACGTCGATCCCCGAAGCGGCCGGCTCGAGCCGCAACTGGGACTACCGCTACTGCTGGCTGCGGGACGCGTACTTCGTCGTGAACGCGCTCAACCGGCTCGGCGCGACGCAGACGATGGAGCGCTACCTCAACTTCATTCTGAACATCGTGGCCGACGGCGCCGATCGGCCGCTCGATCCCGTGTACACGATCACGGGACATCGCCTGCCCCCTGAGCGCGTCGTTGCGTCGCTCCCCGGCTACCGGGGCATCGGGCCCGTGCGCGTCGGGAACCAGGCGTCGGAGCAGGCGCAGCACGATGTCTACGGCTCGTCCATTCTGGCCGCCACACACGTGTTCTACGATCGGCGGCTGGTGCACCAGGGCGACGAGTCGCTGTTTCGCCGGCTCGAGCCGCTCGGCGAGCGCTGCGTCAAGCTGTTCGATCAGCCGGACGCTGGGCTGTGGGAGCTGCGCGGCAGCACCCACGTCCACACGTTCTCGGCGGTGATGTGCTGGGTCGGCTGCGAGCGGCTCGGCCGCATCGCGAAACAACTCGGGCTCGCCGATCGCGCGGCGTACTGGTGCGATCGCGCGCGCGAGCTGCACGAGGTCATCTCGCAGCGGGCCTGGAATGCCAAGCTGGGTACCTTCGTCGCGACCTTCGGGGGCGACACGCTCGACGCCAGCCTGCTGCAGCTGAACGAGCTGTTTTTCGTCGCCGACGACGATCCGCGCTTCGTCGCCACGGTGCGCGCGATCGGCAAGGAGCTGAAGCGCGGCAAGTTCGTATTCCGCTACACCACGCCCGACGACTTCGGCACGCCCTCGAACGCGTTTCTCGTGTGCAGCTTCTGGTACATCAACGCGCTCGCCGCGATCGGCGAACGCGACGAAGCGCGCAAGACGTTCGAGTACCTGCTGGAATGCCGCAACCGCCACGGACTACTGGCCGAGCATATCGATCCGAACACACACGAGCAGTGGGGGAACTTCGTGCAGACCTACAGCATGGTTGGCCTGATACTATCGGCGATCAGGTTGTCGCAGAGGTGGGACCAGGCGTTTTAGATGCGGCCTAGTTCTTGCAAATCGCCTGTGTCGGCATTGCACAGAGCGCGAGCGCGACGCCGTTGGTCCACCCAAATCCATCCTGCGTCGGGTACTCGCCGCCACCCGCTTTGCGGTTCGTATTCACGACGTCGTACTTTTCCATCATCCGTCCCGTCGCGCGGTAGGTGCGACCGATGAGCGCGAGCCAGCGGCTGCCCGCCTGATCAGCCAGGTCGGCGCGGCCGTAGTGACGCACCCCCTCGATCGTCAGCCACTCGAGCGGTGGCCAACCGTTGGGCGCATCCCACTGCTGCCCCGACGCGAAGCCGGTCGTGACAAAGCCGCCGGGTTTCAGGAAATCGCGCTCCAATCGTGCCGCCACGCGCTTTCCCTGATCGTCGGTCGCGATGCCGAAGTAAAGCGGCGCCGCGGCGGCGAGCGAGGGCCGATCGGTGACGAGCTGGCCGCTGTGCCAGCGCCGGTCAAAAAAGAACCCCTGCACTGAGTCGTACATGGCGAGGATCGCCAGCCGCCGCGCATCGGCGTGCTGCGCGAACCGCCGCGCCACCGCATCGTCCGCTCCGCCGTCCCCCCCCCGGCGGTGGCGGAACGCCGCCAACGCCGCGATGGTCCGCTCGGCATTGTAAAGGAGAGCGTTGAGATCGACCGGGATCAGGTCGATCGTCTCGAGCGTGCGCAGATCTTTCGGATCACGCATCCAGCGGCTCGAAAAGTCCCAGCCGCTCTCGGCCGTCGCCCGCGCGTTGCGATAAAAGCCCGCGCGAGAGCGTTCCGGCAGGGTCTGGCCGATCTCGACGTCGGGCCGGTACGACTCCGGCCTCGGCTCCGCCGAGTCGTCCCAGTAGCGGTTCATCACGACGCCGTCTGGCAAACGCACGACGCGCCGGTACGCGTGCCCCTTCGCCAAAGTGTCCGCGCCGTCCATCCAGAACGCGTATTCCTGCTCGAGCGCGTCGAGGTACACCAGCGCCTGTGCAGTGTCCGTCGCACGCGCGTACAGCCCCACCATCGCCGCGAAGTACGGTGGCTGGCTGCGCGTCAGGTAATACGTGCGATTGCCGTTGGGAATGTGCCCGAGCGTCCTGATCAGATGCGCGAAGTTGTCCAGCATGTTCTTGACGAGATCGGTGCGTCCACTCTGCACCAGGCCGAGCATCGTGAAGTAGGAGTCCCAGTAGTAAACCTCGCGAAAACGCCCGCCGGGTACGACATAGGGACTCGGGAGAGGGATAAGGGATGAGCGGACTCCAGCGCTGTCGGCGGATCGCGTCAACACCTGCCACAGCGCATTGACGTGCTGCACCATGCTCTGGGAGGCAACGGTGTGATAGCCGTCGCCCGCGGGCTGCGGCAACACGAAGTTCTGCTCCACGAACGCGCGCAGCACGAATCCGTTCGTGCGCCGCGCCGAGTCATACCGCGCCGCGATCGTCGCCGGTGCACCGCGCGGTCGGGCGTC
>QHTY01000182.1:24180-34211 GCA_003220985.1 Gemmatimonadota bacterium
AATCTCAAACTTCCGCTCACCCCGCGACTCGGCGTCTGTGACCGCGGCGGCTTGCTTGCGGTAGGTGAGGCCCTCGGTCTTCTCGGCCGGGGGCGGCGGCGTGGCCATGCTCACGATGAACAGCACGAACGTGCAGATGACGAACAGCAGCACCGCGTAGTGCAGGAAGTTGATTGTGGCGATCCAATGCCACAGCGTGCCGGGAGTGAGACCGCCGCCCGACGCCTTGTTCGTGAGCTCGAGAATGAGGCGCAACAGACCGAGTACGAGTCCGGTGATCAGCGATGCAATCGCGCCGGAACCGTTCAGCCGGCGGTAAAACAGGCCAAGCAGGAAGCAGGCCGCGATCGGCGGTGCGATGTAGGCCTGGACACTCTGCAGATAGATGTAGATCTGGGATGAGATGTACTTCATAAACGGGATCCACACCAAGCCCAGCCCCACCATGACGCCGGCGGAAATGCGGCCCACTTTCACGAGCTGCGCCTCTGTCGCAGCCGGACGCATTTTCTTATAGACATCCCATGTCAACAGGGTGGAGCATGCGTTGAAGGCGGAGGCCAGGGAGCTCATCAGCGCCGCGAGCATTCCGGCGAGCACCAGGCCCTTGATCCCGTCCGGGAGCAGCCGCGTGACCAGCGTGGGATACGCGGAGTCCGCGTTGCTGCGCAGTTCGGGGAACAGCGCCAGGGCCACGATGCCGGGCAACACGAAAATGAAGACGGGAAGAATCTTCAGGTAGCCCGCGAAGATCGTCCCGGTGCGCGCCTCTTTGATGTTCTTGGCGGCGAGCACGCGCTGCACGATGTGCTGATCGGTACACCAATACCAGATGCCCAGGATCGGTGCGCCGAAGACGATACCGGTCCACGGGAAGTCGGGGTGGTTCGTGGGCTTCAACATCGAGAAGAAGCCGGCCGGAACCTTTGCCTCGAGTCCCGAGATGCCGCCGACCCGCGAGAGCCCGATCGCCATGAGCGTGATGGAGCCGAGAATCAGCACGATCGCCTGGAGCACCTCGGTGTAGACCACGGCGCGCAGTCCGCCGAAGATGGTATACAGCCCGGTGACGACGATGAGGACGATGGCCGCGGTGTAGAAATTCCACCCCGTGACTGCGCGAATCACCACGCCGCCCGCATACAGCGTCACGCTGATCTTCGTCAGGACGTAGCCGATGACCGACACCCAGGTGAAATACGTCCGCGCCGCCGAGTTGTACCGCTTCTCCAAAAACTCGGGCATCGTATAGACGCCGCTCTTGAGGTAGTAAGGAACGAAGAGCCAGCCAAGCAGCAGCAGAATGAGACAGGCGAGCCACTCGAAGTGACCGACCGCGAGCCCGCTCCCCGCACCGGTGCCCGCCAACCCGACGAGGTGCTCGCTGCCGATGTTGGAGGCGAACAGGCTCGCGCCGACCGCGAACCACGCGACGTCCCGGCTCGCCAGGAAATAGTCGGAGCTCACGTTCTTCTCGCGCAGCGCCGCCCACCACGCGATGCCGAACAGGATGATGAAGTAGACCGCGATGAACAGCAGGTCGAAGGCGTGGAGATTGCTCATTGCGGGTGCCTTGGGGAGTTGAGGAGATATTGAACTGCGATATCGGCCAGGGTCCACAACTGCACATCTGAGCTCGAGCCGTAGCGCACCGGCCGCAAAGCCCCTCCTTCGAACTTGTAGCTCCACAGCTCGGAGTACTCCAGCCCAGAGCGCCTGGCGGCCGCGCGTACGGAATCGATCACGCCCGGGCGGTTGCGGCCGCCCTGTGCCAACGCGACGAGCAACGTGTTCACTTCGCGACTCCAGACGACGCGCGGGGAGTGATACAGATCGCGCTCGAACATCTGCCAGACGTTGGGGGAGGCGTAGGCGTCATTCGCAACCGCCAGGCCGACGCCGTCGATGAACAGCCCGACGGGGTACGGGAGCAGGAACGGCCGCAGCAGCTCGGCCTCACGCGCGTCGTCCTGCCGCTCCAGCAGCAGCCACATCGCGGGGTCCGTGCTCATCACCGGGATCTGCTGTCCCCCGCTGTCGAGCGAGACCGCGGGAAAGCGCAGGGTATCGGCTGGGAATCCGGAGCGCGTCAGCACCGACTCCCAATGCGCCCGCTCCGCGGCGGGCAGCGACGCGAGCTTCGCGCGCACGCGCGCCTCGACCTCCGCCGGCGCCAGCGTCACCGTGAAATGACGATCCGCCCCTTGCCAGGTCTGCGCCGCACGCCGCACGTCGTACGCCGCTTCGATACCGGGCTCGCCCAGCGCGCGGAACGCGCTGTCGATGGTCCCGATGGCACGGAGGGCGGCAGGCACCCACACGACGTTGACGTCGAACGGGAAGCAGCCCCCCGCGTAGCCGACGCGGCTGTCCCGCCAACTGCCCGGGTGACAGTAGCCGTCCGGGTCGCGCTTGAAGCTGACGAGATTCGTGGCAACCGGGTCGCGCGCGTACGGCGCCGCTTGCGTCCAGGCGTACGCGAGATTCTTGCGGAGCGCCGTGTCCCAACGGCGGACGAAGGCGCGCTTGCGCGCATCGGGCACCTTGGCGTTGGCGAAGTAGCGTCCTGCAACGACGGGGAGCTGAAAGTCGTCGTCCACCATCCAGTAGTTCTCCCGCGTCGCCTGCAGATTGCGCAGCAACGTGCGGTCGCCGGTCCTCAGGAACTCGGCGACATTCTCGCGAATCGCCTGGCCGCCGAGTGCCTCTTCGTGGCTCACTTCACCGGTCGGTGCGAGCTTCGCCAGGGCCGCGCCGATCACAAACTCCGCCATCGTGTCGGACCAGACGGGCTCCATCAGCAGCGCGGTCAAGAGCATGTCGCGCCCGAAGTATGTGGCGTAGGTCGGCAGAGCCGCTAACAGCTTCTCCTTGGAGCTGAGCAGCTCGAAGCCGCGGATTTCGCGCTCGATGCGCGGAGACTTTGCCGAATCAGCGAAGCGGCGAAAGCGATCGTTGAAGATTTGTCGGCGATCGAGCGGGCTCAGCGGAGGACCGTCGGTCGCGATCTCGACGCTCAGCGAGATCGCTTGGGTGCCTCCCCCGAGGGGCCGGATCGTCGCCACCCGACCGGTGAGCGTGGCGCCCGAGCGGCGCGCGTCGCCGCTCAGCGCCAGCGAGAGGTGGTTCTTCCCATCGAGACTCGGCTGCGAGGCGCGGACCGTCCAGCGCGAGGCGGTGTTGATGAGCACGACGCTGGGTGTCAGGCGATCGGTATACGGTCGGCCCATTTTCGCGGCGAACTGCGCCATTTCCGGAACGACGAACGTCGGCGCATCGATCGAGTCGCGCACTCGGCCCGTATAGCCGAAGTCGCGCTCGATGCGCATGGACCCGAGGAGCAGCTGACCGACCTCGACCGCCGTAGACCGCCCAACTTGCACCGCAAGGTTGTAGCGTAATCCGCGACGACCGCCGCTCGTCCACACCGTCGCTGTCCCCGCACCGAAAGCGACCGCCCCGACCGGCCGAACCGTAAACCCGATGCTTTCATTCAACCCGTCCGCCCAGAGATGCACCACGCGACCCGTCTTCCCTTCGATATAGATCTCGACAGAATTCCCTCGGCTATCGCGATAGAGCCGGGCCGTGTACCCCTCGTATGCCGCAGGGTCGTCGAGGCCCGGGGTGGGAAATTCCAATACGGGCGGGGTTCCCCGCGCGGATACAACCTGCATCGCGAGCAGAACGGCCGGCAGCATGGGCGTACATACTCGGCCCGCTGGACGCCCTTGACAAGGGCTGGATCGCGCGGCAATTCGATGGGAATAACCGTATTCCGTTGGTCAGCGGACTAGCCCGCGGAGGTACCACGATGCGCTTCGTTCGACAGTCAGTCTCGGCTCTCGCGTTCCTCTGTCTGTACTCCATGCCTCTCACCGCGCAGAATACCGGCACCGTCAGAGGTCAGGTGGTCGACAGCACGACAAAGCAGGCTCTCGCCGGCGTCACAGTTCAAATCCAAGGCACAGCGCGTTCGACCGTGACAGGAACCGACGGCAACTACTCGCTCGGCGACGTGCCGGCGGGAAGCGTCGTCGTGCGGGCGACACGGATCGGGTTTGGGCCGCAGCAGCAGATCGTGACCGTCACCGCCGGCGCGACGGCCGAGGCGCGGTTCGAAATGGCGCCGCAGGCGTCCTTGCTCGAGGCCGTCGTCGTCACCGGTTACGGGACGACGCGGCGTGAAGCCATCACCGGCTCCGTCTCGAGCGTCGATGCCTCGGCCGCGAACGTTGGCGTGAAGACCAACGTCAGCCAAATGATCCAGGGACGCGCCGCGGGCGTGGAGGTCATTCAGAACAACGGCGAGCCGGGTGCGGGGGCGCAGATCCTGATCCGCGGCGGCAGCTCCGTCAGCGCGAAGAACGATCCGCTCTACGTCATAGACGGGGTTCCGATCAACAACGTCGCGACCGAGCCGGACGGCAACGGGTGGACCGGCAATCCGTCGCTCGCGCGCAACCCCTTGAACCTGCTGAACCCGGCCGACATCGCATCCATCACGGTGCTCAAAGACGCGGCCTCGACGGCGATCTACGGCAGCCGCGCCTCGAACGGCGTGATTCTCATCGAGACGAAGCGCGGTCAGACGGCGGGCGGAGCGACCTTCGAGTACGACGGTTATGTGTCGACGTCCAGTCCCTCCCGCCACCTCGACGTGCTGAACGGCAACGAGTATCTCGCCTTCGTGCAGGGTTCGGTTGCGAACTGGCGTAACGATTCAACCGCGTTCAGCGGCAGACATGGGCCGGCGGATACGATCTTCACGAAGCATTTCGCGGATTCGGCGGCCACCTTCAACGCCCTCGATCCTACGCACCTCGGGAACCTGGGCGTCCTGTGGAAGACGGGACCCAATCCCGGTGATACCGTCAGGACCATCTACAACACCAATTGGGAAGGCGCGCTGACGCGCTCGTCCATCACGCACAATCACAATCTCGCGTTCTCCGGCGGCAGCGAAGACACGCACTATCGCGCGTCCGTGAACTACGCGAAAGAGCAAGGCGTGACGCTCTCGAGCGGGCTCGAGCGGATCCAGGGGCGGCTCAGTGCCACGCACTCGGATCTCGACAACCGCCTGCGGATCGGCCTCAACGTCTCGAGCTCGCGCGTCAACAACACCTACCTCACCTATGAAAACCAGGGTGGCTTCGAAGGCGGCGTGTTTGAGAATGTTGCCATCTTCAATCCGACGCAGCCGGTCAGCTTCACCGATTCAACGGGAACGCATTTCTTCGAGGTTGGCGGGACCACAACACGCAATCCGGTGGCGTTGGCAAATCAGATCATAAACCTCGGCCAGACGACCAGGACCCTCGGGAACGCCGAGGCCGAGTTCGACGTGGTACATGGTCTGACGGCGAAGGTCAACGTGGGGCTGGACCATTCCAACGGCGGACGGCAGGAGTACTACCCGATCGCGAACCCGCTGGGCAGGGCGTTGGGGAACGGGCTCGCGCAACAACAGAATCTGGAAAACGCCACACAGACGCTGCAGACGCTCCTCACCTACGACGGCCAAGTCGGGGAGGGCCACAGCCTCAACGTCGTGGGTGGCTATGAATACAGCAAGTTCAAGACGAACTGGGTGATGGGAAGGGGCATCGGATTCTTCACCGACGCCTACGGCTTCAACAGCCTCGATGCCGCCACCACGAGAACGACCGCGTCCAACGCGACGGAAAGCCGGCTCGCGTCGTTTTTCGGCCGGGCCAACCTTGGGCTGAACAATCGCTTTTTCGTCACAGGCGTGGTGCGGTATGACGGCTCGTCCCGGTTCGCGGCGGGACACAAATGGGCTCTGTTCCCAGGGCTGTCAGGTTCGTGGAATCTGAAGCAGGAAGGGTTCATGCAGGGTGGACCGTTCTCGGAGTTCCGCGTGCGCCTCGGCTGGGGTCTCCAGGGCAATCCCACCATCGATCCATACACCACGGAGATCACGCTCGCGAGCGGCAGCGGCGCCACATACCCGTGGGGTGACACTCCTCATGGCGGAGTTCTCGCGACGAGTAACGGGAACCC
Source organism: Gemmatimonadota bacterium (assembly GCA_003220985.1). Classification (GTDB taxonomy): domain Bacteria; phylum Gemmatimonadota; class Gemmatimonadetes; order Gemmatimonadales; family GWC2-71-9; genus 20CM-2-65-7. The sequence continues at coordinate 30,208 of QHTY01000182.1, forward strand.
GAATCTGAAGTGGGAGCAGACCTCGCAGGTCGACGGGGCGATCGACTTCGGCCTCTTGAACAACCGGCTCTCCGGAACCGTCGAGTATTACCACAAGAACACCAAGGACCTGCTGCTGACCGTCGACGTCGCGCAGCCGTCTCTGACGCCCCAGCAGCTCAGAAACGTGGGCCGGCTCAGCGGTCACGGCCTGGAGCTTTCCCTTGACGCTCTGGCGATCTCACGACCCGGCCTGACTTGGCGTGCGGGCCTCGTCTTCGCCGCGGACCGCAGCAAGGTCACTGACCTTGGATGCGGGACGGATACGACAAGCAACGTCAAGACGTGCCCGTTCTACGAGTCAGCAGACGTTAGCGGGCAGGGTCAGAGCGGTGTACGGGCCGAGCGCGTCATGGTCTGCGACCCAAGCAGGCCAGGCTTTTGCCCGGGGTATGCCTTGGGGACGTTCTACGGCCCCGTATTCCTCGAGGTCGACCCGACGACGGGGCAGCAAGTATTTTTCTGCACCGCGGCCACTACGGGGTGCGTGAACGGACGGACGACGATCAGTGGCAACCCCGCCGCCGCCGATTACCGCGTCATCGGCAATGCCAATCCGGACTTCACGCTGGGCTGGAGCAGCCAGATCTCCTGGAACCGCTTCGACGTCAGTTTCCTGGTCCGGGCAGTGGTGGGGCAGGACGTGTTCAATAACACGGCACTGGTCTATTCCAGCAAGGGTAACGCCATCGGGGGGAGCAATATCCTGCGGCCCGCGGTGACCGATCCGACCGGTATTCATGAGCCCGCGATCTACTCCTCTCGCTGGATCGAGAGTGCGTCGTTTGTGCGCATGCAGAACATCACGGTCGGGTACGACCTCCACGTGCCGTTGCTGATGCGCTCGGCGCGCAGCGCGCGGCTCTATGTGTCGGCCGACAATCTGTTCCTCCTCACGGGGTATTCGGGGCTCGACCCCGAGGTCTATTCGGGTACCGGGCTGGCAGTACGCGGTGTCGACTATCTCGTCTATCCCCACCCCCGGACGATCACGGGGGGTCTCCGTCTCCTCTTCTAGGGAGCGATGTCCAATGAAGCGACCATTTGTGAAGATATCGTTCGGAGCGGGGGCGCTGCTCTTTGGGCTGCTCATCGTGCCGCAAGCGTGCACCAACCTCGATGAAACTCCGCTCAGCCTGATCACGCCCGGGAACTTCTTCCACACCGAGCCGGAAGTGCTGGCCGGTCTCGCGGGTGTATATGCGCAGCTGCGGAGCACGGCGCCGGAAGGAGGTCTCTACGATGCGAACGAGGTCAGCACCGACGAGATCGTGGTGCCGATCCGCGGCAAGGACTGGAACGACAACGGCCAGTGGATCGATCTGCACAACGTGACCTGGACGCCTACGAGCATCGCGACGACGAATTTCTTCAATGGAGCCTGGAACACGGCCTATACGGGCGTCGCGCGCGCCAATCTGTTCCTTTCGGCAATGGAGAACTCGACCGTTCCGAACAAGGCGCGTTACGTGGCGGAGGGCAGGACATTACGGGCCTTCTATTACTATCTCCTGATGGACATGTTCGGCGGCGTGCCGATCGTGACAACCACTGATATCCAATTGAAGGCCCGCAGCACGCGCCGTGAGCTCTTCGACTTCATCGAAAGCGAGTTGATTGCGGCCCGTGATTCCGGCTTGCCAGACACCTGGGGCGCAGCGGACAACGGCCGGATCACCAAGTGGGCCGCCGATGCGATCCTCGCCAACATGTACTTGAACGCCGGCGTGTTTACGAAGGATGGCACCCCCGCGAGCCCTATCAACGCCAACGGATACAACTCGTGTCAGGGTGTAACCGTGAGCGGGAGCCAGGGTGCGTGCGCAGCCGCCATCGCCGCTGCCGATCGGATTCTGAATTCCGGCAAATACTTGCTGGCCGACTCATTCCCCCAGAATTTCCGCGCCGACAACTACAAGTCGCCGGAAAACATCTTCGTCGTCAAGTTCATCGCCGCGGACAATCTGGGAATGGGTATCGCCATGGCGGCGCTGCACTATTGCCAGTATGCGCCCCTCACGCCGTGGAACGGCTTCTCGACGCTGGCGCAGACGTTCAACGCCTTCGATCCGACCGACAAGCGTCGCAACGCGATCCTGATCGGACCTCAACGGGACGTGTTGACAGGTGCGCTGGTGACCGTGCGGGTGTCCAACGCTTGTCCACCCTATACACCCGCTAATGCGCTGGTCTTCACCGACAGCATCGCTAACATCCGCTCGGCGACCGAAGGCGAGGGCCCACGAATCTACAAGTGGCCGGCCGACCCGGCCCACGTGGCGCAAAACAGCGGCAACGACTTCGCCTGGTTCCGTCTGGGCGAAATCTATCTGATCAAGGCCGAGGCGCAGCACGTGCTCGGGCAGGACGGTCCAGCGCTGATAGTCCTCAACAACCTGCGCGCCCGCACCGACCCCGTCGCGCCTCCGCTTGCGGCGGTCTCCGATTCCGTGATTCTCAGGGAGCGGTTGTTCGAGCTGTTCGGTGAAGTCAAGCGGCGGCAGGACCTGATCCGGTTCGGCAAGTTCACGAATCGAACCGACGCCGCATCGGGTCTGGTCGGCGGCAAAGTGGCGAGCGCGGACTACTACGTCCTGATGCCGATCCCGCAGACGCAGATCAGCGCCAACCCCCTGCTCTCGCAAAACCCCGGGTACTAATTGCCGCAGGCGCTTCACAGAGGGGCGCAGCACGCTGCGCCCCTCTTTCTTTTGCTCGCCATCGTGGCTTGCTCCGAAACCAAGCGCGCTGATGCGCCACCGCCGGCATCCCGTGACGGGCAGTTGTTCACACTGCTGCCCTCGAGCTATACCGGCGTGAACTTCGCCAATCGTCTGACCGAGACGCGCGACTTCAACGTCTTCACCTATCGCAACTTCTATAACGGCGGTGGCGTGGCGCTGGGCGATCTCAGCGGCGACGGTCTCCCCGAGATCGTGCTGACGTCCAACGAGGGCGGCCCGCGACTCTACCTGAACCTCGGTCACTTTCGCTTTCGCGACATCACGCAAGCGGCCGGCATCGAAGAGCACGACCGCTGGACCACGGGCGTCACCCTCGCCGACGTCAATGGCGACGGCAAACTCGACCTCTATGTCTGCCACGCCGGCCTGCAGAGCGGCGCGCTGCGCGCGAACACGCTCTACATCAACCAGGGCGTGACAGACGGGATCCCGCGCTTCCGCGAGATGGCCGCCGCGTACGGCATCGCCGATACCGGATACTCTACGCAGGCGGCGTTCTTCGACTACGACGGGGACGGCGACCTGGACATGTTCCTGATCCGCAACTCGCCACGTCCGGTCTCGACCATCGCAGTCAAAAACGAGCGCAATCAGCGCGACCCGTTAGGCGGGCACGAGCTGTACCGGAACGACGGCGGCCATTTCGTCAACGTGAGCGAGCAGGCGGGGATCTACGGCCCCGAGATCGGCTTCGGGTTGGGGATCGCCATTGGCGACGTAAACCGCGATGGGCGGCCGGACGTGTACGTCGCGAACGACTTCTTCGAGCGCGACTACCTGTACATCAACAAGGGCGACGGGACCTTCGACGAGGTGCTCGAGAAGGCGATGCCGCTGTCGAGCTACTTCTCGATGGGTGTCGACATCGCCGACATCGACAACGATGGCTGGCCGGACATCTACACGTCCGACATGCTGCCTGCGGACGACTACCGGCTGAAGACCACGTCGGCGTTCGAATCCTGGGAGCTGTATCAGGCCAAGGCGCGCGAGGGGTTCGACCACCAGCTCATGCGCAACATGCTCCAGCACAACAACGGCGACGGCACGTTCAGCGACGTCGCCTGGCAGGGCGGCGTCGCCCGCACCGACTGGAGCTGGGCGGCCCTGATCGCCGACTTCGACCTCGACGGTAACAAGGACATCTTCGTGGCCAACGGCCTGGCCAAGGACGTCACGTCGCAAGACTACATCGCGTTTCTGTCGAACGATCAAACGCTG
>QHTY01000016.1 GCA_003220985.1 Gemmatimonadota bacterium
TCGCCGCATGCACGACCTGGCCCGGTCAGGCGGTAGTCACCCCGTCGCAGTTCATCACCACCGCGCACCCCAGGGTCGTGCGTCTGACCCGTGCTAACGGCTCGCACGTAAGTCTTGCTGACCCGCGAGTCGTCGCGGGCGACAGCCTGACAGGGATTCACGACACAGTGCTCTACCGCGTCGCGGTCTCGGACTTTACGGAGCTTGCGACCCCGGGGTTTAGTCCTGCCAAGACGATCGGGGTATTGGTCGGGCTCGGCGTGCTCGTCGTAGGAATCGCGGCGATCGCTTGTGTGTCTGGCTCGGGCTGTGCTAACCAATAAGATGCGTGCTTACGAATGTCGAATGATCAGTGTCCAATGATCAATGTCCAATGATCATTGGTCATTGCATTGGACATTGATCATTCTGTAGTCGGGGCGAGTGGATTTGAACCACCGACCTCCTGGTCCCGAACCAGGCGCGCTAACCGGACTGCGCTACGCCCCGCCGTGTTGTGGAATGCGCCCAGGAAGACTCGAACTCCCAGCCTCTTGATCCGTAGTCAAGCGCTCTATCCAGTTGAGCTATGGGCGCGCAATGGGCGGTACTAGACTCGAACTAGTGACCTCCACGATGTCAACGTGGCGCTCTAACCAACTGAGCTAACCGCCCAAACGCGAAACGCGGAACGCGGAAGTTGGAACGCAGAAGTGAACCAGGACCAGCCAGTTCCGCGTTCCGCATTCCACGTTCCGCGTTCGTAGTAGCGGGGGTGGGATTTGAACCCACGACCTCCGGGTTATGAGCCCGGCGAGCTACCAGACTGCTCCACCCCGCGTCGCTGTGGTCTGCTATTCCTTCTGGGAGAGCGGGAAACGGGACTCGAACCCGCGACCCCAACCTTGGCAAGGTTGTGCTCTACCAACTGAGCTATTCCCGCGCTTGTCCGACGCCCAAATCTAACCGTTCCATAACGACTTAGACCAGGCGTTCCCGCCTCGCGACATGGAGGCGAGGGGGATCGAACCCCTGACCTCGTGAATGCCATTCACGCGCTCTCCCAACTGAGCTACGCCCCCCTTATATTCCGCGCCCCTGAAGGGCCATTGCCGCCCGACGGGAACACGGCATCTTATCGGCGCGTTCAGGCGGTGTCAAGCGAATTCTCGCTTGTTTCATGAACATTTTTGCTGCCCCTGCGTACTACAGAGCACCCAAATAGGGCGACCAATGGCTCGTACTCGTAAGAAGACCAAAGCAGCGGCTCCGGCCCCGAAGGCCAAGGCGAAGGCGGCGCCCGTCGTGACTGAACGACGGGTGACCAAGCGTCGCGGCCGGCGCCGGGGTCTGCTCACCGGCCTCGGAGCGCACGAGCACGAGCGCGACATCCTCGACCAGTATCTCCACGAGGTCTCCAAGACTCCGCTGCTCACCCAGAAGGAGGAGATCGCGCTCGCCCGCAAGGTTCGCGCGGGTGATCAGGAGGCGATGCAGGAGCTGGTGAAGCGCAACCTGCGGTTCGTGATCTCGGTCGCCAAGAAATACCAGAACCGGGGCCTGCCGCTCACCGACCTCATCGGCGAGGGCAACGTCGGGCTGCTCACGGCCGCGCGGAAGTTCGATCCCGATCAGGGCGTGAAGTTCATTTCGTACGCCGTGTGGTGGATCCGCCAGGCGATTCTCGCCGCGCTGGCGCGGCAGGGCCGCACCGTGCGCGTGCCGCTGAACCGGACCGCCGATCTGTCGCGCATCGTGCGGACGGCGGAGTACCTGCGGCAGACGCTGCGCCGCGAGCCGACGCCCGAGGAAATCGCCGACGCGACGAAGCTGTCGCTCGAGGTCGTGCAGTCGCTCGCCGCCCTGAACACCGGCGACGTGCGGCTCGACGCACCGCTCGATCCCGACGGCGATCGCTCGCTGATCGAGCGCTTCATCGCCGAGGATCTCCCGGATACGGAAGATCAGGCGATGGATCGTTTCCTGTCGGACGAGATCGAGCAGGCGCTCAACACGCTGCAGCGGCGCGATGCCAAGGTGCTGCGGCTGTACTTCGGTCTCGATGGGGGTCGTGAACACACCCTCGAGGAGATCGGCGGCATGCTGGGCGTGACGCGCGAGCGCGTGCGGCAGTTGCGTGATCGTGCGTTGAAGCGTTTGCGCGACGGTGACGTCGGCAAGGCGCTCGCCAGCTTCGCAGCGTAAAGGTAGCAGCAGTGAAATGGTAGGGGCGCAGCATGCTGCGCCCCTACTGTTTTTGATCTAGTTTTTCCCCCGTGATTCAAGCCATCGGCCGCCACCTCGGCGTCACTGGTTTTCGTTTGTTTCCGTGGACTGAAGTCCCGGACAACCGGAATGGGCGATGACGCGCCGATCCCGCAAAGGCCGCAAGTCCCAGCCCCGCGCCCAGCGCGAAACAAGCGCGGGCGGTGTCGTCTTTCGCCGGGGCCCCGATGGCCAGGTGCGTTTTCTGTTGATTCGTGACTCCTACAAGAACTGGGGCTTTCCCAAGGGGCATCTCGAGCCTGCGGAACCGCCGGCCGACGCCGCGCGACGCGAAGTCACCGAAGAGACGGGCCTCCAGGACCTCGTGCTCCACGGTCCCATCAAGGTGATCGATTGGTATTTCCGATTCCGCGGCAAGACCATTCACAAGTACTGTCATTTTTTTCTGTTCGAATCGCGGCACGGCGATCCTGTTCCGGAAGAAGCAGAAGGCATCACGGCGTGTGTGTGGCAACCGTTCGACGAAGCCCGCCAGACGATCAGCTACGACAATGCGCGGGACGTGCTGCGACAGGCCGCCGAGATGCAGCACGCACTGGTGCAGACATGAGCGCCGCCATGGTGAGCGCCTATCCGGTCGTGCCCGTCTTTCATCCCCGCCGGGATGCACGGCGAGCCCTCAAGCGCGGCTATCCCCGCCGCGTCGGAAGCGTGCGCTTGTGCCGCACCATGCATGCGGTCAAGCAGCTGCTCGACGAGCGCCTCGTGGACGCTGTCGTGCTCGACGTCCGCCACTGCGATGGCGAGGGGCTGGAGCTGCCGGCGCGCTTCCCCCGCATTCCGATGTATGTCCTCTCAGCGGTACGGCCGGATGATGGCGCCCTCCTCGCGTCGTGCCGTGATGCCGGGTTCACTGGTGTTCTCGTCGAAGGCGTCGATAACGCCGTCGCGGGCGAGTGGATTGCCGCCCGCACCGCCCAAGTCGCTCGACGACGCGCGCTGGCGGATGCGCCCAGGCTCCTGCGTCTCACCGATCGGCTCCAGCTCGCCGCGTGGGAGGAGGTGTTGCGCCGCGCGGGCACGCCCACGCAAACGGGCCATGTCGCCGCGGCGCTGCGCGTGACGCGAGAGCATCTGTCGCGGGAATTCGGGGCCGGCGGCGCGCCGAACCTGAAGCGGGTTATTGATCTGGCGCGCGCCGCCTGCGCCGCGGACCTGCTGGGGAACCCGGGGTATACGGTGCGCTGCGTCGTTCGCATCCTCGGCTATGCCTCGCCCAGCCATTTGGCCGGGGCGGCCAGACGAGTTGCCGGCGCCACACCCGCAGAGTTAAGGGAGCTTGGCGCTCGAGGTGTGCTCACCAGATTCCTCAGAGGAAGTTTTTGCCGCCCCTTCGCCGCCCTTCGCCGCCTTCCGCCGCCCCTTTGCATGTGATATTTTTCACAATCTCTCAACCGGTAGACCCATGGCCACCGACTCCATCCTGCGTCCCGGCGAGCTGAAAGCGCTCCTCCTCAAGGAAATCCAAGCCGCGGATCTCGCGGACATCGACGTTCGTGAGGTCGGGACCGTCCTCGAGGTCAAGGACGGAATCGCGCGGATCTACGGCCTGACATCGGCGATGGCCGGCGAGATGCTCGAGGTGACTTCCTCCGAGACTGGCGAGAAAATCACCGCCCTCGCCCTCAATCTCGAGGAGGACAACATCGGGTCGGTCGTACTTGGCGATTATCTGCAGCTCAAGGAAGGCGACGAAGTGCGCCGCACTGCGCGCGTGCTCGAGGTCCCTGTTGGCCGCGAGCTCGTTGGACGCGTCGTCGATCCGCTCGGTCGTCCGCTCGACGCCGCGGGACCGGTCAACGCCAAGCACACTCGCAAAGTCGAGTCGGAGGCGCCCGGAATCATCGTTCGCCAGCCGGTCAAGGAGCCGCTGCAGACCGGCCTCAAGGCGATCGACTCGATGATCCCGATCGGCCGCGGCCAGCGCGAGCTGATCATCGGCGATCGCGGCACCGGCAAGACCGCGATCGCAATCGACACGATCATCAATCAGAAGGGGCAGGGCGTCATCTGCGTCTACGTCGCGATCGGTCAGAAGAACTCGACCGTGGCGGCGGTCGTGGAGCGTCTGAAGGAGCACGACGCGATGGAGTACACGATCGTCGTCGTCTCGTCGGCCTCCGAGCCGGCGCCGATGCAGTACATCGCGCCGTACGCGGGCTGCTCGATGGCCGAGTACTTCATGTACGATGAGAAGAAGGCGACGCTGTGCGTGTACGACGACTTGTCGAAGCAGGCCGCGGCCTACCGCCAGCTGTCGCTGGTG
>QHTY01000017.1:0-12612 GCA_003220985.1 Gemmatimonadota bacterium
GTACGGGCGAGGTGGATAACGCCGCCCTGACCGCAGTCAACGCGGACGAAGTCCAACGCGCGGCCATCAACGCAGCCGCCATGGGAGGTGTCGCATGACGCAAGCCGCTCTATCATCGGGTGATACTGGCTGGGTCCTCGTCTCCAGCGCGCTCGTGCTCTTGATGACCGTCGGTCTCGCGTTCTTCTACGGCGGTCTGGTGCGTCCCAAGAACGCCCTCAATACGATGATGATGAGCGTGGTCGCGCTCGGCGTCATCGGCGTTCAGTGGATGCTCATCGGCTACTCGATCGCGTTCGGTCCCGGCAACCCGTGGTTCGGCGGCCTCGCATGGCTGGGGCTGCACAACGTTGGACTCGAGCCCAACCCGACCTATTCGGCGACGATCCCGCTGCAAGCCCACGCCATGTTCCAGGGGATGTTCGCGATCATCACCCCCGCCCTCATCTCGGGCGCCATCGTGGAGCGGATGCGCTTCCGGGGTTACATCGTGTTTCTCGTCCTGTGGGCGACGCTGATCTACGATCCACTGGCGCACTGGGTGTGGGGCTCTGGCGGTTGGCTGCTGCAGCGCGGCGCGCTGGACTTCGCGGGCGGCACGGTCGTCCACATCAGCGCCGGCGTGTCGGCGCTCGTCGCCGCATGGTTCCTCGGACCCCGGCGCGACTACCGCCGCGTGCCGATTGCGCCGCACAACGTCCCGCTCGTGCTGCTTGGCGCCGGGCTGCTCTGGTTCGGCTGGTTCGGCTTCAATGCCGGCTCCGCCCTCGCGGCGAACGGTCTCGCGGCGCTGGCGTTCGTCAACACCAACACCGCCGCGGCCGCCGCCCTCGTCACCTGGGCGGGGCTCGATCTGGCGCGCACCGGCAAGATCACGGCGGTCGGCTCCGCCACCGGCCTCGTCGTGGGGCTCGTGGGCATCACCCCGGCGGCCGGATACGTGACGCCGATGTCCGGGCTCCTGATCGGCGTTCTGGCGGCGGGCGTCAGCTACACCGCCATCCAGATTCGGTCGAGGACCAAGCTCGACGACGCGCTCGACGTGTTCTCCTGCCATGGACTCGCTGGAATGGCGGGCGCGCTCCTCACCGGCGTGTTCGCCACGAAGCTCGTGAACCCTGCCGGTGGCGACGGGCTCCTGGCAGGCAATGCCAGCCAGATGGCCGTCCAACTGCTCGCGGTCCTGGCCACTGTCGCCTTCGCCGCCCTCGGCACGCTCGGGATTCTCAAGCTCGTGCAGGTCACGATCGGCGCGCGGGCGGACGTGCCCGAGGAGACTGCGGGACTCGACCTAAGCCAGCATGGCGAAGAGGCCTATTTCGGATCGGATTTGGGAAGCGTCCCGGGCACCGGCAGCTCGCTCGGCGGCAGCGTTATCGTCGAGGCCTTTACCGTGGAGCCGGCCGCCGCGCCGGCACCGAGCCTATGATGCGGGCGGAGCTCATTGCATTGACGGTCGCAATGGTCCAGTCGCCGCATTCGCTCTCGGGCAACGTGGCGCTCGTGGGAGATTACCGGTTTCGAGGGCTGTCCCAGACCTACACGCAGCCCGCGATTCAGGGGGGCGTCGACTACGCAGCAGCCCCCGGGGGGGGCGGGGGGGCGGGGGGGGGCGCGTACGTGGGCGCTTGGGGCTCGAACGTGAGCGGAAATCAGTTCTTGAATGGCGGATCGCTCGAGCTGGATCTGTATGGCGGGTACCGCTGGACGGTCGCCAAGGTCGGGGTGGATCTCGGCACGCAGTATTACTGGTATCCCCGCGCGCGCTACAACATCGACCCAGGTGATCGCTATAACACGGCGGAAGTCTACGCCGGCGTGCGATACGATCAGTTCGCCGCGAAGTACTCGTACGCGCTGACGAACCTGTTTGGGATGAAAACGCGCACGATCGGCGGCTATTGCGGGATCAGCGCCGACGGCACTGCGGCCACGACCGGTTGTCTCGGAACTGGTGGCTCGAAGGGATCGGGCTATCTCGACGTCACCGCGACGTTTGCTGTCGTCGTCGGCATGACTCTGGCGCTGCACTACGGCTACCAGTACGTGCGAAGCTACGCCCCCCTCTCCTACGCTGACTACAAAATCGGCCTCACGCGCCCGCTTGGCGCCGTCACGCTGGGAGCCGCCGTCGTGGGGGCAGACGCGGAGCGCCGGTTCTACCGTTACACGCCGACGACAACAGGCTCGCGAGAAACCGAAGACGTGGCCAGGTTGGCGGTCGTCTTGTCGGCGAGCAAGGCTTTCTGAGTTATTGTTCGGCATGAAGGGAATGCCGGACAAGTTCAAAATCGGGCTCGTGCAGATGAGCATGAGCGAGGATTCGGACGCGAATCTCGCGAAAGCCGCCGCCCGCATTCGCGAGGCCGCGCAACAGGGAGCGGGCCTCGTGTGCCTGCCCGAGCTGTTCCGCACGCAGTACATCGGCCAGCGCGAGGATCACGCGCTGTTCGATCTGGTGCCGGGCCCAACGACGGAAACGCTAGGAAAAATCGCCAAAGAGAACGGCATCGTCGTCATTGCATCGCTGTTCGAGCGACGCGCGGCCGGTCTCTACCACAACACCGCCGCCGTCATCGACGCCGATGGCAAGGTCAAGGGGATCTACCGCAAGATGCATATCCCCGACGATCCCGCGTACTACGAGAAGTTCTACTTCACACCGGGTGATCTGGGGTTTCGCGCGTTCGACACCAAGGTCGGGCCGATTGGCACGCTGGTGTGCTGGGATCAGTGGTATCCCGAAGGCGCCCGGCTCACCGCGTTGCAGGGCGCGAACATTCTGCTCTATCCGACCGCGATCGGCTGGCACCCCTCGGAAAAAGAGCAATACGGCGAGCAGCAGCTCGACGCCTGGAGGACGATCCAGCGCAGTCATGCGATTGCGAACGGCTGCTGGGTTGCCGCCGTGAACCGCTGCGGATTCGAGCGGCTGGGCGGCGAAGGCGCCGGGATCGAATTCTGGGGCCATTCGTTCGTCTGTGACCCGTTCGGCGTGATGGTGGTCGAGTCCGCCGAGGACGAGGCACTCGTGCTGGCGCAGGTCGATCTCGCTCGGATCGAGGAAGTCCGCCGCAACTGGCCGTTCCTGCGCGACCGGCGCACCGATGCATACGGCGGCATTTGAGCCATCTGCCGTCACCCGTCTGCCATCAGCAGGCAAATCAGCGAGCTGACGGCTGATGGCCGATGGCTTCGTCATGCCCGCCGAGTGGGAGCCGCATGCGGCCACCTGGATCGGCTGGCCGCATAACGTCACCGACTGGCCGGGCAAGTTTCCTCCCATCCCCTGGGTCTACGCGGAGATCGTCCGGCACGTCACGCCGGGCGAGACCGTCCGGATCCTCGTCAATTCGGCCGGACACCGCGCGCAGGCGATGAAAGTCTTCACGCGGGCGGGAATCGACCGCGAGCGCCTCGACTTTCTGCGCTTTCCCACGAATCGCGGCTGGACCCGCGACTTCGGCCCAATCTTCGTGCGCAAGGGCGACTCACTGGCCATCGCGCGATTTCACTTCAACGCCTGGGCCAAGTACAAGGATTGGAAGAAGGACGACCTGATCCCCGTGCGCGCCGCGAAGCAGTTCAAGCGGCCACTGATCGACGGGCGAATCGTTCTCGAAGGCGGCAGCATCGACGTGAATGGCCGTGGCACGCTGATCACGACGGAAGAATGCCTGCTCGATCCGAAGGTGCAGGCGCGCAATCCCGGACTGTCGCGCTATGAGATCGAGAACGTGTTCCGCGAGACGCTGGGCATTACGAACACGTTGTGGCTGGGCAAAGGGATTGCGGGCGACGACACGCACGGTCACGTCGACGACCTGTGTCGTTTCGTGAACCCCACCACCGTCGTGCTGTGCCGGGAGACCGATCCGAAGGATGTGAATTACAAGCCGCTCGCGGAGAATCGCGAGCGGCTGCAGGGGATGCATCTGGAAAGAGGGGCGAGCATCGAGGTGATCGACCTGCCGATGCCCGCCCCCTTGTACTTCGACGGCGTCCGCCTACCCGCCAGCTACGCGAACTTCTACATCGCCAACGCTGCCGTGCTCGTCCCGACGTTCAACGATCCCAAGGATCGCGTCGCGCTGGGCATCCTCGCCGAGTTGTTCCCCGATCGTCCCGTCGTGGGGATCCACGCGGTCGATCTGATCTGGGGGCTCGGCACGCTGCACTGCCTCACGCAGCAGGAGCCGAAGCTCTAGGCCTGCAGCGAGAGCTATTGGAGCTGCCAGACCTCAACGCGATTCCCCGTGAAGATCGGAATCAAGACGCGATTGCGCTTCGCGTCGTAGCCGATGTCGGCGGGACTGGGCACGCCGGTGATGACCTTCACCTCCTGCCCGCTCTCGTACGCGGACACGGTGGAATCAGTCCAGCTCGACACCAGGATCCTCGTGCCGGCGATCACGACGCCGTCGAATCCTCCGGCGCCCTTGGCGATGACCTTGGGCGCCTTGTCCCCGGGCTTCCAGGCGAGCACCGACTTAGTCGGCCCGAACGACACAATGATGAACCGCTTGCCGACGGGATCGACGGTGATCCCGTTGGGCCAGCCGAGGCTGTCACCGCGCGCCGCGACCGTGACCTTGCGGTCGGGACCGATGCGGAAGACGCGATCGGGTCCGGGATGCAGCACGTTGCCCACGTCGTCGAACCGGATGCCGGTATCGGTGACATAGATCGCGCCGGTCGAGGCCACCGTCACGTCGTTCAAGAAGACCGCTCCCCCGCCCGCGCCCGCGCTGACGAACTTGACGCTGTCCAGAGGCGCGCCGGTCCGCGCGTTGAACGCGCGCACGACGTCGATGTCGGCCACCCATAGCGTATCACCGACCACCGCCAGGCCCTTCGGCGCGTTGAGCGTCACTCCCGCCCGGCCGCCCTCGATGAACTTGAGGTTCTCGATCGCTCCGTCGGGCCGCACGCGACTGATGAAGCCATTGTTGTCCTTCGCCGTCGGCGAGCCGTTGATGTTCGAGACGAAGTAGATGTCCTGCGCCGAGTCGAGCAGCACCGACTCCGGCGTGGAGAATCCGGCCACCGCCAGCACCCGCGTCGCGCCAGGCGCGGCGGGAGGGGGCGGCACAACCCGGGTGGTATCGACGGGCACCACGGTATCGGCAGCGTTGGAGGCGTGCCGCTTTCGATCGATGGGCTGGCAGGCCGCTGCGACAGCAAGGGTCATACAGAGGACGGTGGCTCTCATCAGGGCTCTTCCTCCTCGGCCAAAGCTGCGATGTGTCGCAACACGCGCTCGTGGATGGCCGCGACGATGCGGCCTGCCGCCAGTGTCCAATAGCGCTGTGGGAACATATCCACGACGTACGTCGTGCGCCCTTCGAGGCGCGTACGGCCGCCCGGCAGGGGGATGAGCCGGAACTCGCCGTGGGTCGCACGGAAGTACCCGTCCAGGTGCGGTGGGTTCACATTGCGGTACGGACTGAGCTCCGACATCGGCGGCGCCTGCGCGGTGATGTCGAACGCCAAGCGCTGGTTCTCATCCCAGGCGGTAATGGGCTCGACGAAGCTGCCGGTCGTGAAGTCGCAGTAGCGCACTGCGCCGACGCCGCTGCCTTCGATGCGCGCCCGCGTCGGCGCCGCGACGCCGGCACGGAATAGCAGCTCGGTGGGCGGCGGCAAGTCCGGGAACGTCACCACGTGACGCCACACCTCATCCGGCGGCGCGGCGATCTCGACGATGGTCACGACCTCGTGTGGTGTGGGCGCTCCCCGCGGCTCGACGCCCAGGAACAGGGGCACGAGGAGAGCCATCCCAGCGCCCGCGGAGCCGACCATGGCTCGTCGCGCCATGATACGGCCCAGCACCGCGCCGGGCAGGGCAATCGCCCACGCGATCGGCAACGCCATGCCGATGCAGATCAGCCCCTCGAGCGCAAAGACGACCATCGCTCCCGCGGCGATCGTCACGCTCCCCAACGCCAGCCCCACCGACTCACCCGCCGGACGGTCGACACCGATAGTGAACGGCACGCCGAGGAAGAGGCCGGTCGAATAGCGACGGCGCAGGTAGACGGCAACGAGCACCGAGACCAGCGTGATCGCGAGCGCGGCGACGACGCCCAGCATCGCGCTTTGGAAGCGCTCGGGTGCCGAGCTGGCCATGTCGTCGAATGGCGCCATGCGGCGCGGCCGCGAGGGCGGCAGGCACAACACCATCATGAGTATGAGATTCAGACCTGGCACAAAGAAGAACAGCGCGACCCACGGACTCGCGCCGGCATCGACGGCGCGGCGCATCGTCATGCTGACGCCGATCCACAGGAAGGGCAACGCAATCACCACGAGCAGTGGCAGCAGCCACGGCGGGGCGTCGCGCAACAGCTGCTGCCGCGTGCTGAGCAACGGCGAGAGATAGTTGGAGAGCGTCCAGATTCTGCCGGCAAAGCGCCAGATCAGCAGGGCGTCGATCGCGTACTTGAGCGCCATGAGACCCAAGCCGTGGCGCAAGTACGTTCCGCGATCGACCGGATCGCTGAAGCCGAACCAGAGACGCAGCCACCGGGAGGGGGCGAGCATCTACGCTTTCGCTTCTTCCAGCTCCTTCTTCCGCGCTTCCGTCACCTTGGCCGTGACTTCCGGCGGCGCATCCTGGTACACGTGGAATTTCATCTTGTAGGTGCCGCGGCCGTGCGTCAGCGAGTGCAGCGTCGTAGCATACCGATCGAGCTCGGCTTCGGGGACCAGCGCTTTGATCTTCGTAAGCCGGCCGTCCTTCTCCGTCCCCATGATCTGCCCCCGCCGCGACGAGATGTCGCCCATCACCGCGCCCTGATAGTCGTCGGGCGTCCAGACTTCCACTTCCATGATCGGCTCGAGCAGCACGGGCCTGCACCCCGGACTGACGTTTCGGAACGCGAGAATGCCGGCCATCTTGAACGACATCTCGTTCGAGTCCACGTCGTGGTACGAGCCGTCGTACAGCTCGATCTTGAAATCCACGACGGGATAGCCCGCCACCGGTCCCTTGTGCGCCGCCTCGACAACGCCGCGTTCGACGGCGGGTATGTACTGGCGCGGGATCACGCCCCCGACGATCTCATCGACAAACTGCATCCCCGAGCCACGCGGGAGCGGTGCGATGCGAATCCAGCAGTCGCCGTACTGGCCGCGACCGCCGGTCTGTTTCTTGTGCTTGCCTTGGCCTTCGTTCTTGCCGCGGAATGTTTCGCGATAGGCAACCTTGGGCTTTGCCGTCTGCGCGTGCACGCCAAACTTCCGCGCCAGGCGTCCCACGACGATCTCGAGGTGGCGCTCGCCGAGTCCACGGATCAGCGTCTGTGCCAGCTCGCTGTTGTACTCGTGGTGGAAGGTGGGATCCTCCTCGTGCAGCTTGTGCAGCCCGGTGGAGAGCTTGTCTTCCTCGCCTCGTTGTTTCACCTCGACAGCCACGGTGATCACCGGCTCGGGGAACGGAATCTTGGGCAGGACGAGCCCCTTGTCCTTCGTCGACAGCGTGTCATTGGTGTGCGTGTCGCGCAGCTTGGCGACGACGCCGATGTCGCCGGCGTGCAGCTCCGGGATCTCGATCCGCTCCTTGCCGACGGCGACGCAGAGGTGATTGAGCTTCTCCGAGAGCTCGCGCGGCGCGTTCCAGACATCCTGCCCGTTCCTGACGGTTCCGGAAACGATGCGGAACAAGGTGACGTCGCCGACGTGCGGCTCGGAGACCGTCTTGAACACCTGCGCGGCCAGCGGCCCGGTGTCGTCCGCATTCAGCGTCAGGCGCTCAGCGCTGCCCCATTTTTGCGCCTCGACGGGGGGCGTCTCGTGTGGCGCCGGGCACAGCTCTACGAGCTTGTTCAGCAGTGCCCGCGTCCCGTACGTCAGCTCGGCGGCGCCGCAGAACAGCGGAAACAGCTCCCCCTTCGTCATTCCCGCTTTCATGGCGGCGATCGCTTCATCGCGCCCAATCTCTTCGCCGCCGAGGTAGCGCTCGAGCAGCGTGTCGTCCGTCGCTGCGATGCTCTCGATCAGCTCCTGGGAGTACTTCTCGAAGCGATCCTTGTACTCATCGGGGACGTCGACCTCGTCGTATTCGCCCGCCTTCGTGCCCTTCTTGTAGAGATGCGCCTTCTTCGAGAAGAGATTGATGATCCCGTGGAATTCCATTCCCTCCCCGACGGGGATCTCCACCGGGATCACCTTGGCCGTCAGCCGCTCTTTGATCTGATTGAAGACGCGCTCGAAATTGGCGTGCTCCTTGTCCATCAACGACACGAAGAACAGGCGGGGCAGCCCCCGGCGCTCGCAGTAGTCCCACACCTTCTCGGTTCCCACTTCGACGCCCGACGTCGCGGACAGCACCACGACGGCGGAGTCGGCAGCATACACGCCCGCCAAGGCGTCGCGATCAGGTTGATTTTCGTGTCCATCCACTCGGCGACGGCCAGCGCGAGATTGATGGAGTATTTGCGTTCGATTTCGTCAGGGCTGTAATCCGTGAGGGCGGTGCCATCCTTGACTGAGCCGTGCCGTTTGCTCGTTCCGGCCACGAACGCCAGCGCATCGACCAGGGAGGTCTTGCCGCTCGCGCCGTGGCCGACTACGGCCACATTGCGAATCTCATTCGTCTTGTAGACGCGCATACAGCGCAAAGCTCCAGCTGGGGGGGAAAGAAATATGATTTGGGAGGGAATGAGATGGCTAGATGATCAGGTAGAGGCCGAGAGGCTGAGGGGCTATGAGGGCCAGTTAGCAGGGTTTTCCTGTTAGCTCCGCCCCCATGGCCCCTCAGCCTCTTGGCCTCTCGGCGTCTACCTCGGCATCTAGTCTCCCACTGATTCCATCTCACCATCAGCAACCGCATCGTGGTCATGGTTGGCGTATCGCACGTGCTCCACGAGCCTGTGCAGGATCTGCATCGCTCTGAGATTGAGCGCGAGGGCCGTGACCTTGTCCCCGTTCACGAACGCTTGATCGGCTTGTACGCGAAGCTCTTTGACGTGCGCGAGCACGGCGCGCATCCGTGGCGCGTCACGCCCGCCGAGGAACTTCTCGATCTTGTCGATCGCGTTGTCGACCGCGAGACCGGTGCGCTCCGGCGCGTTCGGGAACAGCTCGATCACCGCCGACAGCACATCCCTGAAGGCTGCGCGGCGGAACGCACGCGCAGCGGCGGTATCGCCACGCTCAAACGCAGCCCGCGCCGAGTCGCGATTCATGCGCGCGGAGTCCAAATACGCCGTTGCGACGGGATCATCGGTGGTTCGCAGGGTATCCAGCACCCGCCGGAACCACCCTTCGCACGTCGTGCCGCCGCCTGGGGTGGCCGCGACATTGTCGGCAATGGTCTGCGCATTTTGCGCGAGGATGAGCTCATTCGTCGAAGACGTACCGGTCGGGTCCTGGTTGCAAGCCGCCGCCAAGCTCAATGCGGCGACTGCGACGGTCATTTTTCTCAACATCACATGCTCCGTGAAAAAGTCTGGCTCTTTGACGCGGAAGTGTAGACGCCGTTAAGACTCGGAGGGAGGGGGTTCAGGTAACGCAACGGGGGGCACGCGATGGGGCGCGGCGTGATGCGGAACCGGGGCGAGACCGAATGCCGCGAGCCCGGCGAGGGCCATCACCGCACCAGCGAGCAAGAAAGAAGTGATCGCGCTCACGTCGTACACGGTACCGATCAATGGCGGGCCCGCGGTGCGACCGAGCGCACCGATTGCCTGTGCCGCTCCCAGGACCGTCCCCTGCTCGTTCGGTTCGGCGTACACGGACACGAGCCCGGTCGCCGCGGGCGCAAAGACGCTATTTGAAACAGCCAGCACAAAAGTCCAGGCATACAGCAGCGCGGAGCTGGAGACGAACGGCACGATCGCGATCGTCAGGGCCATGCCGAACGTGCCCGCGATGACGAGTGTTCGCTCGCCGAGCCGGCGCACGATCCTTCCAAAGAAGTAACCCTGAACCGATGCGGCGGTGACGCCGATCAGCGTGAACAAGATGGCCAGCTCGCGCTCTCTCCAGCCGAGGACCGCGGCCGCGCGCAGCGGCAGCGCGACGGTATAGCCGGCGAAGGCGAGCGGCACGAGCGCCCAAACGATCATGAGCGGCCGGAGCCGTGGACGGTCGATCGCCTCACCGATGTGCGCCATATCGAAGAGCCGTCGCTTGACCCGATGCTCGGGTTTCAGCGACTCGGGAAGGATCAAGTAGGCCGACACGAAATTCGCCAGCGACAACGCGACCGCGACGAGCCCGGGAGCCGCCGTGCCGAAATGCGCGGCGAAACCGCCGATGGCCGGCCCGATGCTGAAGCCGATGCCGAACGCGGCCCCAACGACTCCCATGCCGCGCGAACGCTCGGCGGGAGTCGTGATGTCAGCCATGTACGCCTGCGCGGCCGAAATGTTACCACCGGCAAACCCGGAAACGACGCGAGACAGAAATAGCACCCAGTATGAGCCCGCGAACGCGAACAGGGTGTAACCCACGGCGTTGACGAGCATCGTCGTCAGTAACACGGGCCGGCGGCCGATCCGATCGGACAGTTTCCCCAGCAGCGCCGTCGCCACGAACTGCATGAGCGAAAAGACGCCGATGACGCCGCCGTACCCCAGCCCGGCGGCACCGAAGCGCTGCGCATAGAACGGCAGGATCGGCAGGATGATGCCAAAGCCGATCAGGTCGATTAAAACGGTGAAGAAGATGACCGCGAAGCGCCGCACTCAGCGTCCTCCTGTGGCACGCTCGATCTGCTCGAGCAGTTGTCGCGCCGCCGCATTGTCAGGATCGAAATCGAGCCCCAGTCTGAGCTCGCGCGTCGCCGCCCGCGCATCCCCGGCGAGCAGGTAGCCTTGCGCCAGGGCAAAATGAGCGGGCGCGAGGCCCGGATCGAGCGCCGCAGCCCGCGCGAGCGGCTCCAGCGCCTCGCGGCTAGCCCCTCGCGCGAGACCCACGACACCAATGTTGAAGTACGCAAGCGGCTCGTTAGGATCGACCGCAAGAGCCCGGCGGAACTCGGCGACAGCACCGGCCGTGTCCCCCAGCGCCTCGAGTGCAATGCCCCAGTTCACGTGCGCCAGCGGCTGCGCCGGGTCGGCCGCAAGACTCCGCCGGTACCGCTCGATTGCGTTGGCGAAGTCGCCCGCGTCGGCGAACGCGAGTCCAAGATTCAGCAGCACGCGTGCCTCGTTCGGTCTGATCTCGAGCGCCTTTCGATACGTCGCGATCGCTCGTCCGGGATCGCCTCGCTGGCGGTACCGGTCGGCGACGAAGCCCAGGGCAATGCTCCAGCGTTTGCGGACCGCGTCATCAAGTGAGTCGAGGTGCGTGATCGCGCCGGCGAGAAAGCGGCGCACCCTCGGGTCTTCCCCCCGGGCGAGGTGCAGGCTCGCGAGGGCGAGTGCGCGCTCATCTAAGTCATTGCTCTGCGCCAGGGCTTCGAGCATCCGGCTCGAGACTGTCCTCGAAGAATTCGGTCAGCGCGAACTCGCGCGGCGCCGGGGGCTTTAGGGTGCCGTACCACGCGCGAACCTGTGTCTCCAAGCGGTCAGGCGTCTCGGCGACGTGACATTGGCGACAGGCGCTCGTCACACCTTCCGCCTCGTCGGCCGCGGGACGCGGAATCGGAATCGTGTGGTCGGACCGCGCGTACCGGATCGCCTGGCCCACCTCCGGCTCCTGCAGGTACGGCATGTGACACGCGACGCAGCGACCGCCGGCCGAGCCGGCACGGTGATGCGTGTGGGATTCCGGATGGTCTGCCTTGCTCGGATGACAGGACGCGCATTGCCCGTCGCTGAAGCGGTCCGGTAGAGGTGTGCCGTTCACGTCGCGATAGCCTTGCGAGTGCGGATCGTGGCAGTCCACACATTTCATTGAACCGTTACGATAGCAGTCGCTATACGCTTGCGTCTCCTGATACGCGAACGTGCGAACGCGCCCGTCAGGGAGGAGCGGGTGTTCGCCGAGCTGCGGCAGGCCGAGCGAATAGGACTCGGCCAAGGGCTCACCGGGCAGATAACCGGCCTCGAGCACGTCCTTGAGCGCGTGACATTGAAAGCAGATACCGAGCGACGCGTCTTTGTCCAGCGTGGCGAGCGACCGTATGCCGATGTCGGCCGAGCGACCAATTTTCCCCGCGCGCGCGAGCTCGACATGCCGGCGTCCGGGGCCGTGGCACGACTCGCAGTTGATGCTCAACGCGGTGAACCGCGTTTCGTAGCGTCGTTGCGTCGAGTCGAACCGGGCCACGATCTGGCTGCCGTGGCACGCCTGGCAATTCGCATACCGCGCCACGTCACCCAGCACGCGCACCGGCGGCCAGTCGCCACACTCGGCGAGGCGGACGGTGCGGGTGATCGGGATCCACCCTCGTTTGCTCCGCGAGTTGGTATTGCAGAACCACACGCCCCCCCCTTCGTGCCGCGCGAACTCGAACGGCAGGAACCGCACCGTGCCGTCGGCAAAGCGCGACACGAACCCCTGCGTGCCGCCGCCGACCATGTGCCCGCCCCCGATGACCCCGTCGATCCGCAGCACGACGGCGGGGCTTCCCTCCCGCAAGACCGTGAACCGGTATTCGCCGCCTGCCGCCGTCGCGGTTACTACGGCATCCGCAAACCGGATCGGCACCCCGTTGAACGG
>QHTY01000017.1:12665-13290 GCA_003220985.1 Gemmatimonadota bacterium
GTGAGTCGAGCGCCGCCACGCGGCATACTGTGCGGCGTGACAAGTTGCGCACGCCTCCGCGCCGAGGAAATCAGCGGCGCGAGGTTCGGCGGTGCGCGACGCGGGCTGGGACGGGGGGAACGGCACGCGTTCGCGCTTGCATCCGACGAGCGCGAGCGCGAAAACCGCCGCGGCCCTTATCGAGCCCACGCAGGGCCTGCGCAGCGGCACAGCTCCCGGATGTAGCGCACGAGACCCCGGATTTCGGCACTCGTGAGGGTGGCGCCGAAGCCGGGCATGCGGTTCGAGCGGCCGAGCACGTAGCCACCCGCGGCGACTGCGTCGAAGAGCATGTCGTCCGAGCGCTGGGACATCGTGGTCGCATCCGTGTGCACGGCGGGCCGGATGGGCAGGAATTTCGCGTTGGGGCCGTCACCTCGTCCCGTCGTTCCGTGGCAGCCCGCGCAGAACGTGAGGTAGAGAGCATGAGTGTCACGGGGCGCGGCGGCTAGCGCCGGTGGCAGCGTTACGGTTCCGGCCGGGCTCCCGCGTCGGGCAACGAGATAACTCACCACGAGCTCGAGCGTTTCGGGCGACATCGGCACTTTGGGCATCGCACTGCCCGGCCGCATCCGTTGTGGGTCTC
>QHTY01000017.1:13297-13691 GCA_003220985.1 Gemmatimonadota bacterium
TCGGGACCGAGCCGGCCGCCTTCCCCATCCAGCTGGTGACAACCAAGACACGGCAGTCGCTCGCGCAACAGGGTCCGCGCCTTCTGAGCTTCAAAGGGGGAGAGAGCGCGCGGCGTGAATTCCTGGCTACGACCGGCGCGCGCAATTCCACACGACAGCAACGCGACGCCCATCACCATGTACAGGCGTGATCGCGACATTCGGGCTAGAATCTACGCTGCCTATCTCAGGAGCGCCGTTATGGCCACATGGCATCGCCTCGGAGACGCGACTGTCCTTCGAGCGCGCATCCCCTTTTCCGTCGATGTCGAGCGGCACCGGATCGCGGTGTTCCTCCATGGCGGGCGGCTTACCGCGATCTCCGACATCTGCAATCACAAGGGAGGTCCGCTTT
>QHTY01000018.1:0-7327 GCA_003220985.1 Gemmatimonadota bacterium
CGCTCCGATGGCGCTGTTGACCTACTCCGAGGTGCTGTTCCTCGAAGCGGAGGCCGCGGAGCGCGGTTGGATTCCCGGTGGCACCGCAGCCGCCGCCACGTACTACAACGATGCCATTACTGCGTCGATGCAGCAGTACGGCATTGCCGCACCCGCAATCACCGCGTATCTGGCGCAGGCACCCGTAGCGTATGATGCCGCGGGGGCGAACGTGACCGGCCATCTGCGTCAGATCGCATACCAGAAGTGGGTGTCGTTGTTCATGCAGGGCATGGAATCGTGGACCGAGGTACGGCGCACCGGCGTTCCGGCGCTGGTCCCGGGTCCGAAGGCAGTGCTGACCAGCATCCCGGAACGTCTGCCGTACGATGACAACGAGGCGGTGCTGAACGGGTCCAACCTGGCTGCCGCAGTCGCGGCACAGAAGTTCAGTCAAGGCAACGACATTACCGCGCCGTTGTGGTTCACAGGGCGGCAATAGTCGTACTGGTCGCGCTCTAAGTAAGAAGCCCCCGGAGAGTCATGCTCCGGGGGCTTCTGCTTCAGGTACTGTCCGCGCGCGCCGAAAAGATGATGATCAGACCGTGCCCGCTGCTGGGATAGCCGGGGCGGGACGTCATGCCGAGGGGATAGACCTCGACCCGTTGAGTCTGTACTGCGGGGATCTGCACCAGGGGGCACGTATCGGTCGTCCGGGTCCCGTCGACGTACACGTCGGGATCGTTGCTGCCTGCCAGGCTGTCCTTGCCGCGCAGCTCGAGCAACGGACAGCGGGTGTATGGGGTCCAACCGGTGATTCGCAGCTGCGGCATCGCATGCCGGATGACGTCGAGGACGGTGCGACTCGGATCGGCCGATAAGGCGCGGCCCGTGATGATCAAGCTGCCGGTTGTGGTTGGGGACAGCGGCCTGCCGCCGGGGTCATTCGCGCGGTCATAGGCACGTGACGTCCTGCAACCGGCGGTGAGAACGAGGAGCGCACCGAGGCGCGCGATTGAACGACCCTGTAGCATGTGGCAAGCCTCCAGTGAGCTGAAATCGACCTCCTGGCTCAGTATGTCCCCCCGACAGGCAGTGTCAAGGTATAATTTGCGAACCTTATGTCCGGTCCCCTGACGTCCCCACCCGCTGACCGCTGGGGCGAGCGGCTGCAGCGCCGCCTCGGCCTGTGGAGCGCGGTCGCCGTGCTCGTGGGCTCGACGATCGGCAGCGGCATCTTCCGCACGCCGGCGAGCGTCGCCCAACGGATTGACGACGTCCCCCTGTTCCTGCTCGCGTGGGTCGTGGGCGCTGTGGTCGTGCTGTGCGGCGCGCTCACCTATTCGGAACTGGCGGCGGCGTTTCCACGCTCGGGCGGCGTCTACGTGTTCGTGCGCGAGTCCTTCGGGCGGCTGCCCGCGTTCCTGTTCGCGTGGGCGGAGCTGTGGGTGATTCGCCCCGGCGCGTACGGGGCGATCGGTATCACGGCCTCAGCCTACACGCTGCGTACGCTGGGCCTCGACCCCGCCGCGATCGTGGCGGCGCTCGGCCCGCTCGAGATTCGGGCCGAGCAGCTGCTCGGCGCGGGCTACATCGTGCTCGTGGGGACGGTGAACTACTTCGGGATTCATCGCGGCGCGGTGCTGCAGAATCTCAGCACGGCATTCAAGGTCGGCGCGCTCGCACTGCTCATTCTCGTCGGCTTCGCACTCGGCAGCCCGTCGGCGGACCTTCCCGCGGGCGGGATCTTCGCGCAGCGCGCGGCGGTAGGCCTGTCGTCGTTCCTCCTGGCGATGGTGGCGATCCTGTGGGCCTACGACGGCTGGGCCGATCTCGCGTTCGTCGGCGGCGAGGTGAAAGAACCCCAGACGATTTTGCCGCGCGCGCTGTTGATCGGCACTGCGACCGTGGTCGTGCTCTATCTCGGCGCCAACCTCGTTTATCTCTATCTCATTCCGATCGAGCAGATGAAGCACGCCGAGCTGGTTGCGGCGGATGTGGCGCGGCTGGTGATCGGGCCGGCGGGTGTCGTGGTCGTGTCGGCAGCAATCGCTGTCAGCACCTTCGGCACGCTCAACGGCTCGATGATGACGGCGCCGCGCATTTTCTTTGCGGCGGCCGAGGATGGATTGTTCCCGAGGTTCATCGCGCGGGTCGATCCGAAGAATCACGCGCCGACCGCGGCCGTGGTCCTGATGACGGTGATGGGCATGATCTTCATTCTGGTGCGCACGTTCACAGCGCTGGCGGATCAATTCATCATCGGAATCTGGCCGTTCTATGCGCTCGCGGTGGCCGGGGTGTTCGTGCTGCGGCGCACGCGGCCGCAGCTCGAGCGGCCGTACCGGACGTGGGGCTATCCGGTCGTGCCGCTCGTGTTTCTCGTGGCCGCGCTCTTCCTGCTCGGGAATTATCTCGTTCGTGAGACCGCCAGCTTCGCGGTGGACATGGGGATCATTCTCAGCGGAGTACCGGCGTACCTGTTGTGGGAGCAGTTCCGCCGGCCGGCCGTGCCGCCGGACAATTCAGGCCGCTAAAAAATGGTAGGGGCGCAGCATGCGCCCCTACCATTTCCCTCGATCGCCCGTCCGCCCGTCCGCCCGTCCGACCCTACCAGTTGAACATGTACCGCACTCCCAACTGCATCCGCCAGACGTCGAACGTGCTCACGTTCTTCTGGAACGAGCGGGAAATCAGGTTCAGGCCAACGTTCGCGAGACGGTAGGTCGGGGCCCCGCTCGCATCCACGCCGACGAACGTCAGCGGTCGGGTTGTCACGAACCCCTGCGAGACGCCCCAATCGCTGCTGAGCAGGTTGGTGAAATTCAGGATGTCGAAGCGGACCTGGAGGCTGTTGGCGTTTCCCCCGAGCCGCCGCGAGATGTCCTGTGAGATGCTCAGATCCGCTCGGAACACCATCGGCAGGAACGCGCCATTGCGCTGCGCGTATTCGCCGCGGTGCTTGCTGAGGTAGGGATCCTGATTGATGAACGCATCCCAGGCCGCGGCTTGCTGCGCCGGAGTGTACGTGATCGTATCGGGGGTGACGATCACGCGGTTCGAGACGAAGTTCATCTCCCCGGGGTTCCGCGGGATGTAGATCAGGTCCTGGTTCGCCGCGCCATCGTATCGCCGGAGAACACATAGCTGCCGTTGCCGGCGCTGCGGTCGTCAAAGTAGATGCTAATGCTGGTCGGCCCCACCCCCACGAAATCCCGCGTGTAGCTGATCGCCCCGAAGAACCGGTGGCCCGGCGCGAACTGCGAATTGGCAATAATCGGATTGTTGGGATCCACGGCGATGGCGTTACCCGTCCAGGAGCCCGAGGCGATCGAGCCGGGATCGACGGTGTTCTTGCTCGTCCCGTAGCTGTATCCGATTTTCGCGAACAGGCCCGAGCTGAACGCACGCTCGATGGAGGCAGCGATGTTGGACGAGTGGCCGATCCCCTGATTCGTCAGCACCGTCGCGTCGCTGACGTTCCCGTAGAGGCGGTTGGAGGTCCAGCGCGGCCGGCCGTCCGGGCCGCCGAAGGAGGTCTGCGGCGCCGGCAGGTTCGCGTTGAGGTACGCCATGCCGTTCACGTCAGGTATTCGGCCGTACCGGTGAGTCCCCATGGCAGCTGCTGATCGATTGCGATGTTCGTGCGCCACAGCTGCGGGAACTTGAAGTTCGGATCGGTGAGCGCCAGCTGGAAACTCGACGCCGGTGCGCCCGTCACGGTCGCCGGCTTGTAGGCGTCCGGATTCGGGTTGAACGGATAATTGAAGGTGGTATCAGCCTGGATGAAGCCGGTGAGCACGCCGGTATTACCGACCTGGTTGGAGATCCACACGTACGCGGGGCGTCCGGTGAAAATGCCGGTACCGCCGCGGATCTGGGTGGTGTGCCTCCCGCCGACGTCGTAGTTGAAGCCGAAGCGGGGCGAGAACAGGGCATTGGTTCCCGGCAGAGCGCCGCTGTTGTAATGAATGGGTGCGCCGCTGGCGTCGCGGAACGTCATCGTATCAGCAACCGCGTTATCGTACGCCGTGTTCTTGAACTTGGGTGCATCCACCCGTAACCCGGCCGTCAGCGTCAGGTTGCCAGTCGGCCGCCATTCGTCTTGCGCGTAAACTCCGGAATAGAGTTGCGTAGCGATACTGGAATCGCCGCAGCCGGACCGGTGAAGTCGTTCGGTTCGGGTTGGCTAAGTAGCCGTTCGCGTCGGTATAGAAATCCGCGAGCGAACTATAGACGTAAACGCTCTGCGCACCGGGGAAGAACACGTTCGTCGAATGGTATTTCTCGACGCTCACACCGAACGTGACCGAGTGCTTGGGCAGGTAAATCGAGAAGTTGTCCTGCAACTGGTAGCTGTGATAAAACAACTTGTTGTCCGGCGTGAACGGCTCGAATCCGAATGTCGTATAATTGCTCCCGCCCTGCAGAATCTCTACCAAAGGAAACCACGGCCCTTCAACGTTCTTGCGGCTCTCGTCGCTCGTGTTGTACCCGACGATGACGTTGTTGGACTTGTTGCCGAAGGTCGAGTTCCACTCGCCAACGATGGATCGAATGTTCTCGAGGATCGCGTAGTTCGAATTGGCGAAATTCAACGAGAGATTGCTGCTCCGCCGGTTGCCCAAACCCAGCGATGACGAGTTGGAAATCAAGACCGGCGTTTCCGAGTTCAACAGATTGTAGCGGACGCTGAGCTTGTTGTGGTCGTTCAGATTGTAGTCGAGGCGGCTGAGAAAGCGCGTCGACGGCGTCCGGAAGTCGTATCCCTGGTACGGTCCCGTCTCGTAGCCGAAATTTGTGCGCACGTACGTGCTCAACGCGTCGAGGTCCGAGGCGAGCACACGGGTCACGGGCCCGGTGTTTGGCTGCCCACCGGTATTGGCCAGAAATGTGGTCCCGGGTGCTGTCTGCGCGTCGTCCTCATAGCTCGCAAAGAAGAACAGCTTGTTCTTGATGATCGGCCCACCTAGCGCGATTCCCACGTCGTGATACTGGAAGGTGCCGGGCTTGAATTTGTTCGGGCCAGCCTGCGTACCCACGTAGTTGTTGCTTCGTGTGTTGTAAAAGGTCGAGCCGCTGAAGCTATTCGTGCCGCTCTTCGTCACCATATTCACGCCCGCACCCACGAAGTTGCCCTGCCGCACGTCATACGGCGCAATGCTCACCTGCACCTGCTCGAGCGCGTCGATCGAAATCGGCGTCACGCCGGTCCGGTCACCGGGCTGTCCCGCCAAACCGAACGAATTATTGAAGTAGGAACCGTCGATCGTCATGTTGTTCAGGCGGTTGTCCTGCCCGGCGAACGAGAACCCGAACGACATCGGACTGTACTGCGGCGTGAGCCGCAGCAGATCCTCGACTCGGCGGCTGATCGTCGGCAAATGCGCCAGCTGATCCGTCGAGACCGTCGTCGCGGCGCCGGTCCGCCCGGCACTGAACACGGCGCCGGTCGTCGTCACGACCGTGATCGGATCGAGCTGCACGCTCGCTTGCGCGAGACGGAACTGCAGATCGCTCGTGACCCCCAGCGTCACGGTCACCCCGTTCTGGACCTCCTGTCGATAACCGCCTCGCGAGGCGCTGACGCGATACGGCCCACCTACGCGCATCCCGGGGATCGTAAATCGCCCGTCCGCCCGCGTAATCGCGGCGTACGTCGTCCCCGATGGCCCGTGCACCGCGACCACGCGCGCCCCTTCCAGGGGGCCGCGGATGGAATCATTCACGATTCCGGCGATCGCGCCGGTGGTGACGCCCTGAGCGAGGGCAGGGACCATCGCAAGCACCGAAAACACCGCGGCGGCCGCGACGACGCGGCCAAGACGAACGATCCAACGCATGGATGGACCTCTCCTTGGAGGGAAGGACCGGGAGAAAGTGGTCCCGATCAGAAACCGCGTCAAGTTCGTTCCCCCTCTCCAGAATGGAGAAGGGGACAGGGGGTGAGGACTAGGTGGGTGCTTTCCGAAGCAGATACACGGCCGCGACGGCGACGAGAATATTCGGCGTCCAGGCCGCGAGCACGGGCGGCAACACGCCGCCGGCGCCGACCGCTTTCGCGAGCTGAAACATCAATAGCACGATGAATGTCGTCGCGAGACTGGCGGCGACCCCCCACGCCGCGCCGCTCTTCGGACTCGAAATGGCGAGCGGCGCGCCGAACAGCGCGATCAGGAGACAGATGAACGGAATCGCGATCTTCAGCGCGAGCTCGACCTGCAGCTTTTTCGCGTTCGAGCCGCTGCGCGTCAATGCGTCGATGTAGCGCCGCAACTCCCCGTAGCGCATCTCGTCGGGCCCCTTCGGCTCCGCGAGCAGATCCACCGGACGCTCGCGCAGCGTGCGCGAACGCAGCGAATCGAACTCGAATGCGGCCTCGCCCCCGGGCTGATTGCCGGCGAGATAGCGCAACGTCCCCCGGTGCAGCGTCCAGCGCGGGCGCCGCGCGGCCGCCCCCGTGTCGGCGTACACCCCGCGCTGCGCCGCCAACACGATCGTCGGATAGGCGGCACCCGTCCCCTCACGCTCCAGCATCAGATCGGTCAGCTCCCGCGTCTTGAGCTCGAGCGCGCGAATCGCGTACACCCAGCCGCGATCCGCACGGTACACGAAGTTGTAGCGCGAGGTGGTCGAGCGAATCGCCTTTTCGCCTAGCATCTCGAGACGCCGCGAGGTCGTGACCGGGGCGATCTCGGCGAGCACCAGCCCCGCCACGAACGCCGCGCCGGCAGCGGCGAAGAGCGGCAGCACGAGCCGGTGAAACGAGATCCCAGAGGCCTTGGCCGCGGTGAGCTCCGAATGACGCCCGAGCGCACCGACCGTGAAAACGGTCGCAAACAGCACCGCGACCGGCAGGATGAGAAACATCTTCTCGGGAAGGTCGAAGACGTACGACCACGCCACGACGGCGGGCTTGATGCCACGGCCCAAATACGTGTCGAGCTTGTCGGTCAGATCGATGACGATGACGAGGATCGGGAAGCCGAGCAACGTGATCAGGAACACTCGGCTCCATTCACGGAGCAGGTAGCGATCGAGGGTACTAAATCGCATTCCGGAGCTTCCCGACCCAGCCGAATAGCGTCTCTTTGACTTCCTCCCAGTCACCGCCGTGCGCGGTGCTCCCCGCCTGCCGCGCGGTCCAGAGCAGCGGAATCGAGACGATGAGGAAAATGAGATTCGGTGTCCACATCGCGAAGAAGGGCGGGACGATCAGCCGGTCGCCGAATTCTTCACCGCCAATCAAGCCGACGTAGTACACCGAGAAGACCGCCAAGCTGGAGCCGATCACGAGCCCGACGCCGCCACGCGGGTAGCGAATGGCGAGCGGCACGCCGAGCAGCGC
>QHTY01000018.1:7500-9299 GCA_003220985.1 Gemmatimonadota bacterium
CCTCCCAGGACACGCTGCATCGCCCCCAGCGCCTTGCAGTACAGGCTCGCGCGTGGTGTGGACGTATCCGCGAGCGCCCGCCGGAGCGGTGCAAGCCGCGCGACGCGGCGGAGCTCGCCCACGACGGCGTTGATCGCTTCGGTCCGCACGCGCCGCAGATCCTGGTCCGCCCGCGCGACCACATCCTGCATCGCGCAGATCCCCATTTCCCGGTCACTGCGATACTCGTCGTTCTTGGTCGTTTCGAAGGTGTTGCTGACGCCTTCGACCTTGATGCGATTGACCGTGTAGAAGGTGCGATTGAAATGCTCGGGATCGCTGCGCTTGATCTCGTGCACCTCACCGTCACGCAGCGTCAAATACAGGTCGGTGCCGCCGCCGGTATAGGCCATCCGTCCTGAATCCGCCATGATGATGCGGCGGCGGTCGGGATCCTGCAGATCGTAGATCGTCACATCGTTCAGCGTGTTCGTGGCGGGGTCGATCCGTGCGGCGCGCAGAAAGAATTGGCCGGGCACGACCTCGTTGATCACCTGTTCCTTCAACTGAAACGTCGGCTTCTTGCGCTGGATGTCGACGAGGAGGGTCCGCAGCGCGTGATTGGAGCGCGGCAGGACCTGATCGTTCCAGAACAGCGAGATCACGCTCATCAGCGCGGCGCCGCCCAGCACGGGCGCCAGGATCCGGCCGACGCTGATACCGTTCGCTTTCATCGCCGTGACTTCGTTGTCCGCGGCGAGATGACTGAACGTGTACATCACCGCGACAAGCACCGCCATCGGCAGCGTCATCGCGACGATGAACGGAATGGAGAGCGCGAACACCTCGAAGATCACGCCCCACGGCAGGCCCTTGCCGACGAAGTTGCCGAACTGTTTCGCGACCTGATTGACGAGCATCGCGAACGTGAGGGCGGCGATCGCGTAGCCGAGCGGAGGAAGATGTTGCCGCAGGATGTAACGGCTGAGGATGCGCACGGTTGGTCGCGCCATTATATTCGGAACCCCAAGTCTCTACAAGGGATGCGGCGCCTCGCGCAGATAGTTGGACTCGCCCTCACGGTCGTCGTCGTACCCCAGGCTCCTGCGCAGGCTCCCGCGTTTGGCGTGCCGCCGCTCGTCACGCCGCGCAATCCGGCGTTGGCGCCCGGCGGCCGCCTGGGTGCGCGCGTCCCGCCCGCGCTGCTCGCGCGCGCGTGGGCCGAGCAGGTGCTGGCACGACGTCGTCCGTTGTTCGCCGCCGCTTCGCCGCCCGTAGTAGCCGCCCCTCCCCTCTCGCCGCCCGTCGTAACCGCCCCCTCGCCGCCCAGTCCCGCCGAGCTCGGCATGAACCTCAATCTGCGGCTCGAGCTCAAGGCGGACCAATTCCGCAACCTGCGCTGCACGTCGCAGGAGCAGCAGGCGACGTTGTCGGGATGCAACGCCGGATTCCCGACGATCACACCGAATCCGCAATATGCGATCCGCACGGGGGGCATCGTCGGCCAGCGGCTGCACGTCGATGTGGATTTTGACAGCCAGCGGGAGTTCGATGCCAACAACAACCTGCACGTCTGGTACGAGGGGTTGGAGGACGAGATCCTGCGCCGCGTCGAAGCGGGCAATGTGACGTTCCAGGCGCCGCCGTCGCGCTTCATCACGGCGGCGATCCCAGCGAACAATTTCGGTGTGCAGGCGATCGCCCAGGTCGGTGCCCTCGAGCTCCGCGGCATCGTCGCGCAGCAAAAAGGCAACATCGTGAAGGACCGGTTCTACACGGTGGGCGACGTGACGAGCCAGCCGCTCGATCGCGAGGCGCGC
>QHTY01000019.1:0-2540 GCA_003220985.1 Gemmatimonadota bacterium
CGCAGGCGTCCATCGCGAGCGGATGGTGGATCACACGGGGGTGCGGCTCATTCGGCGGAGACACCAAGGAGGCTATCACTACTTCATCAGCTACAGCGGGGCGGCTCCGCTGGACGACTGGATACCATTGGCCGTGCCCACCGCCGCGGTAGCGATCATGGACCCCATGAGCGAGCGAACCGGCCTCGCGCAGCTCCGCACGGGGACGGACGGCCAGGCGGACGTGTACCTGCAGCTCAAGCCGGGCGCGTCCCTCATCCTTCGCACATTCGACCGTCCGGTGACCGGCGCTCCCTGGCCCTATCTGCGGCCGGTCGGGGCAGCGGTGGAATTGCGGGGAACCTGGTCGGTGACCTTTCTCGCCGGTGGACCGGAGCTGCCAGCCTCGTTCCGCACAGATACCCTCGTCTCCTGGACGGAGCGCGGCGATGAGGAGGCCAAGCGGTTCGCCGGCACCGCACGCTACTCGATTCGTTTCGACGCGCCCGGGGAAGGGAGCGCGTACCTCCTCGACCTGGGTCGAGTCGCCGAGAGCGCGCGCGTGCGGCTCAACGGAAAGGAGTTGGGTGTGCTCTTCGCCAGCCCGTTCCGGGTGGAGACGGGACCGCTGCGGCGGACCGGCAACGAGCTGGAGATCGAGGTGACGAACCTCTCGGCGAACCGTATCCGGGATTTGGATGTGCGTCGCGTACCGTGGAAGGTGTTCGAGGATATCAACTTCGTGGGCATCGACTACAAGCCGTTCGACGCGTCAGGCTGGCCCCTCAAACCGTCCGGCCTGTTGGGTCCCGTGCGCCTCGAGCCACTCGCGTCCCCAGACCGATGACGACCCTCGCGGCAGTCGTTCCGAGGAACTCGCCTGGCTTCAGCGCGATCGCTTCGTCGTGATGATAACGACGCCATTGGCGCCGCGTGAGCCGTAAACGGCCGTGGCGCCCGCGTCCTTCAGGACGTCGATCCGGGCCACGTCGTGTGGCGCGATGCCGGCGAGGGCGCTTCCCTGCGACCCCGACGGCACCACGATGTCATCGATCACCAGGAGGGGCTCGTCATTCCCGGCCCCTTGGCGGAGGCTCCTGAAGCCGCGAATCCGCAGCGTGAAGCCGCCCCCCTGCGGGATGACCTCCAGTCCGGGGATGTGGCCCTGGAGCATGGTCTCGACGCGCGCCATGCGCGCGTCAGCTTCGGTCGGGATGTAGGACGACACCGCGCCCGTGATCTCGCGCCGTGACTGGGTGCCGTAGCCCACCGAGACGACGTCGTCTTCAGGCGTGGGTCTCCGCCCCGTTCCGGCGCACGCCATCGCTGCGACCGCCAGGCCGCATAGCATTGCTCGCCACATGTCTCCCTCCTACGGGCGCAGCTAGGGCGTGTGTCAGATGTTTCACGGACGCACCAAGATAATACATGATGAAGGAATGAGCCCCGCAACGACTTAGGTCGCTGCGGGGCTCTTGATTGCAGCACCTACGGGAGCGGATCGAACGTCCCGTTCGGCCACCCCATCGTCTGCTGCAAGTGCGGGTTCAGGTTGATGTGGTCCTTGAGGATCGCGTAGAAGTAGTACTCCGGGTGCCAACTTATGGAGAACGTCCGGTCCAGCGCGATCACCTGGTGGGTGAAGAAGCTCCCGTAGCGCGAATCGAGGTTCACGGTGTCCTTGATCGCGTTGAAAACCGCTGCGCTATCGGTCTTCAACGTGATCAGCAGGCCGTGGCGCTTCGTGCCGTTCAGCCGGCTTTCGAACAGCATGTTCCTCCGCAGGTCCCACGAACGCTTCGCCTCGTAAGCGAGCTCGATCTGCCGCTCGAGCAGGATCGCATCCTGGAGCTGCGCGCCGCTCATCCCCGGATCGAGACCGTAGAGGCCGGTGCCGGGATCCACCCCCGCCCGCGCGCGCAGCGCGGTGAGCTGGTCGTAGGCCTCCTGCGTATTGCCGATCGCATTCGCCGCCTCCGCCAGGTTCAAGAGCACCTCGGCGAAGCGGATCTCGATCCACTGCGTGTGCCCGTTGAACGCGTCGAACGGAGTGGCGGCCGGGTCCACTGCCTTGCGCGTATAGAAGCTCGAAGGCGTGGGATTGTTGGATTCCGCGCCGTTGTACGTCCATTGCCGCCGGCCCTTCTTGCCCGACAGCTCCCACAGCGCGCCGTTGTAAGCGATCGTGGCGTAGAAGCGGGGATCCCGATTCTTCCAAAAGTACAACGTGTCGTACCCAGCGCTGGGATCGGTGATCGGGCGTCCGTTGCGCATCGGAAATACCTGAACCATCTCCCACGTCGGCCGGTTCGCGCCGCTCGCCCCCTGAGACTCGGACAGCGGCCGCGTGGCCGCGGCCCAGTTGTGAGTGCTGAGCGGAAACGAATAGCGGCGAACGAAGATCGCTTCCTTGTTCATATCCACGAACCACAGCCCCGCGAAGTCCGGATAGAGGCCGAACCCCCAGCTCACGAGCGAGTCGCGCGCGGCGCGATTGGCGTCGTACGCGTTCTGCCAACGCGTGAGATCCCCGGTGCGGTTGAATTGGGGACTGGCATAGT
>QHTY01000019.1:2592-4306 GCA_003220985.1 Gemmatimonadota bacterium
CAGATGGCCGTCATCATCGCCCGAGGTGGCACGGATGGCGGGGAGTAGCGCGATGGCGCTATCCAAATCCGCCACGATCTGGCGCATGACCTTCGACGTGGAGTCCCGCGTCACGAACAGCGAGTCCGTCAGCGCCTGCGGCGTGAGGATCAGCGGCACCCCGCCGTAGCGTTTGATCAGCTCCCAGTAGTCCCACCCCCGGAAGAAGAAGGCTTCACCCTTCATTCGCTTCGTGACGGCCGTGTCGATGGTCCCCTGATCGATTTGGCTCAAGAGGATGTTGATCCGCCGGATTCGGTCATACGGCGGGTTTGGACAGCTCGATGACCGGATGCACCAGTAGTTGACCGAATTCTCGGTCAGCTGCCCGTACATGTACGCATCGCCGCCGGGAGATTCATCGGACACCCCAGCGTCCCCGGTCGTCCAGCCGGGGAGATTGTCGTCGTACATCTTGTCGACGTAGGCCTCCGCCAGCGCTGCGTTGTTCCAGACTTCCGTTTCATCGATGGATTCCAGATCCTTGAGATCGAGGATCGAGTCGCAGCCGCAGAGCGCGAGGCTCAATGCGGCGACCCATGCCGCTCTCGAGACGGTCATTGGACCCCCCTCTTCAGCGACACATCCATGCCGACTGCGAAGGTCCGCATGAGGGGATACGCCCGGATGTTGTTCATCTCCGGATCGAACCCCCAATCGCCGATATGATCGTTCAGGATGAGCAGGTTCGTGCCCGTGAAGTGGACAGTGGCGCTGTTCAGGCCGATGGCGTTCGTGATCCGCGCGGGCAGGGCATACGAAACGGTCACATTCTTCAGGCGCAGGAAGGAGCCGTCCCGCAGCCAGAACGTGGATTCGGGGAACCGCGTGCGGTAGTTACTCCCTCCCGTGAATTGAATCCGGTATCCGGGATACCTGCCGTCGGGATTCTCGGGTGACCAGCTGTCCGCCCAGTAGCCGTACGACGACTCTTCGGCGCGCGCCTGGATGTCTCGCCCGTTGGTCTGCATCAGAAGCTTGTTGCCGGCCGCGCCCTGCAGCAGTGCGGCGAACCGCAACCCGCGCCACGAGGCGCCGAGGGTGATGCCGTAGCCGATCGGTGGGCTGGTGTACTTGCAGTACCACGCGCGATCGGCCGACGTGATCTTTCCGTCGGGGACATCGCTCGTGTCGCCTCGTATGTCCTTGTAATTGAGCATGCCGAGCTGGGGGGGCGCGCCGAGGATCGTGTAGCCGGAAGGGAGCGCGTCAATGTCCGCCTGGGTGCGGAGCATCCCGCTGTAGATGTAGCCCAGACAGGCGCTGGCTGGCGCCGTGGTCCGGCCGAGGCGCCGCTGCCAGGCCGGCAGATTGGCCGCTTCGTCGAGCTGCACGATCTTGTTCGTGGCGTAGCCGAAGTTGCCGTGCACGGAATACTTCAGGGGACTTGCCGCGTTACCGGTGCTGCCGTCGTAGCCCAGCTCGATCTCGAAGCCGTGCGAGTTGATCTTCGCATAGTTCTCGTCCGGCAGAGTGGCGCCGAATGTGCTCGGAATCGCCTCCTCTCGCGAGCCGAGAATGTCATAGGTGTTGCGGAAGAACACGTCCAGCGTCAGGGTCATGCGGTTGTCCCAGAACCGCGAGTCCATACCCACGTTGTAAGACCGTGATTTCTCCCACGTGATGGCGCGGTTCGCGAGTGTCCCCGGAGCGAGCCCGACGGTGATGCTGTCGA
>QHTY01000125.1 GCA_003220985.1 Gemmatimonadota bacterium
AGACTGTTGCCGCGACCGGCATAGAGCGTCAACGCGACCGACCCGATGGCGCCGAGCAGCGCCGCGACTCGAGCGATGCCGTGCAAGCGATCCGTCATTGCACGCCCAGCACGCGCAGCGCCACGCCGGCCAGTGCGCCACCCACGAGCGGGCCGAATACCGGAATCGGTGCGTAGCTCCAATCCGATGACGCCTTGCCGGCGACGGGCAAGATCGCATGCGCGATGCGCGGGCCCAGGTCACGCGCGGGATTGATCGCGTACCCTGTCGTACCGCCCAACGACAGCCCGATGCCCCACACGAGACTGCCGACGAGATAGGCGCCGAGTCCGGCCGCCGGACCGGTGGCGGCGACGCTCTTCGAGAAGATCGCGCCGACCACAAAGACGAGCACGAACGTGCCGATGATCTCGCTCACCAGGTTGGGAACGAACTGGCGGATGGCCGGCGCGGTGCAGAAACACGCACGCTTGAGAGACGCGTCCGGTGTAACGCGCCAGTGTGGCAGATAGTGCAACCATACCAGCGCGCCGCCCGTGAACGCGCCGAGCAGCTGAGCCACGAGATACGGAGCGACCTTGGAGAAGTCACCGGCACGGGCGGCAAATCCGAAAGTGACCGCGGGATTCAAATGCGCGTCGCTCGACCCGCAGGCAATCGCGGTAAAGACGCCCGCCATCACCGCAAACGCCCATCCGGCGGTGATCACGATCCAGCCACTCCCCTCGGCCTTGGAGCCCTTCAACAGCACGCCGGCCACGACACCGTCCCCAAGCAGGATGAGGACCATGGTGCCGAGGAACTCTCCCAGCAGCGGAGACGTCATGGGCTCCCTTTCTTGTCCGCACGTGGCCCGAGCGCGACAAGCAACGCGCCCGCGATGAACAGGATCACGACGACCGCCGCGAAGGCGAGAATAAGAGGGCTGACTCCAGAGTCGTCGAGCAGTCCGACCCAGACGATGAATAGAGGGACATCGAGTAACAACAGGAGTAGCCCGCGTTTTTGCCAGCGCCATGACGGCGGAGGTCCGGTACGCGGAGGCGTGAGGCGTTCGACCACCGCCTGCGCTCTGGCGAGATCGTCGTCGTAGACGATTGCCACTCGCACGCGGCCCAAGACTCCCAACGCTCCGCGGTCATGCTCATCCAGAATGACGGCACGGATGCCCTCGGCTTCGAGCGCCACCCTGACGCCCTGTGCCCAGGCGATGGACTGGGTTTGCAGCAGGTTCTTCATCCACGAAGGAGCTAGCCGTAGCGCTCCTCAATTGCCGCCCGGATTTCATCGAGCGTTTTGCCGGAGCTGTGCAACTCGAAGACGTAGCGACCCTGACCCTGGCACGTCTCACACGTCTGTGCCATTGCTTTTGGACCTTCATAACAGCTGAGCAACGAGTAAAACTGAGGATGCTTGGCACAACCGCACTGACAGCGGATGCCGTCCACGATCTGTGGGATCTGACGCACCTCGTTGAAGGCGGCGATCACATCCTTGCCGCCCTTGATCTCTTCTTCTTGCAGGACGTGGGATGCATCGATGCCCGGCCGCGGCGTGGGGTGGGGACCGAGTGGGCCCTGCCTGGGAGCGCGCCGTATCCATGAGCTGGCCGTCGCATCAGAAAACGCCAGGCAGCTCAGCGCCAGAAACTGGCGGCGCGATAACTGCGGAGCGGTCATAGAGCAGACCTCAGTGACAGATCCGGAATGCGCCAATGCGCGTGGAATAGCTTGGCGCGTCTTTCTTTAAATAATCGCCGACGTACCAGATCGTGCAATCATCAGTTGGGTCGACGGCCGTCTGGGTGTAATCCTCCCAGCGCATGGTGTTGACCTGCGCGGCCTCACCTGTCGCAAGCACGGTCTCGTGGAGCGTGAGGACGCCGAGCGGATCACCCGCGAGCCGAGCGGCGAACCGTTGTCCGGCGAAATTGGGTGTGCCGCCGAACGAGTAGCCGATCCCGATGTTGCCGTCGCGGTCGATCGCGGGACTGGCCATCCAGCGATAGAAGCCGTCCGGTGCGTATGTACCCTGTTGGCGCAGCCGCAGCGTCCGGTCCGGCGGGGGGGCGATCGTGAGCTCATACCACCGCACCCCTCCGCCAAACGCTGCGGTATTCACCGAGTGCGCCGCGACGATCGACTCGCGACCATTCACGTTCCGATAGACCACGCGCGCCATGATCTTGTCGCCCTGCGCGTCGAGGTGCTGATCGGTCCCCGGCTGCCGCACGCAGGTCGTTAACTGGCCATCGCACAGGTAGTGGTATGGAGCGACGGCAATCCGGTCCGGGCCGGTGAGCCGCGTGTTGGCCGGATCGTTCCAATCCACGGAGAAACGCCACGCGTAGATGCCATCATCGTCGAAGTCGCCGCGCAACTGCGTGCCTCCGGCCGCCAGCACGACATTCGGCGCGCCGGCGGGCGGCACCGCGGTGCCGTCAAGGTCCGCGTTATTCAAGAAGTTCACGCCATCGACGACCATGCATTGCTCCGTCGCCGGCTCGCCCAGCAGCATGTGGCGCCGATCGACGACGCAGGTGTGCTTCTGGATCACGTCGTCTCCGGTGCTGGTCGGGACGTAGTAGCCGTCGGGCCACACCGCGGGACGCGGGTAATCCGGGAACAGCGGCCGCAAGAATTCGTAGCGGTAGTACGAGCCGAGCGGATCAGGGCTCGTGCTGATCGCATAACACATCGAAAACGGGCCCTTCTCCTCCGGCGGCCGCTGCTGTTGGACTCGGCGCGTTGTATCGGGTGGGGCCGGAGGTGACGGCGGTACCGTCGGCGGAACGAACAGTGGCACTGCAGGACCGGGTTGGGCTGCCACGCCAGGCGGACTGACGTACGCCCTCGCCGAGGCTTGCCAGGGCGGCGGTTGGTCCGGACGCGCGGGACCGCGGACGAAAATCGGCATGACGATGAGCCAGCGATCGGCGAGCTGATCGTAGCGCACGACGGCGTCCCCATTGTTATGCGATTCGCACGCTCCACCGAAGCCCTTGAACAGCGTATTGGTCGGAACGGGACCGTAGACGATCTCTCCAGTCTTGCGGAAGATCGCCATGCGCGTGTTCACGATCTGGAACACGTAATCCCGGCTCACGGCGAGCGAGTTATCGGATGGGTTGCGTGGCGACCAGCGGCCGTGCGGGCCCTGGAGGCCGAAGCCCAG
>QHTY01000126.1 GCA_003220985.1 Gemmatimonadota bacterium
AATAAATCTAATCCCGGGAAAGAAGAAGGCGGCGAAGGGCGCGGGCTTCTCGCTCGCGATGCCGGACTTCAAGGCGCTCATCGCGCAGGTGAAGGACCCGTTCCTGATCATCGCCGTCGGCGCGTGGGTGTTGGTCGGCGGGGGCGGCGCGCTGCTCTTCATCACCGATCGCGCGCGACTGGCGGCGGCCGAGAGCCGGCTCGAGAGCATCCGGACGGAGAAGCGACGCTACGACATCGTCATTGCGCAGAAGCGCCAGGCCGAGAAGGTGCGCGATTCGTTGCTCTACCAGATCAACGTGATCCGCAACATCGATGCGGATCGCTACATCTGGCCGCACGTGCTCGATCAGGCGACGAAAGCGCTGCCGCCGTACACGTGGATCACGGGCATCCAATCGGTGACGGCCATCGTGGCGCCGCCGCCGGGGCAGCCCAACGGTCCGGTGATGGTCGAGCGGGATTCGACGGGCCGGCCCGCTGTGAAGGTGGCCATCGCTGGGCGGACCGTGGACATCCAGGCGTATACCACGTTCCTGCGCCAGCTCGCGGCGTCGCCCTGGTTCACCGACGTCACGCCTGCCGCGTCGCAGACGGTCATCGAAGCCGATCGGCCTGTGACGGCGTTCACGGTGACGGTCAGCTACAGAATCGCGGACTCGGTCTACATCCGTACGGTCCCGCTCGTGCAATCGGTGAGGTAGGGAGCGCCCATGGCGATGTTCCCGACCGACCAGCGGAGCCAGATCATGCTGCTCCTCGCCCTCGTCGCGCTGGCGGGGGGCTATTTCTTCTGGACCAAGAAGCATACGCCCGACGTGGAGCAGATCCGGTCGGCGAATGCGGAGTCCGACAGTCTCGAGCGGATCGTGGCGGCGGCGAAGGCAGACCTCGCGAACGGGAGCATCGAAGATCTGCGGCGGCGCGTCGAGGAATATCAGGGCTCGCTCGAGTTGATGCGGCGGCTGGTGCCCGATCGCAACGAAGTGCCGACCCTGATCGACGATATCTCGACGAAGGCAAAAGTGCGCGGCATCACCCTGGGCAAGATTCAACCGCTCAACCCCGAGCCCGGCTCGCCGTTCGACACCTATCGCTACCGGCTCGAGGTGTACGGCCACTACGACCAGATCGGCGAGTATCTCGCCGACGTCGCGTCCCTGCCACGGATCGTCGTGCCGCAGGACGTCATCCTCTCGTTCGCCACGCCGGCCGTGCAGAAGTTGCTTGGCGACACGGCGGGTGCGCTGCTGCTCGCCGAATTCTCGATTCGCACCTTCGTCAAATCGGCGGCGCCGCCGCCGCCCCCCACGGGTAAGCCGGCTGGAGCTGCACGTGCACGCAGCTAGCCCTGGGCTGACAGCCATCGCGCTCGCGTTCGCCGCGGTCGCGCTGCCCGCCGCCGCGCAGCAGGCGGAGCGGCCAGGCGATACCACGGCCGCGCACCCGCAGACGTTGCTCCGCGAAGTGTTCTCCTACGAAGGCGGCGGGCGCGACCCGTTCATGTCGCTGCTCAAGTCCGGCGACGTGCGGCCGCTGATTTCCGATTTGAAGCTGACGACCGTCGTGTACGACGGGCGTTTTGCGTCGCGCAGTGTCGCCGTGCTGCGGGACATCACCAATCGACGCATCTATCGGGTGAAAACGGGCGACATCATCGGGCGCTTGAAGGTGACGCAGATCCGGCCCCGCGAAGTCGTCTTCACCGTGCAGGAATTCGGGTTCGAGCGGCAGGAGACGTTGTCGCTCGCCAAGCAGGAGGAGACGCCATGAAGGCTCTGTTGCTCCTTGCGGCCCTGTCCGCGGCCCCCCCCCTCGCTCCCGGGGCCCTTGCCGGGACGCCGGGGGGGGTGGGTGCCCGCGACGGGGAGGTGCGCGGGGTCAGTGTCCTGCCGGGCAGCGGCAAGGTCGAGATCGTCATCGACCTGCAGGGCGCCGCCGTCGTCCAGGACTTCACGCTCTCGAATCCCGCGCGGTTGGTCATCGATCTGCAGGGTACCAGGCTCACCGCTCCCGTCACCCTCTATGACGGCAAGAATCGCGGCGGCGTCCGTAACGTGCGCTACGCGCAATTCAAGCCGAACGTCGTGCGGATCGTCATCGATCTGGACGCGTTGAAGGACTATCAGGTCGAGCGCGCCGCCGGGCAGGTGCGCGTGCGCATCGGCACCGAGCGGACGGCCTTCGCGGCGTGGTCGAGCAATAGCGTCTCACCCACACCGGGGCGTGAGGCGCCTCGCCGCCTGGCGGAGCGGGCTGCGGTGGCCCCGCCGGTCACAGGCGGACCCGAGACTGCCGCACGCGTGACGACGCCGTCGCTGGGCCG
>QHTY01000127.1 GCA_003220985.1 Gemmatimonadota bacterium
GACCATCCGCCTCGATTGGCAGCTCGCATTCGTCGCGCTGGCGGCGTCGCCGCCGCTGCTGCTCATCGCGCGGGCCTACCGGCCGCGGCTCCGCAGCCAGTCGCGCGAAGTGCGGCGGCTCGAGAGCATCGCCCTGGGCGTAGTCCACGAGGTGCTCGGCGCGCTACGCGTCGTGAAGGTGTTTGGGCAGGAGGAGCGGGAGGGGAACCGGTTTATCCGACGCTCGGGCGATGGCGTGCGGGGCCGGGTTGGCTTGGCGCTGGCGGAAGGTGGCTTCAGCGTCGCGATCGGTGTGATCACGGCCGCGAGCATGACGATCGTGCTTTTCCTGGGCATCACGCATGTCCGCTCGGGGCTCATGTCACTTGGCGACTTGCTCCTGGTGATGGGATACGTCGCCAAGCTGTACGATCCGATGAAGACGATCAGCCGCAAAACCGCGACGCTGCAGGGCTACCTCGCGAGCGTCGAGCGGGCGTTCGCAGTGCTGGACGAGCAGCCGGACGTGAGCGAGCGGGCCAACGCCCGGCCCCTCGAGCGGGCGAGCGGTGCCGTCGTCTTCGAGCACGTGTCGTTCTCCTACGCGCCGGATCGTCCGGTGTTGCACGACGTCTCCTTCACCATCGCGCCCGGAACGAGCGTGGGGATCGAGGGCACGACGGGCGCGGGCAAGAGCACCCTGATCAGCCTGCTCACGCGCCTTTACGATCCCACGGAGGGGCGGATCCTGCTGGACGGCGTGGATCTTCGGGACTACCGGCGGGACGATCTGCGGCGGCAGTTCGCCGTCGTCCTCCAGGAATCGGTGCTGTTCTCGGCGAGCATCGCGGAGAACATCGCGTACGCCGTGCCGGGCGCGAGCCGTGCGCAGATCGTGGCAGCCGCGCAGGCGGCCAATGCCCACGAGTTCATCGAGCGCCTCCCGCGCGGTTACGACACGGAAGTCGGTGAGCGCGGAGTGAAGCTGTCCGGAGGCCAGCGCCAACGCATCGCGTTGGCACGCGCGTTCCTGAAGGACAGCCCAGTGCTGATCCTGGACGAGCCTACGAGCGGGGTAGACGCGCACACCGAGACGGCCATTGTGGACGCGTTGGAGCGCCTTCAGAAGGGGCGCACCGTGATCATCATCAGCCACCGGCCGAGTGCAGTGGCGCGGTGCACGGCGATGCTGACGATGGCGCGCGGTCGCATCGTCGGCGACACCAGCCGGACCGCGATGACGCTCTGCCCCCCAACCCCAACCCTGGCCCCACCGCGGCCGATCGTCGCCGCCGTCGGCTCCGCGTCCGCCAGGCGGCAGGAGATTCTGCTCGCCCACCCAGCCGTCCAGGCGTGGCAGCGGCTCAACCCCGAGCGCGTGGTACCCGACCGGATCACCCCTGCCAAGTTCAAGCCCAACAAGCCACGGCCCAACCTGACGGTGTACCGGCTGGAAGGCATCGGGGCGGATGGCGCAGCG
Source organism: Gemmatimonadota bacterium (assembly GCA_003220985.1). Taxonomy (GTDB): domain Bacteria; phylum Gemmatimonadota; class Gemmatimonadetes; order Gemmatimonadales; family GWC2-71-9; genus 20CM-2-65-7. The sequence goes on from QHTY01000127.1 coordinate 1,460, forward strand.
GTGATCGCGAAGCGGTGTACGCGCGAGAGCGGCCGCATCGAGCGCACCGTGTACGAGCGTGTCCTGCCGCAGGTGCCGCTGGCTGGGCCGCGCTATTACGGCACTGTCGACGGGCCGCCCGAGGACGACGTCTGTTGGCTCTTCATCGGCGAAATCGCGGGCGAGAAGTACGACATGCTGTGCCCGGAGCACCGCGTCGCCGCCGCCCGGTGGCTCGGGATCTTGCACACCGAGGCGCGGTTCGCCGCCGGCCACGCCGGGCTGCCTGATGCGGGACCGAGCCGCTACCGCGCGCAGATGCGTGCGACGCGGGACCTGATTCGCGATCACGTGGACAATCCCGCCTTCGGTGGCGCCGACGTGGCGTTTCTCGACGGCCTGGTGGCGCGGTTCGAAGCGCTCGACGAGGAGTGGGATCATCTCGAGCGCGCCTCGAACGGCCTCCCGTCCTCCCTGATCCACGGCGACTTCAACGCCAAGAACTTGCGCGTCCTCGAGTCGGCGCAGGGCGTGCACATCGGGGCCTTCGACTGGGAGGATGCCGGGAGGGCCGTCCCCGGGATAGACCTCGCCCAGGCAGTTGATCCCTCTTGCCGCATCGCCGCGAGCCCAGACCTCGCCACGTACTGCGCCGTGGTCCGGGAGCGGTGGCCGAACTGCGATGCAACCGACATCGAGCGCCTCGCAACGTGCGGCGCCGTATGGCGCGCGGTGGCGGTGATCACGTGGGACGCGCAGCACCTCGCGCGTCCCTGGGCCGACGCGTTCCTCCCGAATCTCCGGATGTACGAAGCGGAGCTGACGCACGCGCTCGATCGCTTCGGCTGGCTGGGCCGGACGAACGGTCACCACGCGCTGCCGCCGACGATCGGATGAGACGCCTGCGGATCGGGTTCCTGTTCAGGCGCCCCTACGGCGCGGGTCATGTAAGCATCTTCCCGAAGACCATGCAGGCGCTCGCCGACGCCGGCGTGGTAGTCGATGTCATCGCTGCCAACGGACGCCTCATCGACCTCTCGGCCGTACGGGTGGAGCACGACCTGTACGTGCTGAAG
>QHTY01000128.1 GCA_003220985.1 Gemmatimonadota bacterium
TCCCGTGAACGAGCTGTTGATATTGCCCAGGGAATCGCGGGCGACCACCTCGACTGGCGGCGAGATGGCCCGACCAACGTTGGCCGAGTTGGGTTGCACGAAAAACCCCAGCACCGGTGGCGAGTTGGTGCCGCCGCCGTTGCCGCCGTTGGTGCCCGTCAGGCCGGAACCGGTCCCGCTGAAACAGGCACCGACCGCCAGCAGAACCAGCGTTGGGATGACGCGCGAATGATGAATTCGCATATCTGGTTTACCCATATTACCCACCGCCGTTCCGGCAGGTCACAGCCTGCAAAGGCGAGCCTTTTTGTGGTAAGATGGGGGCCATGCCAACACAGGTTGAGGGGCGACGCGGCGGCGCCGTCGGCACAAAGATCGACTACCGGGACGGACGCTGGAGCGTCCCCGACCACCCCATCATCCCATTCATCGAAGGCGACGGCACCGGGCCGGACATCTGGCGCGCCGCTCGGCNNGCCGCCGTGTCCAAGACTTCCGGCGGCAAGCGCAGCATTGTGTGGCGCGAAGTGTTGGCAGGTGAAAAGTCGTTCAATCAGAACGGCAGCTGGCTGCCCGAGGAGACGCTCGACATCATCCGGGAGCATCGGGTCGCCATCAAGGGTCCGCTGACGACACCCGTCGGCGGCGGGATCCGCTCCCTGAACGTCGCGCTGCGCCAGATCCTGGACCTCTACGCCTGCATTCGCCCCGTTCGCTACTTCGAGGGCGTGCCGTCACCGATGAAGGAACCCGGCAAGCTCAACATCATCATCTTCCGCGAGAACATCGAAGACGTCTACGCAGGCATCGAGTACAAGGCGCACAGTCCCGAAGCAGACGCGGTGATTGAATTCCTCGGCCGGCGCTTCGGCGCCAAGATTCGCGAGGGCAGCGCCATCGGCGTCAAGCCGATGTCCAAGTTCGGATCACAGCGGCTGGTCTCGAAGGCGATCCAGCACGCCATCAGACGCGGGCTGCCGTCGGTCACGCTGGTGCACAAAGGCAACATCATGAAGTTCACCGAGGGCGCGTTCCGCGATTGGGGGTACGAAATCGCGAAGGAACGCTTCGGCGAGCACACCGTGACAGAAGCCGACGGCGGGAAGCGCAAGGAGGACGCCGGCAAGATCATGATCAAGGACCGCATCGCCGACTCGATGTTCCAGCAGCTGCTGCTGCGGCCCGACGAGTACTCGGTGATCGCCTCGCCCAATCTCAACGGCGACTATCTCTCCGATGCCACGGCGGCGCAGGTCGGCGGGCTGGGGCTCGCTCCCGGGGGCAATGTGGGCGACGGCTATGCGGTGTTCGAAGCGACCCACGGTACGGCGCCCAAATACGCGGGGCAGGACAAGATCAACCCGAGCAGCGTGGTCCTGTCCGGGGTGATGATGTTCGAAGAGCTCGGCTGGGACGACGTGGCGAGCGCGATCGTGCGCGGCCTCGAAGGCGCGATCGCGTCCAAGCGCGTGACCTACGACCTCGCACGCCAAATGCCCGGTGCCACGGAAGTCTCGACCTCGGCGTTCGCCGACGCGATCATCGCGCACCTCGCATGAAGACTCTTGTCTTGAATAAGCCGCTCGCGAGTGTCGAGACGCCGCTGCTGGCGGTGCTCGTGGCCCAAGGATCGGTACCGAAAATCGAAGAGAACCTTCAGCGCGCCATCGCGTCGGGGGACTACAAAGGCAAGAAAGACGAGACCCTGCTCGTCTATGGCAGCGGCACGGCGGAGCGCGTGCTGCTCGTTGGCGTGGGGAAGGTCAGCGAGATCACTCGCACCTCGATCCGCCGCGCCGCCGCGATCGCCGCCAAGCGCGCCCGCAGCCTCGGGACCAAGACCCTTGCGCTCGCAATCGCAAAAGAGGCGCGTGGCAGTCTCGGGGCCGCGGAGCTGGCGCAGGTCGCGATCGAGGGGACAGCCCAGGGCGGCTGGCAGTTCACTGAGCTGAAGAAACAGCCTGAGGATCCCAAGCCGGAGCTCGAATCGGTCGAGCTCATCGTGGATGCGGGGGACAAGGACGAAGCCGAGGCGGGTCGCCGCATCGGCGACGCGATTGCGGCGGGGTACCTGCTGACCCGCAACTTGCAGATGCAGCCGGGGAATGTCTGCACGCCGAGGTACCTGGCGGAGCAGGCCAAGAAGCTCGCCGAGCAGCACCAGTTCGGCGTCACGATTCTCGACCTCGCGCAGATTAAGAAGGAAGGGATGGGCGCGCTCCTGGCGGTCGCGCAGGGCAGTGCCGAGGAACCGCGCTTCATCGTCCTGGAATACAGCGGCGGCACGGGCGCCCCGATCGCCTTGATTGGCAAGGGCGTGACGTTCGACTCCGGCGGGATTTCGATCAAGCCGGCGCTGAATATGGAAGACATGAAGTTCGACAAGTCCGGCGCCACCGCGGTGCTCGGTACGTTCGAAGTCCTCGGACGGCTCAAGCCCAAGATCAATGTCGTCGGCTTGATTCCGGCGACCGAAAACCTCCCCTCGGGGACCGCGATCAAGCCGGGCGACGTCGTGAAGAGCCACCTCGGCAAGACGATCGAAATCATCAACACCGACGCGGAAGGCCGGCTCATTCTGTGCGACGCGCTCTCCTACGCGCGGCGCTTCAAGCCCGCTGCGGCGATCGATGCCGCCACACTCACGGGCGCCGTCGTGATCGCGCTCGGCCATCACGCGATCGGGATGCTGGGCAACGACGAAGTGCTGCTCGCCGAGGTGCGTGATGCCGGGGAGCGGGCGGGGGAGCGCTGCTGGCCGTTACCGCTGTGGGACGACTATCGCGAGCTGCTGAAATCCGACGTTGCCGACATCAAAAACTCCGGCGGTCGCGCCGCCGGCACGATCGCCGGCGCGTGGTTCCTGCGCGAGTTCGTGGACAGCTTCCCGTGGGTGCACCTGGATATCGCGGGGACCGCGTACCTCGAAGGGGAGGGCGTGAGTCATGCGAAGGGCCCCACGGCGATCGGTGTCCGCCTATTCACCGAGTTTCTGCTCAAACGCGCCGGCGCCTGATTCGCGCGGGGTGCGTTTGCCTCGCGCTCCTGCCTGGCGTGCTTCGAGCCCAGGCTGACACAACCGCACGTCGTACCACGACGGCACGCGACACGACGGCCCGCGATACGACGGCGCGAGACACGAGCGCCGCGCTACTGCCGGTCTTCGGCCCCGCCATCGCCTCGGGCCCGCTCCCGAAACACACGCGTTACACGTTTACGAGCGACTCGCTGCTTTTGTCCGGCGCGCGGACGCTCAGCGACTTGCTCATCCACATCCCGGGCGTCTACATCGCGCGTGGCGGGTGGTATGGCCAGGCGGAGATCGCGTTGTATGGCGGTCGCGGCCCAGCATCGCTCGAGGTCTACTGGGACGGCGTCCCGATGGCACCGCTCGGGCGCGACTCGATCTACCTCGATCCCGCCCGGATTCCGCTCGGCCCGGTGGAGCGCGTGGACATTATCGTGCTCCCCGCCGTGCTCCAGGTCTACCTCGTCACGGCGCAATACCGCTCGACCTCACCGCGCACACAGATCGGCATCGTCACGGGACAGCAGGATATCGCCGACTACCGCGCGGGCTATGCCACGCGCATGCGCTCGGGGCTCGGCGTCACGTTTCTCGCCGACTGGGCCAGCATCGGCTCAGGCCCCGTCTCCAACACGACGAGGGACGAGCGATATCTGGGTCAAGGCCGACTACATCCCCCCAGACGGTCGGGTCGGCGCATCGTTCCAGGTCTCGAGCTCGAGCTGGCACCGCGCGAGCGGCAGCAACGTGGAAGGTTGGCGCCAGGATCGTCGCGATCGCCTGCTCAGCCTCTTCGCGGCACAGCGCAACGACGGCCTGGGATGGCGCGTCACCGCAACGCTCGGCACCGGTGGGATCAGTCACGACACCTTGGTCGCGCCGCGCAATGTCTCCGGTGCCGGCATCGAAGTCAGCCAGACGTGGCGCAACGCGGCGCTAGCGGCCACGGCGCGGTTCGGCGCGGCCGGGCTGCCGCAACAGTACGAGGCCCGCGCGGGTTGGATGCCGATACATCCGTTGACGCTTGCTGGGACCGTCCGACAGACCATGTATGCGGGCGAGCGGACCGGCGTCCGCGCTTTCGCAACCGCAGGGCTCACGCTGCCACTCGGGGTGTCCGCGCGCGCCGAGGTCGTCTCGCAACACGAGGCACAGGCGCTGCTGGTCACGACCGATCGACTCCAGCGGACCGTCGACGTCGCCGGCTGGATTGGTTTCGAGAATCGTCTGCTCACAATCGAGGTGGGCCGCGGCCGGCGGGACCCGTTCGCGCCACTCGGGTTCGCGGTGGGCATCAGCAAAGTGGACTCGCTGAATTCGACGCCGCGCACGGAGTTCGTGGCCGTGCACGGGTCGCTCCGCATCGCGCCGGGATTCCGGCTGTCGGGCTGGTACTTCGATCCCGTCGTCGGTGGTGGCGACTTCGAGCCGCCGCGACATGGCCTGCTGTCGCTGAATTTCTACTCGAAGTTCTGGCGCGTCTTCAAGAGCGGCATCTTCGCGCTGCGCGGCGAGGTCGCGATGGAATCGTGGAGCCGCGCGACCCTGGGTGGACTCCAGGCCGGCGCGCAGCGGGCGATGACGGGATCGAGCTTCGCCAACACGAACCTCGAGATGCAGCTCGCCAGCGTGACGATCTTCTGGAGCGTCTCCAACATCAACATTATGCGGTCGAGCTACGTGACAGGGCTGGGCTATCCCAAGGGCGTGCAGCAGTACGGCGCCCGGTGGTTCTTCACTAACTAGCGCGCCCGGCTACATTTAAGGCCCTGTGCCACGCAGTATGACAGGCTTCGGCTCGGCCGAAGATCGGGTACTGAGCGGACGGCTGCGCGTCGAGATCCGCACGGTCAACCACCGCTATTTCAACCCGCAACTGAAGCTCCCGGCGGATCTGGCCGGCGTCGAGATCGAGATGCGCGAGCGGCTGCGGCAGCTGCTCGAGCGCGGGCACGTGGCCGTGACTGCCCGGTGGGTCGGGGGACCCGGCGGGAACCTGGAACGCTCAGTGACGGTCGACCTGGCGCGCGCCAAGCAGGTCCTGGCGGCCGCGCAGGAGCTCAAGAAGAAGTTGAAGCTGAAAGGCACCGTGGACCTGGCCTTCGTCGCGCGGCACCCCGACGTATTGACCGCCGCGAACGGGACGAGCGAGCAGCCGGTCACGTGGGCGGATGTGCAGGGGATCGTCGAGCGAGCCGCGCGCGACGTCGTGGCGATGCGCGAGCGTGAAGGGCAAACGCTGGCGACCGAGTTGAATGCGCGGCTCGACGCGCTCGAGGCGGCGGCGCAGACGATCGAAGCACAGGCGCCGGCGCGGCTCAAGGCGGAGCACGAGCGGCTCAAGCAGGCCGTGGCGGAGCTGACGGCGCGGACCAATATCGACGAGCAGCGTCTGGCGCTCGAGATCGCGCTCCTGGCGGACCGCGTGGACATCACGGAGGAGCTGGTGCGGTTCCGCGCGCACGTGGCGGCGGCCCGCGCGGCGCTCAAGTCGGACCAGGCGGTCGGAAAGCAGCTCGGGTTCCTCGCGCAGGAGCTGCTGCGCGAGGTCAACACGATGGGCTCCAAAGCGAATGACGCGCGGATCACGCAGACGGTGATCGCGATGAAGGGGGACCTCGAGAAGTTTCGGGAGCAATTGGAGAACTTGGAGTGACCTCCGTCCCGCGCATCGTCGTCCTGTCCGCGCCATCGGGTGGCGGCAAGACGACGATCGCGAAGGCGCTGCGGGAGCGATACCCCGGTCAGTTCGGGTTTTCAGTGTCGGCGACGACGCGCAAGCCGCGTGCGGGGGAAAGAGACGGCGTCGATTACCGGTTTTGGAAGCCGACGCAATTCCGCGACGGCGTGAATCAGGGCCAGTTCTTGGAGCATGCGCAGTACGGCGGTGAGTTATATGGGACGTTGCGGAGCGACGTCGAGAAGATTCTCGAATCCGGACGTCACGTCCTGCTCGACATCGAAGTGAACGGCGCCGCGCAGGTGCGGAAGCTGGACCAGAACGCGCTCACAGTCTTCATTCTCCCGAGCGACCCGCGGGTGCTGGTGCAGCGCCTGGTGGGGCGGGGGAGCGAGTCGCGAGAGGAGATCAGGCAGCGGCTGGAGCGAGCGATCGAAGAGATCAGCGAAGCCACCCTGTTTCACCGCTGGATCCGGAACGATGGTCTGGACCAGGCGGTGCAGGCGGTGCTGAAGGCGAGTGATCAGCCTGTTAGATTTGTACGAGATCCCAAGGACCTGCCGTGGATGAAGCAGTACCTGGTGGATCTCGAAAACGAGCGGCACCGACTCTGAGACGAACAGTCATACGAAAGGTGAAGCAATGCGGATCGTGACACCGGCAGAAGTCGCAGGACAGACGCAGAACAAGTACCTCGGCGTCCTCGTGGCGGCCAAGTTTGCGCGCTTCGTCAATGATTTCCCGCGCGACCGGTCCGTCGACTGGGAGGAGAAGCTCACCACGCGGGCGTTCGACGAGCTCGTCCGCGGCGGCCTCAAGTACCGCCTCGTGCGGCGGCGGCGGCAGCAGGAAGGTTGATGTCCCTCTCCGGCCGTCACGTCGTGCTCGGCGTGTCGGGCGGGATCGCCTGCTACAAGAGTTGTTTCCTGGCGCGCCGCCTGACAGAGGCGGGCGCCACGGTGGACGTGGTACTCACCGCAGCCGCCGCCGAGTTCGTGCGCCCGGTGACGTTCGAAGCGCTCACGGGACGGCCCGTCCTCAGCTCGTTGTGGGAGCGGGGGCGCGCGCTCGCGCACATCGATCTCGCAAAAGATCCTGATCTCGTCATCGTCGCTCCCGCGACCGCCAACATCCTCGCGCGCGCCGCCATGGGCATGGCCGATGACGTTCTCACAGCCCTGCTGCTCGCGCGCGCCGATCGTCCCGTGCTCGCGGCCCCAGCCATGAACGACGCGATGTACGCCAATCTCGCGACGACGACAAACATCAAGACGCTCGCCGAGCGCGGCTGGCATTTCATCGGACCGGACATCGGCGCGCTCGCCGAGGGGCCGAGCGAGCGGCCGGGTCGCATGAGCGAGCCCGAGGCGATCTTCGCCGCCGCGGAGCGGCTGCTCGGCGGCGCGCACAACAGCACGAGCAAATGGTCCGGCAAGCGCGTCGTCGTGACGGCCGGCGCGACGCGCGAGCATCTCGATCCGGTGCGGGTGATCACGAACCCCTCGAGCGGCAGGATGGGGTACGCGCTGGCGGAAGCGG
>QHTY01000129.1 GCA_003220985.1 Gemmatimonadota bacterium
CGCCCGTAGCCGATTTGCTGCCTCCAGTAGGTGCGCAGCGAGTTCCGGCGGTGGTGCCACACCAGGGCGGCCGGGTGGAAGCCGAGCGTCCAGCCGCGCTCCTGCAGCCGCCAGCACACGTCCACGTCGTCGCCGGCCGTGCGGAACTGCGGATCGAATCCGCCGATCGCCTCGAGGCAGCTTTTCCGGAACGCCATGTTGCAGCCGGGGATGTGCTCGGCCTCGCGATCGTTCAGCAGCACGTGGACGGGACCGCCCGGCGCGCGCGCCACGCACTCGGCGATCGGGCCGTCGCCCGGCGGCGCGATGTTGGGCCCGCCCACGCC
>QHTY01000130.1:0-2272 GCA_003220985.1 Gemmatimonadota bacterium
GGATCGGGCCGCGCATCGTCGTCGATGTACGCGACGATCTCGCCGGTCGCCGCCGCGAGGCCGGCGTTGCGCGCGTGAGACAGCCCGCGGTTCGGCGTCTGGATCAGGACCGGGGCGTACCGGCGCGCGATCGCGGCGGTCGCATCCCGCGATCCGTCGTCGACAACGATGACCTCGTAGTCGGGGTAGTCGAGGCGGGCGAGCCCGTCGAGACAGTTGCCGATCGTGCGCGCCCCGTTGTACGAGCACACGACGACCGAAACGCGGGGCCAGTGCAGGCGCGACGAGAACGGCACGTCGTCGAACGCGTCGCGCACCGCGTCGAGGCCGAGCTTCGGCGAGCGGTCGGCGCGCGTCAGGCCGAACGCCCAATCGGCCACGCCCTGGTGCCGATACCACTCGTCGGTCCACGAAAAGATGAATACGCCCGCGCAGCCCCCGGCGAACGCCGTCCGCACTTGCCAATCGAGCACCTGCGCCTGCTCGCGCTCGCCGTTGCGCAGGCTGTCCAGGCCCAGCTCGCTCATGAGGAGCGGCCGATCACCGGCGATGTTCTGCAGCCGCGCGAGGTAGAGCTTGAGCCGGTCCTGGGACTCGAGGTAGACGTTGAACGACAAGAGGTCGAGGAACGGCAGCACGAGGTATTCCGTCGTGGGGTAGTTCACGTACGTGACGAGCCCCTCGGGATCCTCGCGCTTCACCACGCGATACAACCGCTCGAGGTAGCTCTGGACGCGCTCGGGGCCCAACCACCGAGCCATCGGCGCCGCGATCTCGTTGCCCAGGGCGTAGCACAACAACCCGGGGTGGCCCGCGCAATCGCGCACCTTTGCGGCCACCAGAGCCTCCACGTCGGGCGCGCCCCGCCGGTCGATCAGGTACCCGACGTACTGCTCGGCGGAGAGTCCGACCATGACGCGGAGACCGTGGCGCTGCGCGACGTCCAGGAGCGCGCGTGGCGGCATCGTGTGGGGGATGCGCACGGCGTTGATGCCGGCCGTCGCCATCTGCGCGAAGTCGCGCTCCACCTTCGCGAGGTCCTGGTACTCATTCCCCTGGGCGTCGGGCGCGAACGCGCCGTAGGTGACGCCGCGGATGTAGAGCTTCTCGTCCCCGACGAACAGGAACTTGCCGCGAACGTATGGCCGCGCCGCCGACTGAATGGACGCAGGGGCGAGGCGACCCTCGCCCGGGCCGGGCGTCGGTGATACGCCAACGGGGAGCGAGGCTACTCGGATCGGATGCGCCACAGTGGCCGCTCCCCCTCGCGGATGTTTGGCCGCCCTGCGAGGGGCAGCAAGGGAAAAGCTGGCACCGCCGGGCGCGCCAAGTGGACGGCCAGGTTCGACGACGTGTCGAGCGAGTTGCGAGACAGTACCGACGCCGACGGTGCTGGATCGCGCTGCACGATGCGCTCTCCGTCAGTTCGTTGAGGTTTGTACTCGATTGACGGCAGTTGCGAACGCTTGACGACGATTCAAAACGCGAACCCGCAAAGCATATGCCAGCCCCTGACATCGCCTGCTCGGCGCGGGGTCGTTAGGTATGTTCTTACATATCACCCACTAGGTAAGGACCTGGGAATCCACGCGACCCAAGTACGTGTGCGGTCTGCATGCAACGTGTGGACTACGCGCAACAGCAGTGCTGCAACACCCTTCAACTCGGGGGTTACTTCTAGGGTGGCTCGTGCATCTCAGTTCCGCGTCGCACGATGCAACGGATCGCGGCCGATCCTCACCCGCCGCAATGGTCGACACCAATGGGAAACAGGCGCTCAAACTGGAGTTCGCCCCGATCATGGGGGCTGGTGTGGCTTCAAAGGCTCAATCGATTAATCGGGCCGAGGCGTCTTCCAATCACTGGTCATGATGAACAGCGGCGCGCCGTCGAACTGATAGATGGGACGCAGTCGCTTGGTGTTGTAGTACTTCGAGACATCGACGACTTTTTTCTCACTCGTCACGCTGGCAAGGGGAACGCTGTCGTAGAAGCCGCGGTGAATGCTGACCAGGCGGCCGTACTCTTTGCGCCGGACGAGATCGAGCGCGAGGTTGCCGAACGCCATGGGCACGATCGAATCGAGCGCGTCCGGGTCCCCGGAGCGCACCAGATAGCCCAATCGCTGGTTCACCACATCGATGCGCCGGCCGTTGTTGTACTTCGCGGACGATTCCTTGAGCGCCGCACCAATGCGATCTCCGATACCCCCCAATTTGCGGTGTCCGAACATATCGGTCTCCTCACCCTCGAAGCTCATCCCTTCATGCGA
>QHTY01000130.1:2319-2879 GCA_003220985.1 Gemmatimonadota bacterium
TTGTTCCGATCGACGGTCAGCAGCTCGGCCAGATGCTCGACTTCGACCGGGTACTCGGGAATCACGCAGCGGTCGGCTGCTCCCGCCATCGTCGGCAGCAGCGCGGTGAAACCGGCGTAGCGGCCGAACACCTCGATGACCAGAAAGCGCTCGTGCGACCCGGCCGACGTCCGCAGCCGGTGCGTCAGCTCGATCGTGCGCGTGACGCAGGTGCTGAAGCCGATGCAGTAGTCGGTTCCGTAGACGTCGTTGTCCATCGTCTTCGGGATCGCGACGACGTTCACGCCTGCATCGTGCAGCCGCTTGCCGTAGCTGAGGGTGTCATCGCCGCCAATCGGAACCAGGATGTCGACGCCGATGTGCTCGAGATTCTTGAGCACATCTTTCGTCGCATCGTTGACCTCTTCGGTATAGGTGCCGGCGAGATGCGGCGGGACGCGGTCCTTCGGCAAGTGACTGGGGCGCGTGCGCGAGGTGTGCAGAAATGTGCCGCCGGTGCGACCGGCGCGATTCACGACCGCCTCGGTGAGCGGCACGATCTGCTCACTGTTGTCGGCGCC
>QHTY01000295.1:0-4818 GCA_003220985.1 Gemmatimonadota bacterium
CCGGGCCAGCGTGGCGGCGGTTGCGCGATCAGTTGCGCGATGAGATCCATCGCTGGCTACAGACCGTGCGTACGCCCCGAGACGTGAACGACATCGAGTTGAACGGCATGGTCGGCAGCGTCGTGCATCTCGCATACCACATCGGAGCGATTCGTCAGATGAACAGCGCCGCTCGCGGGCCTCTGGCCAGGGATTAGCGCCGGTATCCTGTGCCAATCAGCTCGATCCATTGCGCGAATGCGGCGAGCACGTTCTCGAGTTGCTTCTGAATTCCGGCGTCGGCAAGCTGTCCGGTCGCGTCGAAAACGCGTGCAGCCTCGCGCACGTACAGAGCCGGCGCCGGTAACACAACCGATTCTGTCGCGTAGAGCGTTTGTCGCACCGCTGCCTGCGCCAATCTCGTTTTCTTCCTGCAGAAGCACAGGTGAGGTGTTCGCGCTACTCTCCAACACAGGAGTCCAGCGGGGCAAGTGGCACCGTCGAACTGGCGTAAATGGCTCATTGTGCGGGTCCAATTTGTCCGGCTACGATGTAGGCGGAGACTTCCGCGATGAGAAACTACGCGCTGTGAGAAGAACGATTGAGTGGTCACTGATCCCCCGCATACTCGTGCTTGCCGTCGCGACATCCGTCGTTGGGTCTGCCGCGGCCGCCCAGCAAGCAGCGCACGAAGGGCTCCAGCTGCGAACGCCGAGTTTCATGTACGCGCGTTACGCGTCGGCCAGTGCATCGGTGATCTACGCGGCACGAGGGCTCGGACCTATCGGCGGCTTCGTCGCGATGATCCAGAATCCCAAGACCCAGTACCGCGAGCTCATTGCCGGCACCTTCACGCAACTGAACTGGAATAGGCAGAGCGTGTTAGTGGCCATTGCTTACGCGGATGCATCGGAAAGCCAATACCTGCAGATGTACCTCGCACCATCGATTGCCGCCGGCCGGATGGCACTTTCTGGGACGCTCGAGTGGTATGAACCGCTGGGCCGCATGGGTACGCGCCAATTCGACGTGAACCCTCTCTCTCCACGCGTGCGCCTGAGTAATCGCCTGTGGGCTGGAGCTGCGTATACAGTAGGTCTGTCGGAACACGAGACCGCACGGCACCGCATCGGACCGGCGTTCGAGTGGGTTACGCGACTCGACAGACTTCGTCTAGAGCTGCTCGATCGGACATTCGACCACACGGTCGAAGTCCGCGCGGCCATCCTAGCAGGGTTCTGACGAGTTGGGGCGATTCGATCGTTGGGATGGCGAACCCGGCGAATGGAGCGCGAGGAGCAGAGCCGCCGCGGAGGCCGAAAAAACGGAGTAATCAAGCGGCGACTTGAGACCAAACGAGATCGCCATAGCAGTGCCAAACAACACGAGCAGCAGCGCACTGCCGAGCGCGACCCATCGCAACCAGACACCGCTGATCAAGGCGATCCCCAACACCAGCTCGGCCACGGTGGCGGCCCAGGCGAGAAACGGAATCGTGAACGCGGGCATGAAGGAATTCACTTTGGCCGTGTATTGCACGAAGTGCGCAAAATCTCCATAGCCGATCGTTTTGCCCCAGAGTCCGAAGCGGTCCGCGATGCCCGACAGGAAAGCGGCTCCGAGTGCGATGCGGGCGTAGAGTATCGCCCATCGCTCCACATTGAACTCGCGTGGGCTCATGGCACCGCCTCGCTGAGGGGGGCGTCGTGGTCGCAGGTGAAGTATGCCAGGAACTGCACCGGATCCCGCTCACTGGCATTGGCGGAGACGGCGTGCACACCGTTCGGTGCCTCGTAGAAGCTCTCGCCCGCCCGGTACAGCGCCTCGGGCTCGCCTTCGACGCGGCTGCGGAGAGTGCCGGCGATCACAGAACCGACCACCGCGCAGGGATGACGATGCGGTCGCGAGGAACCACCCAGCACCGTCACGCGCAGACCGCGGCCGTCCATCGCCGGCAGCGCCTGTGAGAGCAGCTTGCGAACCTGCGCCTCGGTGCCGGAGGAGGCAGGCGCCCCAGGTCGGCACGCCATCATAACAGTGCCCAGCAGCGCCGCGGCAATGCCGGCTCGTCGCACCCGTGCCATCAGCCACCCGCTTCCAGTGATTCGTCTGGGAGCTCGCAGACCGTGATCTTCACGGTGACCTCGTGATGAGTTCTTCAAGCATCGAGACTGCGGTGGTAAGCTCATCCTCAGTGTTGTAGTAATGCGGCGAGAAACGCAGGACCGTCCTGGCACTCTTCTGATCCATATCGAGCACGCCATCCTCGCGATCGGATGAGCTTGTGTTCACGCCTCGCGCGCGAAGACGGAGCTTTAGATCGGCGGCGTCGTGTTCTCGCACGTCAATCGTGACGATCGCGCAGCGCTCCCGACCCCGGTCGAGTACGCGAACCCCGGGAAGCCTTTCCAGGGATTGGCGTAGTTCGGCGGCCAGCGTCCACGCACGTTGCCCGCCTGCGCTCCCCACCGAAAGCGCGTAGCGCGCCGCCTCTGCCAGTCCCAACACGAGAGCGTAGGCGAACTCCCAGTTTTCGAAGCGGCGTGCGCCGTCCGCTAACCGGAATGAGTCCGGATCTGTCCAGTCGGCTCCACGCATGTCCACGTATAATGGAAAAGCTCCCCGCTCGAGCATCCGGTCCGACACGTACAGGAATCCAATGCCACGCGGTCCCCGCAGGAACTTTCGAGCCGTGGACGCAAGGTAGTCACAGCGGAGGTCATTCACGTCTACAGCCATTTGTCCGACGGTCTGGCATGCGTCGACGAGATATGGCACGCCCAATTGGGCGCAGACTTCTCCCACTGCACGTGCGTCCTGCACGAGTCCCGAGTTGGTCGGAACCCAGCTCAGGGCCACCAGACGGGTGTGCGGGTCGCGCGCCAACCGGCGCACGCTGTCGGGGTCCGTGCCTCCTTCCGGCAAGTCTTCCGCTCGTACGATCTCGACGCCTAGGCGACGCGCCAATGACAGATACATCAGCTGATTCGAAGGGTAGTCCGCGCGCGTCGTGACGATTAGATCTCCCGGGCGAAAGTCGAACGCGGACAATGCCTGGGCGAACGCGACGGTAGCGTTTTCCACGAGCGCGATATTGCGGTCAGGTGCCCCGACGAGACGACCCACAAGTTCGTAGGTCTCGCGCACTCGCATCGCCGCCTCGTCCGCGGCTTCGTATCCTCCGATCTGCGCTTCTCGCAGCACATAAGTCGTCAGCGCATCGATCACCGGCTTGGGCATGAGTGCAGCACCGGCATTATTCAAATGAATGACGCCCTCGCAGCCGGGCGTGTCGCGGCGCCAGTGGTCCGTTGCCAAAGACGGCGATGTACTAGCGCTCACGTCTGGAGCTGGAGCTCCAAGAATTTGGTGCAAACAGTTGCGTTCGAGCGATATGGCGGGATCTCTTGAAAACCCAAACCCGCGTAGAGCTGACGTGCCACAACCATGGACGGCATGGTATCCAGCCGCATCGCACTGTAGCCCGAGCGTCGCGCAAAGGCTATCGCGCGCTCGGCCAGCCGCCGACCTAGACCCGTCCCCCGAATTTCTGGTCGCACGTACAGCCGTTTCATCTCACATGCTACGGCGTCCAAGGGATGCACGGCCACGCATCCCACAGGGTGTGCGCCGTTCAACGCGACTAGGAGGCAGCCGCGAGGTGGCGCGTAACGTTGCTCAAGTTCGGCGAGTTCGCGTGACACGTGCTGGAAACTGAGATCGACGCCCAGCGATGCGATGTACTCATTAATGAGGGCCCGAGCGAATGCAATGCGCTCCGGTGAGTCGGCTTCAACGATCTGCAGATTCGGAACAGTCATTCGGACGACCTTGAGAGTTCGGCGCTGCACAACGCCGGCTCACCCATATAGCGCTTCCTGTGGCGACTGTGTGCCCTCGACGGGATACCCCTCCTTCTGCCAGTACTCGATTCCTCCGATGAGCTCCTTCACTTTGAACCCTAGCGCGCTGAGCCGAGCGGCGGCCTTGGTGGAGCCGTTACAGCCAGGCCCCCAGCAGTGGGTCACGATCACTTTGTCCTTGGGCAGCACAGCAACGGTCTCAGCGTTGATCGAGCGACTCGGCAGATTGATCGCGCCGGGAATGTGCCGGCGCGCAAACGCCTCCGCGGACCGAACGTCCACCACGACGAAACCGTCAGCGCCGCGCTCCATGTCGAAATGGACGTCCGCCGGATCGGTTTCGAACGCGAGCTTCGACAAAAAATGCTGGCGTGCGATCGGGGCATCGGCCGCAGCGGTTTCGGTTACGAGCGAGAACTGCGCTTTCGTCGTGGCCATAGCTTAGGCCTCCAGAGGTTTTGTCATCGTAAACGTGGGCGTTCCGAAATGATCTGTTGGGCCATCATGCGTGCGCGAGAATCCTGCGCGCTCGTAGAGTGATATCGCATCGGTGAGAAACGGAGTCGTGCGCAGCTCCAGCTGAGAGAAGTCGGACATGCGTGCGTAAGCCTCCACGTGCTCGAGCAGCGCTCGCCCAATTCCCAGACCGCGCGCAGCGGGAATCGTGGCCATGCCGCGGATGTAGAGTCTGTCGTCTCGCCGAACGGCTGAGACCGTTCCAATGCACGAGCCATCGCGCTCCGCGATCCAGACCGGTCCTTCGCGAATGCGTTGCTCGATAACATCGCTGGGTGGCGCCGTTGCCGCTAACGCCTCAGCCGTGTACAGCGCCTCGTACTGCGCAAACGCGGTTTTTAGCACCCACGCGACAGCCGGTGCATCCTTGAGCCGTGCGCGCCCAATGTCCAAACGCATCGTGGACATCTGCACCACACCCGCTGTCCCTGCGTAATCAAGCTCGTTGTCCCGCGGACCC
>QHTY01000295.1:5013-7597 GCA_003220985.1 Gemmatimonadota bacterium
GGTAGTTCACCGAGTGGTACAGCGCCGTGCGCGAGTACACGAGCCCGTCTACGAGAGTCACCGCTACCGCGACGGGCGCGCCACTCGCGACGTGCCGCAATAGCCGACTGGCATGAGCGCCGTGCAGATAGAGCGTTCGTGGGGAGGCTGGATCGTACTGATAGGCCATCGGGATCACGAATGGCTGATCGTCCGCCACGAAGCTCACGTGCGCGACTAGGCCGGCCAGTAGAATGGCCGACGCCTCGTCGGGCACGGACCGTTCAGGATGGCGGCGAAGTTGAGTGTGCTGTTGCTTGGAGGCGCCCTCCATGCGAGGTTGTCTAATCGCTCTAATGGCCTTATGGCATGTGACATTTTCGACAGATCGATGGTGCCATTTTAAATGACCAAGAAAGCCGCTGGCGTGCCGGTCACGCTGTCGCTTGATCCGCAGTCGTCGCTCACATTGCAGCGTCAGCTCTACGACGGTCTGCGGACCGCGATCCTTGCCGGTCGACTGCGCCCGGGGCGTAGGCTTCCCTCAACGCGATCCTTGGCGGAAGACCTGGCCCTGTCTCGCAACACGGTGGCTGCGGCGTTCGGTCAGCTTATCGCCGAGGGGTATGCCGAGGCGCGGGTTGGTGCAGGGACAACAGTCGCGCGCACGCTTCCCGAAGACTTGCGGAAGGTGACCGCTGGTCTTGTGCCCCCTGTGGCGCGCTTCCGTCCGCGCATTTCCCGGCGTGGCGCAACGCTCGCAGGCGCGCGAGTGACCGCCGGCTTTACAACGCTCAGACCGTTCCGGCCCGGATGGCCGGCGCTGGATCACGTGCCTTTGGAGCTGTGGTCGCGTCTAGCCGCGCGCACGGGACGGCGGATCGGTCGGAGTCTTCTCGGCTACGGCGAACTAGGCGGATACCGACCGTTGCGCAAAGCGATAGCAGAGTACCTCGCCGTCTCACGCGGTGTGCGGTGCACCGAAGAACAGGTAATCGTGACATCAGGCTCGCAGCAAGGATTGTTTGTTGCCTCACAAGTTCTGCTCGATCCAGGCGACCGGGTGTGGATTGAGGACCCTGCGTATCCGGGAACGCGAAGCGCGTTACAAGCCGCGGGCGCAAGGCTTGTCCCGATCCCGGTAGACCTTGAAGGCTTCGACGTACGGTTCGCTGAAACGCGGGCGGCGGCCCGTCTTGTGGCCGTGGCTCCGTCGCATCAGTACCCGCTTGGTGTGACGATGACGCTGGCACGTCGACTGGAGCTGCTGCGCCTCGCGCGACGCATGCGGGCATGGGTGTTGGAGGACGACTACGATAGCGAGTTTCGTTATTCCAGCCGACCGATAGCGGCACTCCAAGGGTTGGATCACGACGGCCGAGTGATTTACCTCGGCACATTCAGCAAGACACTCTTTCCATCACTGCGGCTCGGCTACGCCGTGGTGCCGGTTGAATTGGTAGGTCCGTTTACGGCTGCGCGATCGGTCCTTGACATACACAGTCCGCTGTTCGAGCAGGCAGTGTTGACGGAATTCATCGCCGGGGGCTATTTCGAGCGCCATTTGCGCCGCATGCGGAGTCTCTACGAGGAGCGCCAACAGACCCTCGTGGCAGAGGCGGAGCGTTGCCTCTCAGGACTGCTCGAGCTCACACCGGCTCGAGCCGGGCTGCAGTGCGTTGGTTGGCTGGCACCGGATCTGGATGAGCGGGCTGTGACACGGGCTGCCGCAGCCCACGACGTTGAAGTCACACCGATTTCCGCGTTCGCCGTAAGACGGCTTGCCAGGTCAGGCCTGATGCTAAGCTTCGGAGCCTTCGAGCCGAACCAAATACGTGCGGGTGTACGGCGCCTGGCAGAGGCGCTCGAAGATGTTCGCGCGGGACGACGGCCAGCGCGGCTCGGAGCATGAGGTCGAATGCCGACGAAACGATCAACCGCATCCGGGAGATTGCCTACTCGGAAGGTGATCGTAGAGCACGCGCTGCCGCGATTGCCGAGCTCATCCGTGTCGTTGGTGACCACCGGTGGGTGGGCCTGTACGATGTTGGTCCTTCCTTAATAGCTGCCATTGCCTGGACGGGCTTAAAAGCGCCGAGCCATCCCACATTTCCAGTCAACCAGGGCCTGAATGGGGCGGCGGTAACCGCTTGTGCGCCGATCGTGGTGCAGGATGTGCGTAACGATTCGAGATACCTGACCACGTTCGGCTCGACACTTGCTGAGGCGATCTTTCCCGTGCTTTCGCCTACAGGTCAGGTACTCGGAACGATTGACGTTGAAAGCGACCGGGTCAACGCGTTCAGCGCTGAAGACGAAGCATTCCTTAGCCGATGCACGACCGTGATCGCCGGTCTGTGGGACTAGAATCCGTCGGCATTCTCGCCTTCGACGATGTCGAAGTATTGGACCTGTGTGGCCCATTCCAAGTCTTCGACTCGGTGCGCCCGGTCGACCAGCACGACGACGCAGCTCGGCTGTTCAACGTGATCGTTGTAGCCGAGGAGCTGAAGACATTGCGATGTCGGGGGGGTCTCCAGATCACTCCACAGGCGACGATCGAAACCCACGAGCCGCTGGACATTCTCATTCTCCCCGGTGGCCC
>QHTY01000295.1:7811-8171 GCA_003220985.1 Gemmatimonadota bacterium
GCACATCGTCACGTCGGCGGGAGTTTCGGCTGGTATAGATATGAGCCTTCATCTGGTTGCGCGTGTGTGTGGGCATGCGATCGCCGCGTGGACCGCCCGACGGATGGAGTACCCATGGAGTCCACAAGGCGCCTAGGCCCGTCGTTCTGTGATACAACGCCGATGATCCTCAGTCATCCGAATGACCACGATAACCGCTCTTTTTCATCCAGCTCGGCACTGGCGGCGTCGGCACGCGCGCCGGCTTGGGAGCGACTCGCTGGGCCGGAGGCGACGCCGGAATCGAGGTAGGGAACTGGAAGCTCGGCAGATTTTTGAGAACGATATCGAGATTGCCGACCTTCATCGGATGCTGCTGCA
>QHTY01000296.1 GCA_003220985.1 Gemmatimonadota bacterium
TGCGCCAACCGTGCGTCCACCCTCACGGATAGCAAAGCGCAGCTGCTCTTCCATCGCGATCGGCGTGATCAGCTCGATCGTCATCTTCGTGTTGTCGCCCGGCATCACCATCTCGACGCCGGCCGGCAGTTCCACGGAGCCCGTCACGTCCGTCGTCCGGAAGTAGAACTGCGGCCGATACCCCTTGAAGAACGGCGTATGCCGGCCACCCTCTTCCTTGGTCAGGACGTAGACTTCTGCCTCGAACTGCGTGTGCGGCTTGATCGACCCGGGCTTGGCCAACACCATCCCGCGCTCGATCTGGTCCTTCTCAATGCCGCGCAGCAGCAAGCCGACATTGTCGCCGGCCTGGCCATCGTCCAGCAGTTTGCGGAACATCTCGACGCCCGTCACGACCGTCTTCTTGTCGGTCCCGAAGCCCACCATCTCGACTTCCTCGCCGACCTTGATCTTGCCGCGATCGATTCTTCCGGTCGCGACGGTGCCGCGACCCGTGATCGAGAAGACGTCTTCGACCGGCATCAGGAACGGCTTGTCGACTTCGCGCTTCGGCACCGGAATGCTCTTATCCAGAGCCGTGAGCAGCTCCTCGATCTTCCCCGCCCACTGCTTGTCGCCGTCGATCGCCTTGAGCGCCGCCCCGCGAATGACCGGCGTGTCATCGCCCGGGAACTGGTATTTGGACAGCAGCTCCCGCACCTCGAGCTCGACGAGGTCGAGCAGCTCGGGGTCATCGACCAGGTCACACTTGTTCAAGAAGACCACGATCGCCGGCACGTTCACCTGCCGCGCGAGCAGGATGTGCTCGCGCGTCTGCGGCATCGGGCCATCGACGGCGCTGACGACGAGGATCGCCCCGTCCATCTGCGCGGCGCCCGTGATCATGTTCTTCACATAGTCGGCGTGCCCCGGGCATCCACATGGCTCGTCGCGATCGTCAAGATCTTCGTCGCATCGCGCCGGCCCTGGCTCTCGCTCGCCTTCGCCACCTGATCGTAGCTCACGTAGGTCCCCAGCCCTTTGTCGGCCGAGACCTTCGTCAGCGCCGCGGTCAGCGTCGTCTTGCCGTGGTCCACGTGACCGATCGTCCCAACGTTCACGTGGGGCTTGGTCCGTTCAAATTTGGCTTTTGCCATTGCTCTCGTATTCCTTAGTGAGTGTTCGCTTCTTAAACAATTCGTCGTTCCCAGAGCTCGCGACCGGGATTGAACCGGTGACCTCGTCCTTACCAAGGACGCGCTCTACCGACTGAGCTACGCGAGCCTTTGCGGCCCTCAGGACAAGGAGCGGGCGACGGGGCTCGAACCCGTGACCCTCAGCTTGGAAGGCTGATGCTCTACCAACTGAGCTACGCCCGCGCGCCACAAAGTGGTGGGGGAAGGATTCGAACCTTCGTAGCGCTAAGCGCGGCAGATTTACAGTCTGCTCCCTTTGGCCGCTCGGGCACCCCACCGTGCCCCCCGCCCTCGCCCCGCGAGACTTCCCCTGACAACAGACCCCGCGTGTCTCCGCCCGCGGGGTTTGTTGGTTCCTCGAATCTTCGTGCTTCGGCAGTGAGCTGACGAAGGGACTCGAACCCTTAACCTGCTGATTACAAATCAGCTGCTCTACCATTGAGCTACGTCAGCTGGTCAAGGCTCAAATCCTACAGACTCGTATCTTAGACGGGGCATGCGACTATGGCAAGGGTAGGACCTCGAACGACTTAGGTCGCGTCAGCCGACTCGCCACTTGGTCCCGGTCGGCGTGTCTTCAATCTCGACCCCGCGCGCCTGGAGCTCGGCGGGCGATCATTTGCGGCATGTATTCCGTGGCGGGCGTGTAGACGTGCGCCGGCTTGATGCGCAGATAGTCGCGGTCCTCGAAGAATGCCTTCGTGAACGGCGCGGTGTGGTCCGTGAGCTGCTTTCCCGCCTGGCGCGCGGCCTTGAAATCCTTGGACTTACGAGCCTGCGCCCGGGCTGCGATGCGTTCTGCGACCCAGCGCTCGAGCGCCGGATCCGCGGCCCGCTCCGTGGGCAGGATGTCGAACAGGGCGCCCGCAACGCGCTCGAACGCGCCAAGGGCCGCTGCCGCGCCCCCTGTCCGCTGAGGACGATCGAGCTCGCGATTGGCGGCCCGCACGAAATCGAAGAGCGCCGCGACCGCCCGCGGCGCATTGAGATCGTCGTTGAGCGCGGCAGCAGTGTCGTTTTCCAATTTTCGACTCAACTCACCCAGTGGCCCGTTTCCGGTTTCTCGTTTCCCGTTTTCCGTCAGACGTGCGTGAAACTCGCCGAGTCGCCGGACGCCCTCTTTCGCCGCCTCGAGTGCGTCATCGGTGAAGTCGACGGGTTGCCGATAATGCGTCTGGAAGAAGAGCAAGCGAACGGCGGCGGCATCCACGCCTTGCTCTCGCAAGTCTCGAGCGGTGAGAAAATTTCCGTGGCGTTTCGACATCTTGGTGCCGCGCACATTCAAGAACTCGCCGTGCACCCAATGGCGCGAGAACTGCTGGCCCGTCGCACCCTCCGACTGCGCGATCTCGTTTTCGTGATGCGGGAAAATGAGATCGATGCCGCCGGCGTGGATATCGAGCGTCTGAACGCCGCAGCACTTCCGGATCTCGTCGAGCGACATCGCCGAGCATTCGAGGTGCCAGCCCGGGCGCCCGCGCCCAAATGGGGCATCCCAGACAGCACCCACCGCTTCAGCTTCGGCGTCCGCCTTCTTCCACAATGCAAAGTCGCTCGGGTCGCCCTTCGCGTATTCGTCACTCGCGACGCGCGCGCCGACTTTGATCTCACGCTTGTCGAGCTGTGACAGGCGGCCGTACGTCGGGAACTTGTTGATCGCGAAGTAGACGGAGCCGTCCTCTCCTTTATACGCAACGCCGCGTTCGATCAGCTTCGAGACCAGGGCGATCATTTGCGGCATGTATTCCGTGGCGGGCGTGTAGACGTGCGCCGGCTTGATGCGCAGATAGTCGCGGTCCTCGAAGAATGCCTTCGTGAACGGCGCGGTGTGGTCCGTGAGCTGCTTTCCCGCCTGGCGCGCGGCCTTGATGGTGCGGTCGTCCACGTCGGTGAGGTTCATGATGTGAAACACATCGTAGCCCGACCGCTCCAGCCAGCGCCGCAACAAATCCTCGAACAGAAACGTGCGGAAATTGCCGATGTGGGCGTAATTCCAGACGGTGGGACCGCAGGTGTACAGCGTGACGCGCGGCGGCGCGAGCGGCGCGAGCGGCTCGACGCGACGGGTCAGCGTATTGAACAGCGAAAGCTTGGAGGGAGCGGGCGCCGTCATTGACGGCGAAACGTACTAGTGGGTGTCGTGGGTTTCCAGCACGACCTCCTCGAGAGATTTCACGCGCACGCGTGACGCCCGCACAGGCAGGCGGTGCGCGTGACACAGCGCCAATGCCGCTTCCACCGTCCTTCCGGCCAGTGGTGCCTCGATGCCGGCTGCAGTGACTCGAAATCCAGGCGGTGGCTCGGGCGGCGGGGCGTCCAGAATCACCTCGAGCACCCGTTCGCCCAACAATGCCGCCAGCGGACCGGCGCGCACGATGCGGCCGCCGCGCAACACCAGCACGCGGGCGGCCAGGCGCTCGAGCGCCGTCGGATCGCGCGAGGTGATCAGCACCGCCACCCCGCTCGCGGCCAGCGCCGCGATACGACCGCGTAGGTCACGGCGTGCACACGCGTCCAGCCCTGACAGCATCTCATCGAGCAACAAGATGCGGCGTCCGCCCAGGGCCGCCTGCGCGAGGTTCAGCCGATGCAGGTCCGCCTGACCCAACATCTCGATGCAGAGGTCGGCGGATGGGGCCAAGCCGGCGATTTCCAGCGCTTCACGCACCAGACCGAAGGGCGCACGGTCCGAACTCATCGCGCAATGGAGGCGCGCGTAGTACATCAAGACTTCCCGGACCGTCAACGACGGCGGAAACAGGGCGGTATCTCGTGCGAAGCCCACGAGCCGGCGTGCGGCGGGATGCGTTACGGGCAACCCCCACACCCGGATGGCTCCGGTGAGCGGCCGGAGAAAGCCCGCGACGACGCGCAGGAGCGTTGTCTTACCGGCACCGGTCGCACCAACCAGACCCGCGATCTCCCCGGGTACCAGCGCGAACGAAAGCGGGCCGAGGCCCTGCCCCGAGACATCGCTCAGCGTCAGTGCGAAATCCCTCATCAGTGCACACCGCGCCGCGCGATCGAAGCGCTGGCGCACAGGACGCCAAGGCCTGCCCAGGCGAGCGCGTGGAGAGCGGCGGGGACGTCGCCCCCGGCGATGTCTCGATAGTGCCACAGTGCTGGACCGAGCTCGAGTGCGCTCGCGGCTGTGAGACGTATTACGCCCGGGCGAGCGAGATCGACCAGGCGCTCGGGCGCCACCGTGCCGGCGACCGCCATAAAGAGGAAGAGCGCGAGCGCACCGCCGTTACCGAGAACCAACACGACAAACACAGCGCAACCGCCGACGGCAGCGGCGGAGGCAAGTCCCGCCGCAATCATGCCGGCGTGCCCCCCCGTCGCCGCCGTGCAGGCGATCGTGAGCGGGGCGAGCGGCAGCAGGACCGCAAGCCACCGTCCGGTGGCGACGCCGAGGGCGGTTGTCGGATGCGTGAGCGCAGTGGCAAGGGCAGCCAGGTCGCCCTCACGTCCCACGATCGCAGCCGCACCGATGATCGCTCCCAACGCGCCAGCCTGGAGCGTTGCCGTGAGCGGATCGAGGCCATGCGCGCTGAGCCAGACCAGCACGCCGCCGAGGGCCAGCAAGGATACCCCGAGGCGCGTGCGCGTGAATCGCGGCAGAACGAGCAGAAATTCGGCGTGCACGCAATGCAGGAATCGCATGGCGGCACATTAGGCGAGGAGGCAGCGGCGAGCGGTACCAATTCGCCGCCACCCGAATCAAATCGTTGCGCGCGCTCCGATGATCGCGTCTACGAGCACATCGGCATCAAACCGCACTGGATCCGTAGCCGGCAGTCCGGTTTCCTCGGCAGCCTTGGCCACGGCTTCCCGGGCCGCGTTTTCATCCATGTCGTAGGTGTTGAGGCTGATACCGATGACCTTGGTCGGATGAACGGGCTGCGCCGCCCGCTCGTGGATCTCGATGAGCTCTGAATACGAGGGGATTCTCACCCACGGCTCGCGGCCGTGATAATCGCCGATGTAATCGCGCGTCACCTGGTGACAGAGGATCAGCGCATCCGGGCAG
>QHTY01000297.1:0-1578 GCA_003220985.1 Gemmatimonadota bacterium
CGCGGCCTGCATCTGCGCCCCGCTCATCCCGGGATCGAGCCCGTAGAGACCGGCGCCGGGATCGATCGCCGCTCGCGTCCGGAGCGCGATGAGCTGATCGTACGCCTCCGGCTTATTGCGGATCGTGTTCGCCGCTTCTGCCAGATTCAAGAGCACCTCGGCGAAGCGGATCTCGATCCACTGCGTCACACCCCGCGACGCGTCGAACGCACTCACCGCTGGATCTACCGCCTTGCGCGTGTAGAAGCCCGACGGCGTGGGATTGTTCGACTCAGCGCCGTTGTACGTCCACTGCCGCCGGCCCTTCTTCCCGGAGAGCTCCCACAGCGCGCCGTTGTAGGCGATCGTGGCGTAGAAGCGGGGATCGCGGTTCTTCCAGAAGTACAGCGTGTCGTACCCGGCGCTGGAGTCGGTGATCGGCCGCCCGCTCCGCATCGGAAACGCTTGGACCATCTCCCACGTCGGCCGATTGGCACCGCTCGACCCCTGGGACTCGGACAGCGGCCGCGTCGCCGCCGCCCACGTGTGCGTGCTGAACGGAAACTGATAGCGACGCACGAAGATCGCTTCCTTGTTCATGTCCACGAACCACAGCCCCGCGAAGTCCGGATACAGGCCGAAGCCCCAGCTCACGAGCGAGTCGCGCGCCGCGCGATTGGCGTCGTACGCGTTTTGCCACCGCGTCAGATCACCGGTCCGGTTGAACTGGGGACTGGCGTAGTACAACAAGATCCGGCCCTTGAGCGCCATGGCCGTTCCCTTGTGCAGGTGGCCGTCATTCCCCCCCGACGTGGCACGAATGACCGGAAGCAGAGCGATAGCGCTGTCCAGATCCGCCAGGATCTGGCGCATGACCTTCGACGTCGAGTCTCGCGTCACGAACAGTGAGTCCGTCAGCGCCTCGGGCCTGAGGATCAAAGGCACGCCGCCGTAGCGCTTGACCAACTCCCAGTAGTCCCAGGCCCTGAAGAAGTAGCCTTCACCCTTCATCCGCTTTGTGACGACCGTGTCAATCGTACCCCGATCGATTTCAGTCAACAGGATGTTGATCCGCCTGATTCGGTCATAGGGTGGGTTGGCGCAGCTCGATGACCGGATACACCAATAGTTGACGGAATTCTCGGTGAGTTGACCATACATGTACGACTCACCGCCGGGAGACTCATCCGAGACGCCCGCATCCCCGGTCGACCAGCCGGGGAGATTATCGTCGTAGATCTTGTTGACGTAGGCCGCCGCCAACGCGGCGTCGTTCCAGACGTCCGTTTCATCGATCGACTCCACGTCCTTGAGGTCGAGGATCGAGTCGCACGCGCAGAGCGCCAGGCTCAACAGGGCGACACTTGCCGCCATTGCTCTGGAGGCGGTCATTGGACCCTCCTTCTGAGCGCGACGTCCACGCCCACGGCGAACGTCCGCATGAGGGGATACGCCCGGATGTTGCTCATCTCGGGGTCGTAGCCCCAGTCGCCTATGTGATCGTTCAGGATGAACAGATTCGTCCCGGTGAAGTGGAGCGTGGCGCTACTCACACCGAGCGCGTTCGTGATCGTCCCCGGCAGGAGATACGACACGGTC
>QHTY01000297.1:1884-4987 GCA_003220985.1 Gemmatimonadota bacterium
GGACGTGATCTTTCCATCCGGCAGTGAATCCTGGCCGCCCGTTCCGCGGATATCCTTGTAGTTCAGCATGCCGAGCTGCGGGGGAACGCCGAGGATCGTGTAGCCGGGAGGGAGCGCATCGATGTCCGCCTGCGTGCGAAGCATGCCGGTGTAGATGTAGCCATAGCAGGCGCTCGCCGGCGCCGTGGTCCGACCGAGGCGCCGTTGATACGCCGGGAGATTGGCGGCCTCATCCAGGCGCACGATCTTGTTCGTGGCGTACCCGAAGTTGCCGTGCGCGTAGTACCTGAGGGAATTGCCCGCATCGCCGGTGGTGCCGTCGTATCCCAGCTCGATCTCGAAGCCGTGCGAGTTGATCTTCGCATAATTCTCGTCCGGGAGGCTAGCGCCGAACGTGCTTGGCACCGCGTCCTCTCGCGAGCCGAGGATGTCATACGTATTGCGGAAGAACACGTCCACCGTCAGGCTCATGCGGTTGTCCCAGAACCGCGAGTCCATACCCACGTTGTAAGACCGTGATTTCTCCCACGTGATGGCGCGGTTCGCGAGTGTCCCCGGAGCGAGCCCGACGGTGATGCTGTCGAACACGGCGCCGTCGTCGATCTCGTACTTCGGCAGCCACTGGAACCGACCCACGGCGTCGTTCCCCACGAGGCCCACCGAGCCCCGCAGCTTCAGCTCATTGAAGAATGGGACCCTTTCCTTGAAGAATGGCTCTTCGGTGAGCCGCCAGCCCGCGGAGATGGAAGGAAAGAGACCCCAGCGGTATTCCGGCGCGAAGATGACCGACCCGTCGTAGCGGAACGAGGTCTGGAGGAAGTACTTGCGCGCGTAGTCATAACCGACGGACCCAACGTAGGAGATGCGGGCGTCCTGCCGCTGGCGGCCGTCCGCTTGTGCCCCCACCGGGCTCCCGCCGATGAATTGGTCGATGACCGGAGAGATGAAGCCGGTGCGCTGGCCCGAGAACCAGCCGGTGTCGCTTTCCGCCTGCTCGTAGACCAGGAAGGCGTCCACATGATGGTCGCCGAACGCGCGAACAAAGTTGACCTGGCCGTTCAGCTGGTAGTAGTTGCCGCGGCCGTTGTTGTTGTACAGAAACTCCCCATCGTTCCGCACCTTGGTGCCGACGACCTGGTCGCCGAGGATATGGTTGTGCGTCCCGAGGGTATTGAAGAGCGCCATGTCGTACGGCGTGCCGAACCGCTTTTGGTAGGTCTCGACGAATCCCTTGTGGTAGGCCAGGTTCGCGGACAGTCCATTGACGAACGGCACCTGGTACGTCATGCGAAGGGTAGCGTTGTAGTCCGACCAGTTCATCTTGTTGTAACCCGCCGAATCCGCGATCACCTGGCCGGGGTGCCACTCGACCCAATTCCCCACGGGCTGGCCGCCGACGTACGGGGGGATCATGCGCGTTCTCAAGGCCAGTGCCTTGTACAGATCTTCCTGACCCCAGTCGCTGATTGCCCAGTTGGGCCCATCCCGGTTGCGACCGGCATTGCTGAAGTCCACGGAGGCCTTGAGGCGCGGCGTCAGATCGACGTCGAGATTCGCGCGTGTGGTCACCCGCTTGAAGCTCAGATTGTCGAAGGATCCCGTCGCGTTGAGGAGCGAGCCGCTGAGGAAGTAGCGCACCCCGTCGGTGCCGCCGGCGATGGTCAGGGAGTGCTGCGCATCGACCGGGTCGCGCCACATCTCCTTGATCCAGTCCCAGTTATGCGTCGTGTAGTAGTCCAGCTCGTCCTGCGCGTAGTAGCGTGCGTCGGTGGTGGGGATGTTGCTGTAGCGTAGGGCCCAATTGATGGCTTCCGCTTGTTGCAGCGCGTTGAGCGGCGACGGGATCCGGGTCGGCTCTTGTAAGCCGACGTTGTTGGTGTAGGTGAACTGCGCCGCGCCTACGCTCCCGCGCTTGGTCGTCACGAGGACGACGCCGTTGGCGGCGCGCGAGCCGTAGAGGGAGGCCGCCGCGCCGTCCTTCAGGATCGAGATGTTATCGACCTCGTCGGAGCTCAGACCGTCGAAGGTGAACTTGTCGCTGACGATGCCGTCGATGACGTACAGGGGATCTGCGTTGTTCAGGGTGCCGACGGCGCGGATGCGGATGCTCGACTCGCGCCCCGGAGTCCCCGCGTTCTGGATCACCGTGGCCCCGGCGAGCCGCCCGGCCAGCGCATTGGAGAGGTTGTCGGCCGGCTGATCGGCGAACTCCTGGCTGCCCACCGACGACACAGAGCCCGTCACGGTGCGGCGGTCCTGCACGCGGTACCCCGTGACCACCATGGCTTCGATCTCGACCGGGAGCACCTCGAGCTGCACGTCGACCTCGGTCCGGCCGTCAATCGCCACCTCCTGTGCTTTGTAGCCGATGAGCGAGAAGACCAACGTGTCGCTGAGCGACGATACGGTGAGCGTGTATCGTCCGGCGGCATCGGCCGTGGTCTCTTGGTTTGTGCCTTTGACTCTGACCTTCACGATGGGCAGGGGCTGTCCGCTGACGGAGCTCGTGACAGTTCCGCTCACAGGCTGCTCCTGAGCTTGGAGGGCAGACGCCACCACCACCGCCATCCAGATGAGTACCAGCAGCGCTTTCATGGTCACCCTCCATTTCCATTCCAGGATGTGGAGCAGCAGCCGAAGCCTCATGAGAACCGCCCGACGAATCCGCCGCCTGGCCGGAGATCGATCCGGAGCGAGTCGGCCGGCCGCACGGTGGCTCGCTCGACGCGCGCGGCGGCGGGCTCGTCCATTTGATCTCGTACCAGCAGCGCGTCGTGCGATCCGCCGTCGAGGAACGCGAGCGGCACGTCGAGCGAGCGGGCCGCCGGCCCGTTGGCGATCGCTAGGAACCACGTCCGGCCCGCGCGCCGCGCAAACGCCGCGACCTCGCCGATCTCGCTGAACGGCAGGACCAGCGTCTCGTCCCATACGCTGGGGATGCTCTTGATCAGGTCCACCGCGGGATTGTCCAGGATGCTCTGGGGGTGGGCGCCGTAGACGAGCAGCGGCGCCGTGAAGATGGCCGCGGTGGCGATCTGGTGGGGCCACGACGTCTCGCGCCGGCGCTCGCCGAACAGCATCGGCGTGAAGTCGAGATGCCCAG
>QHTY01000298.1 GCA_003220985.1 Gemmatimonadota bacterium
TCGACCATGACGATGTTGGTCTGCGGTTCGGACGGTCGGACGGTCTGACTGTCGGACAGCATCTCCGCAAAGCGCGTCGCGTTCGCGTGGTCTTCGCCGATGCGCGAGAGGTTATGATCGAGCGCATACAGTCCCGCTGCAGCGAGAATGCCCGACTGTCGCATGCCACCGCCGAGGCGTCTGCGGACTTCCCACGCGCGGGCGCGCTGCTCCTTGTTGACGCCCAGGCACGATCCCACCGGACAGCCCAGCCCCTTCGAGAGGCTCACGATCACGGTGTCCGCGCCTTGCGCGAGCTGGGCCGGCGGTACGCCCGCTGCGACGGCGGCGTTCCAGAGCCGCGCGCCGTCGAGATGCACTCGGAGCCGGGCCTCGCGCGCCGTGCGCACGAGGGCGTCCCATGGACTCACTCCGAGCACGCGCCCACCGGCCGCATTATGCGTGTTTTCAATCGCCAGCGCCGTGGCCCGCGGCACATCGGGTGACGGCGCGCGCATGGCCGCGCGGACGCGCTCAGGCGTGAGCAGGCCATCCGCCGTCAGGACCGGCCGGATCTGCACGCCGGCGAGCGCGGCCACACCGGCGAGCTCATAGTGGATCAGATGGGCGTCCGCTTCGAGCAGGAGCTCGGTGCCCGGCTCGGTGACGAGCGCGACACCCGTCTGGTTCGCCTGCGTGCCCGACGGGAAGAACAACGCATCTTCGGTACCGAGCAGCTCGGCGACGCGCTGCTCCAGCCGGCGCGTCGTGGGATCGCCGTCCAGGACGTCATCGCCGACCTCGGCTTCGGCCATGGCGCGGCGCATGCCGGGCGACGGCTTGGTAACGGTGTCGGAGCGAAGATCGATCGCTGGAAGATTCATCCGAGGCGCACGCGTTGCAGGCGCCGCATGCGCATCAGATCGTACGTCTCCGCCACCTCGCCGCCCAGCAGAAACACATAGGCCGTGTAGTAGATCCACAGGATGAACAACAGGAAGCCGATCAGATTTGCATCCGAGGTCACGTGGTCGAACGTGACGAATCGCGCCACGTAGAGCGCGTACAGCCGCTTGGCGATCTCGAAGGCCACGGCGCAGAACACGGAGGCGACCACGCTGGTCCGCCAGTAGATCCTGCGACTCGGCAGGTACTTGAAGATCACATAGAACAAAGCGGTGCTGAAGACGAGCGAGGCCAGCTGCGAGCCGATGCCGCCGCTCGTGGAGGCGAAGGCGATCGCGAGAAACAAGGTCCCCGCGACGAATACCATCGCGATATCGACCAGCTTGGCTCTCGGCCAGGATCGGTTCTCCTCGGTGTCGAAGACCTCGTTCAGGGCCGCACGCAGTCCCCCGAACATACGAGTCGAGAACCACAGGAACAGGGGCGCGGCGAACAGCGTGAGGTGGCCGCGGCGCGCGACCAGGTCGCCCAGTGCGCGCTCAATGAAGCCGAATTGGCCGCCTTCCCCGCCGCTGGACTCGGGGAGAAAGCGCACCAGCAGCTCATGGACATCCAACGAATGAATCGCGAGCTGATGATGAACGAGATAGCCGACGACGGCGAGGACCAGCCCGACGAAGGGAATGGCAGTGAGCAGAATGTCGAACGAGAGGGCGCCGGCAAGAAAGGGGATGTTGTCTTCGTAGGCCGCCTCGAGGGTACGCCGGACGACGCCGGTGACCGTGCGGTGCCAGCCGCCTTCCCCCCCTCCATTCACGCGAGCGGCTCGTCCTCCTCGTCAGAGGCGGGAGGGGTCACGGGCGGCCGCGCGGCGCGCGCGCGGCGCGGCCGGCGTCCTGCTGGAGGCGATGGCCGGCGAGCACGAGCGCGCCGCCGGCGCCTGGCACGCGGAATGGGGCGCGCTCAGCGACGCGCTCGCCTACACCGGTGGCGCCGCCGCCTCGTTGCGCGGGGCGCTCGACGGGCTCGAGATCGACGCCGACCGGATGCGGGCGAACATCGCCGAGGAAACGCTCTCGGAGGCAGCGTCATTCGGAATCGACGCGCAGCGGCCCGAGGACTATGTCGGCAACGCCGGCGCGCTCGTCGACCGGGCGCTCCGCTTCTACGAGGACGGATGAACCTGTACCACCGCTTCGACGGCGACGCGGCCGACATCGTCGTGTTGTCGGGGTCGCTCGGTTCGACGCTCGAGATGTGGGATCCGCAGGTAACCGCGTTGACGCGCCGCTTCCGCGTATTGCGGTACGACCATCCAGGACACGGCCGGTCGCCGTTGCTCGAGACGCGTACGGTGGCCGCGCTCGCCCGCGAGCTCGCCGGACTGCTCGACGAGCTCGCCGTCGAGCGCGTCTCGTTCTGCGGGCTCTCGCTCGGGGGAGCGGTGGGAATGCGCCTGGCACTGGACGCTCCGGAGCGCATCGACCGGCTCGTCCTCTGCTCCACGTCCGCGAGGTTCGCGACGCCGGAGTTCTGGCAGGACCGGGCCGACACCGTGCGCCGCGACGGGGTCGAGGCCGTTGCCGACGTCGTGCTGGCGCGCTGGTTCAGGCCGGGCTTCGCAGACGTGCGACGCTACCGCGAGATGCTGCTCTCGATTCCGCCGGAAGGCTATGCGCGTTGCTGCGAAGCGGTGCGCGACTGGGATGCCCGCGGCACGCTGGCGGCGATCGCAGCGCCGACGCTCGCGATTGCGGCGGCCGACGATCCTTCCACGCCCCCGGAGGGCCTGCGCGCGATTGCGACAGAGATCCCGGGCGCCGAATTGCGCGTGATCGACGACGCGCGGCACCTCGTCAACGTCGAGCGCGCCGAGGAGTTCAACGAGGTCCTCCTCGCACACCTATGAGCGAGTACGACCGGGGTCTGGAGGTCCGGCGCGAAGTGCTGGGCGACGAGCACGTCGACGCGGCGCTGGAGCGGGCGACCGAAGAGACACGGGAGTTTCAGGACTTCATCACCCGCTATGCGTGGGGTGAGATCTGGACGCGGCCCGGCCTCGACCGGCGCACCCGCAGCTGCATCACCTTGACGGCGCTGGTGGCGCTCGGCCGCTTCGACGAGCTCGCGCTGCACATTCGCGGCGCGCACCGAAACGGCCTGAGCGACGACGAGATCAAAGAAGT
>QHTY01000299.1 GCA_003220985.1 Gemmatimonadota bacterium
CTGGCATGCCATGAGATGAGTCCTGCAGCTGCGGCGGCCAGCAGCGCATTCAGGATTTTCGCCGTCAGCGCCGCAGCCGGAACAGACAGGAGTCCGAAGAACGGGGCGAGCACCACGGGATAGAAGGGCGGGAAATGCACGCCGCCCGGCATCCCGGGAAGATTGGGATGCACATAGCCGTATCCGCTCGCGACCGCCGCCGCCAGGCTGGCGTACAGCCCGTCGTCGTAAAACACGCCGACGAGCGCCTGATTCAATGCGAGAATGCCGACCGCCAGCGTTGCCGCCGCGGTGACGAGCCCCGCTTTTACTGCGCCGGTAAGCGCCAAGTGTGGGCGTTGCCCGGGACGAAGAGGTTGTAGCGCAGGATGTGGAACAAGGCCGCGAGACCATCACGCCACGTGATCTTCTTTCCCTCCGCGTACGTGCGTCCGCTGTACGAGATGGGCATCTCCCAGATCCGCGCGCGTGCCTGTGACAGTCGCGCCGTGATCTCGACTTCAAATCCGAAGCGATCGGCCGACAATGGCAGCTTTTTCATCAGATCGGTCCGCACGAGCTTGTAGCAGGTCTCGAGGTCGGTGAGGTTGAGATTGGTGAACATGTTCGACAGCAGCGTGAGGATGGAGTTGCCGACGAAGTGCCAGAAATAGAGCACGCGACGCGGGCCCCCCTGAAAGCGTGACCCGTACACGGCGTCAGCCTCGCGGGCCCGGATGGGAAGCAGCAGGTCGGGCAGATCCGCCGGGTTGTACTCGAGGTCGGCGTCCTGCACCACGACCACGTCGCCTTTCGCGACGGCGATGCCACTGCGGATCGCGGCTCCCTTTCCCCGGTTCTTCTCATGGTGGATCACACGGTCGACGATGCCTTGCTCGGCCGCCGCGTCGAGGATTTGGCGCGTGCCGTCCGTCGAGGCGTCGTTTACGGCGATGATCTCGAGCCGGAGGGGGACGGTGCGGACGCGCCGCAGCGCGGCTTCCACCGTGGCGGCTTCGTTGTACGCCGGCATGATCACCGACAGCAACAGATTGGGTGACCGGCGTTCTTCCCGCATCACGGCGCTTGTCCGATGGCGATGAGCGATTGGCCCACGCGCCACGGGAGCAGCCGCTCGAGGCGAAACAGCGGCACCAAGGCGTCGTACAGCTTGATCGAACCGGCCGGAATCATGCCGCGGCGCAGGACTCGCCCGGCGAACCACCACCCGGCCACGCCCGCGAGGTTGAAGTACTCGACATGTGCCACCGTGTAGCCCGTGGTGCGGAGCAGCTCCGCAAGGGCGTGGCGCTGGTAGCGGCGGTGATGGCCCAGCGCCCGGTCCATCGTGCCATAGAGCGCGGGCAGCGCGGGCACCAGGAGGACGAGCCGGCCACCGCGCGCGAGCAGTCCACGCATCGCCACCAGCGAGCCGACGTCGTCGTGCACGTGCTCGAGGACATTCAGGCAGATGATTGTGTCGAAGCGCTCTCCGGCGAGCGACCCATGATCGTCGGGCAAGTAGAGCCGTTCGACGCCGACGTTGGCGTGGCCCGCGAAGCGCGCGCGCAGCCGCTCGAGATACTCCGGCCGCGTGTCGGTGAGCACCAGCCGTTCGCGGTCGGCGAAGAACGCCGACAGGTTGCCAATGCCGGACCCGATCTCGAGCACCCGCCCTCCCACCCAGCGACGCAGGCGATCGAACATCCAGCGGTTGTAGCGGGCGGCACCGGAGAGTTGCTCCAGCGTCCCCACTCCAACCGGATCACTGGCCTGGGGAACGGGGGCCGGGGCCTGGGGCCTGGGGGGCAGGCGACGTTGGCTCGGAATCGGACTTTTTCTCGCTGCCGTCGTAGCGACTCAGTTTCCGGTACAAGGTGGACGGATCGATGCCCAGCACCTCGGCGGCGCGGGTCTTGTTGCCCCCTTCGCTCTGCAGCACCCAGGTGATGTAGGCCTGCTCGATCACATCGAGCGACGGATTCTTGTGCGGCCGCTCGGCGACGAGCGGCTCCGCCTTGCGCTCGCTGATTCGGTCGGGGATCGCCGAGCGCGGGATGACGTCGCCCTTCGTCAGGGTGACGGCGCGCTCCAGCGCATTCTCGAGCTCCCGCACGTTGCCGGGCCAGTCGTACGCCATGATGACCTCTTCGGCCTCGGGAGACAGCGCTTTCGTTCCTTCGGTGCGCTCTGCCGCGACGTGGCTCAGGAATTCCTTCACGAAGATCGGAATGTCCTCGCGCCGATCGCGCAGGGGCGGGAGATGGATGTTGATGACGTTGAGGCGGTAGTAGAGGTCGGTCCGGAAGCGACCGCGCTTGATGTCGTCCTCGAGATCGCGGTTGGTGGCCGCGACGACCCGCACGTCCACCGGAATCGCTTCGGTGCCGCCGACGGGAATCGCTTCCCGTTCCTGGAGCACGCGGAGCAGCTTCACCTGCGTGGCGGGCGACATCTCGCCGATCTCGTCGAGGAAGAACGTGCCGCCCCGCGCGGCGGCGAACAGCCCCTGCTTGTCACGCACCGCACCGGTAAACGATCCCTTCACGTGCCCGAACAGCTCCGACTCGAGCAGGCTTTCCGGGAGCGCGCCGCAGTTGAGCGAGAGGAATGGACCCTCGACACGGACCGAGAGCTCATGGAGGTAGCGCGCGATCACCTCTTTGCCGGTGCCCGATTCGCCCTGGATGAGCACGGTGCTTTCCGTGGGCGCCACCTGCTCGGCGAGCCGGAGCACGTCGCTGAA
>QHTY01000189.1:0-282 GCA_003220985.1 Gemmatimonadota bacterium
ATTAAAGAACTTGCAACGGGCGCACGCCAGTGGGGCGACACCGCATACACGCGTCTCGTGCAGGGTAGCCGGGGCAGCTCCGGCTACACCGCGGCGCGCCTACTCGGGGCCACCCGGTCCCTCGAGCGTCTGCGCGTGCGCGCGCAGCATGGATACGTTCCGCCGGTCGGCTTCGCCCGCGAGTACATCCAGCTCGGCCGGCGTGAGGAGTCCTTGGCCTCGCTGCGGCGCGCATTCGAGGTTCGGGATGTCAACCTGGCGACGACCAACTGCGACCCGGAG
>QHTY01000189.1:376-31293 GCA_003220985.1 Gemmatimonadota bacterium
CGCGGAGGTGCTACCCCCGCGACTAGTTTCGCCCGATGCCACTGCGTCTTTCCGAGCACCTCGAACAGGACCGTCCCCGCGAGCGTTTCTGGGCCGTTGGCCCCGGCGCGTTGACGGCGCAAGAGCTGTTGGCCATTCTCCTAGGAACAGGGACCAGGGGTAGGGATGCGCTCGCCGTGGCCGGCGAAGTGCTGGTCCGCGGCGAGGGGTCGTTACGCCGGCTCGCCAGCCGCCCCTGGGCCGAAATCGCCCGCATCCCCGGTGTCGGTCGGGCCAAAGCGGCCCGGCTGGCTGCCGCGATCGAGCTGGGGCGACGCGTCGGGACCGAGACGGAGCCGCCACCCGAGCGAATCCGGGGGCCCGGGGACGTCCAGCGCTATTACGGGGTCCGGCTGCGCGACCTCCCAGTCGAGGAGTTTCACGTCCTCGCTCTGGGGAGCCAGAGCCAGGTCTTGGCGGATCTGTCGATTACGCGCGGCATCCTGAACAGTTCACTCGTGCACCCGCGCGAAGTGTTTCGGGCGGCGATAGCGGAGGCGGCAGCCGGGATCATCGTGGTGCACAATCATCCGAGCGGCGATCCCACGCCCTCGGCCGACGACCAAGCGGTGACCCGGCAGCTGGTCGACGCGGGGCGCCTGTTGGATGTACCGGTGTATGACCACGTCGTGATTGGGGGCGGAGGAGGGGAGGGGGGGATTGTGACGAGTACGCGGGCGGGCACCAAGGGGGCCGCAGGGCCCATCCTGGCGCCGGAGCTGGCCAAGGCCGTCGCGGCGCAACACGAGCGCCTCGACCTCGACGTGCTGTCGCGCGCGTACCAGATCAGCGCGCGGGCCCACCAGGGGCAGAAGCGTCTCTCTGGTGACGACTTCGTATCCCACAGCGTTGCCGTCGCGACCATTCTCGCCGAGCAGCAGATGGATACCACGACGATCGCGGCGGCCTTATTACACGACGTCGTCGAAGATTCCGATATCACCCTGGACATGCTGCGTCGCGACTTCGGAAACGAGGTCGCCGATCTGGTGGACGGCCTCACCAAGATCTCGACGCTGAACTTCCGCTCGACCGCCGAGGAGCAGGCGGAGAACTATCGCAAACTGCTGATGTCGGTCGCGCGCGACGCGCGCGTCATCATCATCAAGCTCGCCGACCGGCTGCACAATATGCGCACGCTGGATCCGTTGCCGCCCGACAAGCGCAAGCGCATCGCGCTCGAAACCCGCGAGCTGTATGCGCCGCTCGCGCACCGCTTCGGCATGGCAGGCGTGAAGGCGGAGCTCGAGGACCTCGCGTTCAAGTACCTCGAGCCGGACGATTACAAGCAGTTGGCACGGCAGGTGAAAGCTCGCCGGGTGGAGCGGGACCGCACCATCGAGCGCATGCGGGTACCGCTGTCCGAGGAATTGCGCCGCTCCGGGATCGTGGGCTGGGAGATCGTCGGCCGGCCCAAGAACCTCTGGTCCGTCTTCAAGAAGATGAAGAAGCGCGGCAAGCCGTTCGAGGAGATCTATGACCTCCTCGCGGTTCGTGTGCTGGTGAACACCATCACCGATTGTTACCACGTGCTCGGCATCATCCACCACACGTGGACGCCGCTGCAGGAGCGGATCAAGGATTACATCGCCAGCCCCAAGTCCAACGGGTACCAGTCGCTCCATACGACCGTCTTCGGCCCGGGTGGTCAGCTCTACGAGATCCAGATCCGGTCGCGCGACATGCATCGCACGGCCGAATACGGCATTGCGGCGCATTGGCTTTACAAGGAGAACGGCAAGACCGCCGACGAGCTGGATCATCACCTCTCGTGGTTCCGGCAGTTGATCGAGCTGCAGCAGGACGCGCACAGTCCGGAAGAGTTCCTCGAGTTCCTCAAGATCGATTTGTACCAGGACGAGATCTTTGTTTTCACGCCCAAGGGGGACGTCAAGCGACTACCCAAGGGCGCGACCCCGATCGACTTCGCGTTCATGGTGCACACGGAAGTCGGCCAGCACTGCAACGGCGCGCGTGTGAACGGCCGGATCTCGCCGCTCCATCGGCCGCTCCGCAATGGCGATACGATCGAAGTGCTCACCAGCCCGCAGGCGAAGCCATCCCGGGACTGGCTGGCGCATGTCCAGACCGGCCGGGCACGCCAGAAGATCCGCCAGTGGATCAAGCAGGAAGAGCAGGAACGGAGCGTCACGCTGGGGCGTGAAATCCTCGCGCGTGAAGTCCGCCGCCGGCGACTCGATCCGCCGACACCGGAACAGCTCGCGCAGGCGGCGTCCGCGCTATCGCTCGGCTCGCCCGAGCAGGTAGAAGCGTCTATCGGCCGCGGCGACGTCCAGCTCGGGCAAGTCCTGAAGGCACTGTATCCGGACCTGCCGCCGGAAGACCAGCAGGCACCCAAGCCGACCGCCTTCGGACGCGTCATCGAGCGGCTCCGCCTGGGCCGGGGCATCAAGATCCACGGGGTCGAAGGTTTGATGGTGCGCTACGCCCAATGCTGTCAGCCCGTGCCTGGTGACCCCGTGGTGGGCTATGTCACGCAGGGGCGGGGCATCTCCATCCACCGCAACGACTGCCCCAATCTGCTCACGCTCTCCGGTGACGAGGAGCGTCGGGTGGAGATCGACTGGCGCGAGGTCGAGGGCGAAACCTTCGTCGTTCGGCTGGCCGTCAGTGGCGAGGACCGCCGCGGCCTGTATGCCGACATCTGTGAGGCGATCAGCAGCACCGGCACCAACATTCGCACCGCGGAGCTGGCGTCCAAGGACGGCGTCGTGTTCGGGTCGGTGCTGGTCGAAGTCGAGAATCAGACGCATCTCCAGAAGGTCTTGAAGGCCGTCCGGAAGGTGAAGGGCGTGACCGAGATTGCGCGACGGGATTCGAGCGGCCCCGCCGAAGTCGTCGTCGGTTAGCTTTCCCTCCTATGCCGTTTGAGCTGGGTAACGCGCCGTCCCCCGCGGGGGATCAGCCACGCGCCATCGGCGAGCTGACTGCCGGGCTCCGCCGCGGCGACAAGTACCAGACCCTCCTCGGCGTCACCGGATCGGGCAAGACGATGACGATGGCGCATGTCGTCGCCCATTTCGGAAAGCCGACCCTGGTGTTGTCGCACAACAAGACACTTGCGGCCCAGCTCTACGGTGAGCTCAAGGCGTTCTTCCCGGCCAACGCCGTCGAGTTTTTCATCTCCTACTACGACTACTACCAGCCCGAAGCGTACGTGCCGTCGACCGACACGTACATCGCCAAGGACTCGTCCATCAACGACGACATCGAGCGGCTGCGGCTGCGCGCGACGTCGAGCCTGATGGAGCGCGACGACGTCATCATCGTCGCGAGCGTCTCGGCCATCTACGGCCTGGGCGACCCGGAGCTGTACCGCGAGCTGCTGGTGACGGCCGAGAAGGGAGAAAAGCGGGGCCGGGACGCCCTGCTCGCCGACCTCGTGGCCGTCCAGTATCAGCGCAATGACGTCGGCTTCGAGCGCGGCACATTCCGCGTGCGCGGCGATACGGTCGAAGTCTTCCCGGCCTACGACGAGCAGGCGGTGCGCATCGAGTTCTGGGGTGATGAGATCGAGCGGATCGCGAAGATCGATCCGCTCACCGGGAACGTCATCCGGCCGATGGATCGCTCGGCAATCTATCCGGCGACTCACTTCGTCACGCAGCGCGCCACGATCGAGCGTGCCGGCGGGCGGATTCGCGCCGAGCTGGCCGAGCGCCTGGCGGAGCTGCGGGCTCAGAACAAGCTCCTCGAAGCCCAGCGCCTCGAGTCCCGCACGCACTACGATATCGACATGCTGATGGAGGTCGGGCGTTGCGCCGGCATCGAGAATTCCTCGCGGCTGTTCAGCGGCCGCCAGCCGGGCGAGCGGCCGGCCTGCCTGCTCGACTATTTCCCGAAAGACTATCTCTGTATCATCGATGAGTCGCACCAGACGCTGCCGCAGCTGGGCGCGATGTACGAAGGCGACCGCTCGCGCAAGCAGACGCTCGTGGACTATGGGTTCCGTCTCCCCTCGGCGCTCGACAACCGGCCGCTGCGTTTCGATGAGTTCATGGGACTCGTGCCCCGTATGGTCTTCGTCTCCGCCACGCCTGGTCAGGACGAGCTGCAGCTCTCAGGTGGTGTCATCGTCGAACAGATCATCCGCCCGACCGGGCTGGTGGATCCCACCGTCGAGATCCGGCCCGTGGCGGGGCAGGTGGATGACTTGCTCGGCGAGATCCGCCTGCGGGAGAAGAAGAACGAGCGGGTGCTCGTCACGACGTTGACCAAGCGCATGGCCGAAGATCTGACCGACTACCTGCAGCAGCACGGCGTGCGCGTGCGGTACCTACACTCGGAAATCGATGCGATCGAGCGCGTCGAGATCATTCGGGGGCTCAGACTCGGCGAGTTCGATGTCCTGGTGGGGATCAACCTGCTGCGGGGCCGGAGGTCTCGCTCGTCGCGGTGCTCGATGCCGATCAGGAAGGCTTCCTGCGATCGGACCGGTCGCTGATCCAGACCGTGGGACGCGCGGCGCGCCACCTCAGCGGCCGAGCGATTCTCTACGCCGATCATGTCACCGGCTCGATGGAGCGCGCCCTCAAGGAGATGGACCGCCGTCGCGAAGCACAGCTCGCTCACAACGTCGCACACGGCATCACGCCACGGTCCATCGTCAAGTCGGTGGGGGATATTCGATTCGTCACCCGCGTTGCCGACGCGCGCGTCCCGAAGCAAGGCGCGGCGGGAGGGGGCGCCATCCGGCGGCCTGCCAACGACGCCGAGCGCGAAACCCTCATTCGCATGCTGGAGCAGCAGATGCAGGCGGCCGCCGAAGAGCTCGACTTCGAGCTGGCGGCCCTACTGCGCGACCAGCTCCTCGAGCTCAAGGCCGCTGGCCCCCCGCTTCCCCCTGATGCGCCTGTCCGCGAGCGAGCTCAGCCAGTTCGGTGAGGAACTCGGCCGGTCGCTCCAGGCCCCGAAGGTAATCGGGCTGTCGGGCGAGCTCGGCACAGGCAAGACCACGCTCATTCAGGCGATTTGCCGGGGGCTCGGTGCGAAGGCCCGCGCGACCAGCCCGACCTACGCGCTCGTCCATCACTACGACGCCGGTCCAACGCCGGTCTATCACGTGGACTGCTACCGGTTGCGTCATCCCGACGAGGCCCGTGACCTCGGCTTCGACGACATGATCCGCGAGGGCGCGATCATTTTGATAGAATGGCCCGAGCGCGCCGGCGCGTGGGCGCCGCCGCTCGATCGCCACTTCCAGCTCTCGTATGACGACGACCCGAGCCGCCGGGTCGTGACAGCACTGGCGCACGTATGAGCCCGTCCTGGCTCGCGATCGACACGGCAACGGATATCGCGAGTGTGGCGATCGGTACTGCGGACCAGACGCTCGCCGCACGCGCGTTGCGCGGCGCTCGCCAGCACGCTGCGCAGATCCTCCCGCTCATTCAGCAGGTGCTCGCCGCCGCTCGAACGCGACTCGACGACATTGGCGGAATCGTCGTCGGGGATGGTCCGGGAAGCTTTACCGGCCTGCGCATTGGTTGGGCTGCGGCGAAGGGCCTCGCGCACGAGCGCGACCTTCCACTGGTGGCGCTGCCGTCACTCCTCGGTACGGCGTACGCGGCTGCACGAACTGGCGCGGTGGCGGCGTGCTACGATGCCTTGAGAGGCCAGGTGTTTGGCGCGATCTACGCGTTTCATCCCCGCCGCGTGGAGACGGTCGTCGCACCGGACGTGTTCACCATCGTCACCCTCGCCAATGCCACGACGGTGACACCCGTGCTGGCGGCCGGCGACGGCGCGGAGCGGTATCGGGACGAGATCGTGAGATGGATCGGACGGCCGCCCGTGGCGCCGGAGACGTTGCCTCCGATCGCCGGGTCACTACTCGCATTGGCCCCGATGGCCGGATACGCGGCGACCAGCGAACCCGCCTACGGGCGCCCCGCGGAAGCCCAAGTGAAATGGGAGATGAGCCACGGCCGCCCCCTTCCGAATCCGTCTCGCTAAACCATCCGACATCTCCGCCGTCCACGCGATCGAGCAGGAGGTCTTTGCCGATCCATGGTCTACCCAGGATTTCCGCGACTGTCTCGCGTCGGACGCGATCTTTCTGGTTGTGGAGAGTGTAGAGCAGGTCGCCGGCTACGTCGTGGCGATTGACGCAGCGGATGAGGGGGAGATCCTGAACCTCGCCGTGGCGCCGCAGAGCCGCCGTCACGGATTGGGACACACCCTGGTGCGACGGGTTCTGGAGGCGCTCACCGGCCGCGGCGCGCGCGCGATCTACCTCGAGGTGCGCGAATCCAACGCCCCGGCGAGGCGCTTGTACGCGACACACGGGTTTCGGGAGGTGGGTCGCCGCCAGCAGTACTATCGGCGACCAGTCGAGGATGCGATCGTGCTCAGACTTGATGCATAACTTTGATACAAGTGGCGTATCTTTGGTTGACAGAATGACTTGCGATTTATATAGTGTTGGGCACCCTTGGCCCACTACCCGCAATATCGTCGGAGGTTGTTGTGAGCCGCAGCCTTAATAAGGTCATTCTGATCGGGAACCTGGGTGCTGATCCCGAGGTGCGCAGTACGAATAACGGGTCCCGTGTGGCAACCCTCTCCGTAGCCACCAGCCGGCAGTGGACCGGCAGCGGGGGGGAAAAGCAGGAAAAGACCGATTGGCATCGCGTTATCTGCTGGAACAACAAGACGGGGTCTGGCCTGGCCGACGTCTGCGAGAAGTATTTGAAAAAAGGCGATAAGGTGTACGTCGAGGGCCGGATCGAATACCGGACGTGGGAAGACCGCGACAAACAGACGCGCTACGTCACCGAGATTATCGCGCGCGAGTTGATCATGTTGGGCTCGAGAGGCGGAGCCGCTGCGGTGGGAGCGGGAGCCGCAAAGGGGGCGGCAGAAGCTGGCGGCAAGGCCCCAGAATCGCTCGACGCGTTCCCGGAGGCGCTGGATGAGGAGGACGACGATCTGCCGTTCTAACTGCGCCGCGGTACTGGCCCTGGCGGCGTTGCCGCTCCTGTGGCGCGTTCTGCCGGCGCAGGACACCACGCAAGCCGCTCAACAGCAGGACACGACCCAAGCGGCCGCCGCCTTCCAGGGACAGCTCCCCTCCAGTCACACAGTCGTCCGCGGTGAGACCCTCTGGTCCATCGCGCAGTTGTATTACAACGATCCGCTGCTCTGGCCGGAAATCTACCGTCTCAATACCGCTGTGGTCGAAGATCCGCACTGGATCTATCCGGGTGAGGTCTTGAATCTCTCGGAAATCGTGAGCGTGGTGCGGGGCGGCGACACGGTGTCGGCGCGACCGGACACGACGCCGGCCGCCGCGGACACGATCGCCGCCGTTGTGCCAATGGACACGATCCCCGCGGATACGACGCAGCTGATCGTCGAGCCGCCGCCACCCACGGTGGTGGAAACCAACGAGACGATCTTCGATCGCCGCCGCACGAATCAGCAGGTGGTGCAGGATGTGCTGCGTGCATACGTCCATCAGCCGTACCGTCCGGTGCGCGCGGGCGAGTTCTACGCGGCCGGCTTCCTGAGCGAGGCGCAGCGGCTGCCGTGGGGCCAGGTCGTCGGCGCCACTGCCACACCGGCGATCCATCGACTGTCGGACCGCACTTCGGCGACGACGTTCCAGGAGATCGCCATCAAGCCACCCCGGAACGCGTCGTACCATGTCGGCGATTCGCTCCTGCTGGCGCGCCTCGATCCCGGGCTCAATTTCGGGAACTGGGGCGATGTCGTCTACCCGATTGGCATCGCGCGCGTAACGTCCATCGAGAAGAACCAGGTACTCTCGGAGGTCGTCGCGCAATTCGCGCGCATTCACGAGGGGCACGTCGCCATGCCGCTCGAGCCATTCCGCGATCCGGGGCAGGTTCGTCCCACCCCAGTCGAGAAAGGACTCACCGGCAAGCTGCTTGGGCCGCGCGATCCCCATTCGATCGCGGGCGCGCAGCAGTTCTACTTCATCGACAAGGGTCGCCGGGACGGCGTGACCATCGGCGATGTTTTTGAGGTGTACAAGCCAGCGCAGGGCTTCGCTGGCGCGGCGTCTGAGGAAGTGCGCGCAGTCATGATGATCGTGCACACGCGCGAGCGCTCCGCCACCGGGCTCTTATTGCAGATCAGCAATCCCGCACTGGACCAGGGGCTACCGGTACGACTGGTCAAGAAGATGCCATCCTGACGGGCGGCCGGGCCCCTACTCGTGGGCCCGGCTCGTATTTGTCGTGATTGTCACCCTGCATCTCATTGTTCTGGCGCTGTATGGATTGGCGACGGCGCTCGTCCTGGCTCCCTTCACGGGGTTGCGTCCGGCGCCCTCCACGCTCCCTCCACCCCCCGCGCCCCGAGCG
This sequence comes from Gemmatimonadota bacterium, assembly GCA_003220985.1. Lineage (GTDB taxonomy): Bacteria > Gemmatimonadota > Gemmatimonadetes > Gemmatimonadales > GWC2-71-9 > 20CM-2-65-7. The sequence continues at coordinate 8,767 of QHTY01000189.1, forward strand.
CCCCCGCGGGTCTTGGTGATCGCCTTCCCCTGCGCAGGCGCCGCGGTGCACGTCGTGGCGATCTCACAGCTCACGCTCGTCGGTCTTGGGCCCGCGCTCTCGATGCTGGCCCTGTGCTTGGTCCTGTTGCAGCTCACGAGCGAACGGTTGCTGCGCGGGTCTGCCGTCTCCTTTTTTACGGCACCGTTGGCGACCGGTCTCGTGGGACTCGCCCTGCTCAGTGGCCTGACGCCGAGTGCTGAAGCGATTGCCGCCCGCAACATCTGGTTTGTCTTGCACGTTGCACTCAGCGTGCTGGGAATCGCATTGATGGCGCTCGCATTCATTGCCGCCGCGCTCTATCTCCTACAGTTCCGCGAGCTCAAGGCCCGTCGCTTCGGCCAGATTTTCCAGCTTTTCCCACCGCTCGAACGGCTCGACCAGCTCAATCGGTTCGCGCTGGTCGCAGGCTTCCCCGCGTTGACGCTCGGTGTGCTCCTCGCGCTGGGGTACGGCGCGCAGTTCTCCGGTGGCCTGCACGTCGCCAAAGCGCAAGTCGTGTGGGGCATCTTTACCTGGGTGGTGCTCGGGTGGGCAGTCTGGGTCCGCGTCGTGCGCCATTGGGCGGGCCGGCGCGCTGCCCTCGCCAGCATCGCGGGCTTTGGCGCGGTCTTGCTGGTCTACGTTGCGCTCAAGCTGACGCAGCCCGGCGCCGAACGGTTCCTATGACGGGTCAGACGGAGATGGGCGGGGGCATCAAGGTCGTAGGCGTGAATCACCGCACGGCGCCCCTCGACGTGCGCGAACGCTTCGCGCATGGCGCGCACGAAGTGCCGCGTGCGCTGGCACGCGTGATGGCTGCCGGCGCCAGCGGCGGGGTGCTGCTGTCCACCTGCAACCGGACCGAATTCTATCTGGTCGCGGACGACGAGCCGGCGCTCGAGGCGGTGTGGTCGCTGCTCGGCGAGCGCCTTCCGGCGACGCCTGCCGCCGGCGCGCGCGAGTACGGCTACATCGCGCGTGACCGCGACGCCGTGCGTCACCTCTACCGTGTATCGGCCGGACTCGACTCCATGATCCTCGGCGAGTCGCAAATCCAGGGGCAGGTTCGCGAAGCCTGGGAGGCGTCGCGCGCGCAGGCCGGCCCCGTGCTGCATCGCCTGTTTCAGACCGCCCTGCACGTGGGCTCACGGGTTCGTACCGAAACGGGCCTCGGGATGGGAACCGCCTCGGCGGCGTCCGCGGGCGTGGCCGTCGCGGGAAAAATCTTCGGAGATCTCGCCGGCCGCAGCGCGCTCATCCTCGGTGCCGGCGACATGGCCGAGCTGGCCGCGACGTGTCTGAGTGATGAAGGCGTGCAGATCACGCTGGTGGCGAACCGTACGCAGGAGCGCGCCCGCGCCATCGCGGAGCGGCTCGGCGGGCGGGCGGTGTCGCTCGAAGAGGCGTGGCCACATTTCGCGACGACCGACATCGCCCTCTGCTCGACCGCTGCACCGCATGCGGTGGTGACCTGGGAGCGCGTCGGGGCAGTGATTGGCGCGCGTGGCGGCAAACCGCTCTGTATTCTCGATCTCGCCGTGCCGCGTGATGTCGATCCCGCGCTCGCCCAGCTCGAGAACGTGTTCCTCTATGACGTCGACGACTTGCAGACGGTGGCCGCGCAAGCCACTGCCCGGCGCCGCGACGAGGTTCCCGCCGCCGAGCGAATCGTCGAAGAGGAAACGGATCTGTTTTGGGCGTGGTACGGCGGTCTCGGCGTCGTTCCTGCGATCAAAGAGCTCCGGCAGCGGATAGATGAGCTGCGCGCCACCGAGCTCGAGCGGGCCCTGCGACACCTGGGGCACTTGAGCCCGGAAGATCGGGCCCGCGTCGAACAGTTCAGCCAGGCGTTGCTCAACAAGTTCCTGCACCAGCCGACCATCGCCCTCAAGACGGCGGCTGAACAAGGGCACGGCTACGGCCTGCTGGAGGCCTTACGTCGGCTGTTCGGGATGGAGCCACCCGCGTGACGTCACGAATCCTGGTCACGGGCGGGGCAGGGTACATCGGCAGCGTCATCGTAGATCAGCTCCTCCACCGAGGGCATGCGGTGGTCGTCCTCGACGACCTGAGCACGGGCCACCGCCAGGCCGTGCCGCGCGGGGCCGGCCTTGTCCACGGAAATGTCGGAAATCGCGAGCTGGTCGAGGCGCTGCTCGAGCGGGAGCGCATCGAGGCCATCATTCATTTGGCCGCTTTCGCGTTGGTGGCGGAGTCGGTTGCCCAGCCGCAGAAGTATGTGACCAACAATGTGACCGCCGGCCGTGTACTGTTGGAGGCGGCAGTTCGAGCCAAGGTACGCCGGTTCGTGTTCTCGTCTTCGTGTGCGGTGTACGGGCATCCGGCGACGATTCCGATCACCGAGGACACGCCGCAGCGGCCGGTGAATCCATACGGCGAGACGAAGCGGGATTTCGAGAAGCTGCTCGCGGAGGCCGGGCCGCCGCAGGGCATGGGCGTCGTGAGCTCCGAGTTACGCGGCGAGGATCATGATCCAGAGACGCACTTGATTCCCAACGTCCTTGCGGCCGCGCTCGGCAAGCGTCCGCTCGAGATCTACGGCACGGACTACCCGACCGGCGACGGCACGGCGGTTCGGGACTATGTCCATGTGGCGGACATCGCGGACGCTCATTTGCGGGCGCTCGACGTCAAACTCGACGGGGGCGCCGCGTTGGCGGTGAATCTGGGTACAGGTGCCGGCCGGTCGGTGCGTGAGGTCATCACTGCCGCTCGCAGCGTGGCCGGCCGGGATGTGCCGACCGTCGAGCGGCCACGCCGCCCCGGCGATCCGCCGGAGCTGGTTGCGGCGGTGAGCCGCGCCGCGACGGTGTTAGGATGGCGCGCAATGCATTCGAGTCTGGAGGGAATTCTGGGCAGTGCCTGGCGCTGGCATCAGGCTCACCCCCACGGTTACCGAGGAGGCTAGGGTGCTCGTACAGGTTCGAGGCGCGATCCCCACGACGCCGTGGGAGCTCGTGCTCACGTCCAGCCGCGAAACGCAGTTCGTTCTCGCCATCCTTGCGGTTTTCTCGCTGGTGTCGTGGTACCTGATCGTCCTGAAGTGGTGGCAATTTCGGCGCATGCGTCAGCTCGGCGACCGGTTTCTCGCCGAGGTCGAGAAGGCGCCGCGGCTCGAGGATGCCTATCACGCGGCGATGCGACTGCCAGCCTCGCCGTACAATCGGTTGTTGCGTGAGGCCGTCCACTTCTTCTCCGAGCTGAAACCGGGAAGCCTGAAGGGCACCGGCGTCGCGACCAATCCCGGGAACCCGGGGACAGCGACGGCGCTGACGACCACGCAGCTGGAAGCGCTGCGGATGGTGCTCGCGAAGGAGGTGGCGGGGGAGCGGGACACCGCCGCGCGATTCATTCCGTGGCTCGCCACGTTCGGCTCCGTCAGTCCGCTCCTCGGCCTGCTCGGCACCGTGTTGGGCGTCATGGACGCCTTCATCGGCATTGCCGTCGGCGGTTCCGGCAACATCACGGCGGTGGCGCCCGGCGTGGCCGAGGCACTCGTGACAACCGTGGGCGGGCTCGCGGTGGCGGTGCCCGCGGTCATGTCCTACAACCTCTACGTGAACCGGTTAGGCTTGTTCGCCGGTGAGCTCGAAGGCTTCGCGCAGGAGATCGTCGGGACTCTCGCGCGGGAAGGACGGATCTAATGGCCGGGTTACTTGGCGGCGGCGGTGGTCTGCGTGGGCATGGCGAGCTTCCGCTCAATGCTGACATCAACGTCACGTCGCTCGTCGACGTCGCGTTCGTGTTGCTGATCATTTTCATGATCACGGCGCCGATCATGCAGGGTGGCGTGGATGTGCGGCTGCCGCGCGCGCAGGTACGAGCGATCGAGCCCAAGCAGGGACTCGTGGTGACGGTGGACGCCGAGGGAAAGATCTACCTCGATCAGGCGGGCCTGTCCTACGATGATTTCGCCGCCACGTTTCCCGCCTTCGTGCGAACGAAACGGCCCACGGGGGTGTATTTGCGAGCCGATGGTCGAGTCGCCTACGCACGGGTGGTGCAGGTGCTCGCCGTGATCCGCAGCTCGGGCGTACAGGATGTCGGACTGGTAGCCGAACCGGAGACGATCAACCGATGAGAGCACGCGGCCGGACTCCGGCCCCGGTAGGCATGGCGGTGACGGGCACGATTCTCGTGCATGGCGTGGTGGGCGTGTTGCTGTTCGGCACACCCTCTGGCCGCGCGCGTTTGCCGCCCACCTATCGCGTGCATCTCATCGCCGCGCCCGCGGCCGACATGGAGTCGCGGAAGGCACCGGAAGCGTTCGAGCGGCCGGCCGAGGACAAGCCGGCGCCGATTCCCGCTGCCAAGCGCCCGCAAAGCACCGTCTCGCGCGCCACGCCGCCGCCGACGCGCGATCAAACACATCGCGAGGCAGCGCCGCGCACGACGCCGACGAACCAACCGTTGCCGGGTGAAAAGCCCTCTACCGGCAATGACGTCGCAACCGTGAGCACCGAGGGCGTCGCGTTCCCCTACCCGGAGTACCTGCAGAACATCGTGTCACAGGTCTTGCGACGCTGGCAACGGCCCGACCAGAGTACGCCACTCGAAGCCGAGGTCTCGTTCTTTGTCCATCGCGACGGTTCAGTGACTGACCTGCAGTTCATTCGCCGCTCCGGCAATTTCTCGTTCGATCTGGAAGCGCAGGGCGCGGTGGAAGAGGCGGGGCGGTTTCGCGCGTTTGGCACGTTGCCGGACGGTTGGCAGAGCGACGTGCTGTTTGTGCGGTTCTACTTCTCGGGGCAGAGACAGTGACACGTCGGCACGTCGGCACGTCGGCACGATTGATCGGTCGCTGGGCCGTACTGGCGGGCACTCTTGCGGTCGTGCCGACGTGCCGACTTGCATCGCAAGATACTTCCGCAATCGATAGAGGAGTCCGCATCGGGATCGTCTACCGGCCGGGCGTCCGCCCCGGGCTCGTGATGTTGCCACGCACCGGTCAGGGACTGGATTCAGTGCGTACGATGGTGGCGCGCGATCTCGACTACAGCGATCGCTTCGAGGTCATCACACTGCCCGGCGGCGACTCGATTCGGCTGGCCGGCACCACGGGACCACGGCGCGCGAGTGCTGGCGGAACGGCCGCCCCGCGCGGCGGGACCCAAGGTTCCCTCAACTATCCACTCTATCAGGCACTGGGCGCGGATTTCGCGCTCGACATCACGGCCGCTGGCGATACGACGTTGGCAACGTTGCACGACATCGCGGGCGCGGGCATTCGCCGCACGTTGCGCGTGCGGCTACCTCGATCGTCCGATCCCGATTTCCGGCAGGCCGTCCATCGACTCGCCGATCAAGCGTTGCAGGCCGCAATCGGCACGCCCGGAATCGCGGCCACTCGGATCCTGTTCGTCAAAGACGGGAAGGTGTATCAGATCGATCAGGATGGGGCTGATCAGAAACTCGTGTCGTCGAGCGACCGCAAGGCGATGTCGCCGGCGTGGGCGTCTGACGGCCGGCATTTTGCCTACATGGAGTTTCAAGCGGGGAAAGGCTGGCTCTACCTCCAGGAGATGGGTGGCGGCAAGCGCACCGCGGTGTCGACCACGGGCTCGGCGCTTGATTTTACGCCGGCGTTTTCGCCCGATGGACAGACGCTCGCGTTCAGCCGCGCGACGGAGGAAGGAACGGATGTGTACACGATTAACATCAAGGACAACTGCTGTTTACGCCGCTTGACCGTGGGGCGCTTTTCAGACAACTTGTCCCCGACGTTCAGCCCTGACGGGCAGCGCATCGCATTCGTCTCGACGCGCCCGGGTCTGCCGCAGATCTACGTGATGGCGGCGGATGGAACGGACCAGCAGTTGTTCGCCCCATTCGATTACGGCGTAACCGGGGCGTCTAACGCGCCGGAGTGGTCGCCCGACGGGCAATCGGTGGCATTTCACCGAGACGTAGCGGGTACGCTGCAGGTGTTCGTGCTGGACGTGCGGACGCGCACAGTCCGGCAGCTCACCTCGGTGGGCCGCAACGAGGATCCGACCTGGGCGCCCGACAGCCGTCACCTCGCCTTTGTTTCCGACCGGTCGGGCTACCGCCAGTTGTGGATCATCGATCTGGACACCGGCCGAATCCGGCCACTGCTGCAGCAGAGCGGGGCGCGTTTGCCGGCCTGGTCTCCACGGCTTTCGGAGGCTACTTCTTCCACCCCCTGATCGGAGAGACAGGATGAAATCGGTATCGTTGCTCCTCGCGCTGGGCTTAGGCGCTGCCGTGATCGCGGCCGCGGCCTGCGGCGGTAATCCAGCACCGCAGAATACGACGCCGGCGGTCGACACCGCGGCCGAGAACCAGCGGATGCGCGATTCCATCGCCGCGGCACAGGCCGAACGTGAACGGCAGGAGCGTGAGGCAGCGGATCGCGCCGCGCGCCAGCGGGAGGCCGACGCCGCGGCCGGTCGCGCGTCCGAGGAGGTGCGCAACACGTTGGCGTCGATGATCCATTTCGACTATGACAAGTCGAACATCCGCTCGGACGACATGGGCACGCTCGATCAGAAGGTGGCGATTCTGCAGGCGAACCCCGAGTTGCGGATCCGCATCGGCGGTCACTGCGATGAGCGCGGCTCGGACGAGTACAACCTGGCTCTCGGCAATCGCCGGGCGCAGTCCGCCAAGCAGTACCTCGTGAGCCACGGCATCGATGCGAGCCGGATCGAGACGCAGTCGTGGGGCGAGGAGAAACCGCTGGTCGACGGCCATGACGAGTCGGCGTGGTCGCAGAACCGGCGTGACGAATTCGAAATCACCGGCGGCGGTGACAATCTCAAACATCCGTAGTGCGAGCGTCCTGGCGCTGGGGCTCGCCGCCGGCTGCGCCCTGAAAGGGGACGTCCGGAAGGTCGAGCTCCAGGTCCAGGCGTTACAGGCTGACCTTGCCAAGAGCGATGCGGCGCGGGCGGCGGAACAGGACACGATCCTCGCCGCCGTCCGTTTGCTGCAGCAGGCGCTCGCGACGCAGCAGTCCTACCTCGTCCAAATGCGCGGCGACCTGCGGACGGAGCTGCTCTCCGTGCAGCAGCAATTGGTTTCGGTGCAGGAGCTCACCGGGCAGAGCCAGCAACGGCTCACCGAGCTCCGGTCGCGAATTGAATCGCGGGCACAGCAGCCGGAACCCAGCATGCCGGTCGGCCCCTCGGGCAATGCTGCGGGGCCGGGCCCCGACCAGATGTACGATCTCTCGCTACAGCAATACCGGCGCGGCAGTCTCACCACCGCCCGGCTGGGATTCCGGGAATTCCTCCGCGTGTTCCCCACCCACGAGCACGCGCCCGATGCGCTGTTCTATATCGGTGAAAGCTTCGAACAGTCGGCACCCGATTCCGCGGCGGCGGTGTACGATCACGTCGTGAAGACCTATCCCAAGTCGCCGCGCGCTCCGTCTGCGCTCTACAAGCAAGGCGTCCTCGCGGAGCAACGCGGCGATAAGGCGCAGGCGCGGACCTTCTACTCTCGCGTGATCGCGGGCTACCCGCGGTCTCCCGAGGCCGATCTCGCGCGACAAAATCAGCAACGCCTTCGGCCGTAGCAGGCCCCCGCGCTGGCCGTAGCCCAGACCATGACGCCCCCGCAGCCCCCGCCGGCCCCGCGCCCCCCGCGCGGTGAGATGCCGTTTCTCGATCACCTCGAGGAATTGCGCTGGCGCATTCTGTGGAGCCTGCTCGCCATCCTCGTGTGTACGATCGTTGGCTGGTGGTTGCTCGGGAAAGTCGACATCATCGAGGTGCTCAAGCGGCCGGTCGCGCCCTATCTGCCGGGCGGCCGGCTCGTCTTCACGAGCCCCGCTGAGCCCTTCATGCTCACGCTGAAGGTCGCGTTTGCCCTCGGCGTCCTGCTCGCATCGCCGATCGTCATCTACCAGATCTGGGCGTTCCTCGCGCCCGCGCTCTACGAGCGTGAGAAACGGTTGATCGTCCCGGCGCTCGCGGTGGGTGTGGTCCTGTTCCTGGCGGGCGCAGCCGCGTGCTATGAGTGGCTCCTGCCCGCCGCCTTGAAAGTGCTGCTCGGGTTCCAGCGCAGCGACCTCACCGCGATGATCACGATCGACCGCTACTTCGGCATGGCGGTGCCATTCGTCGTCGGGTGCGGCCTGATTGCGGAGCTCCCGCTCGTGGTGACGATTCTGGCGGCCCTGGGCATCGTGACCCCGCAGTTTCTCGGACGCCAACGGCGCTACGCCATCGTGATCGCCGCGTTTCTCGCTGCGATTCTGACCCCGCCCGATGCGGTGTCGATGATGCTGATGCTGGGACCGCTGCTCCTGCTCTATGAGGCGAGCATCTGGTGCGCCTGGATCGCGAGCCGGCGGCGGGCCCGCCGGACGGCGGCGGCGACGCTGGTCCTGCTCCTCCTGGGCGTGGGATCGCTGCACGCGCAGAATCCCCCGCCCCCGCCCCCGCCCCCGCCCCCGCCCGCGCCCGCGCCGCAGCGTGCGGTGCGCGACACGGCCGCGAAAGCCAGGCCGCCCGGAGCGCAAGACACCACCCGGGGCCAGAGCGTGGATACCGCGACCGCGCGCAAGCTGGGCCTGCCGACTGCACCAACCCGGTCGTTCCCTCCGCCTGATCCGATCATCGATTCCTTGCTCAAGCTGCCGAACTTTCGCACCACCCGATATGTCGCCGACACGCTGATCGTCCAGGGCGACAGCCAAACGATTCTCTTGCGGCATGAGGCGTACGTGGAGCGCGAGAGCACGCAGCTGCAGGCGGACTCGATTCGCTATCACGAGGCGAGCTGCCAGCTCCATGCGTCGGGCGATCCACAGCTCTTTGATCAGGGGACGGTGCTGGTCGGGGAAGGCATGCAGTACGACACCTGCGTGCGGCGCGGGACGGTGCGGGACGCGCTCACCGATTTTCAGCAGGGCGGGGTCACGTGGTACATGAAGAGCCGCGGCGCGGCCATCGACTCCGGCTCGACCCGTGTGTATGCCCGGTCCGCCAATTTTACGTCTGATCTGCAGCCGGTCCCCGATTATCACTTCGCCGCGGGCCAGGTGAAGTGGATCAACAAGAGCACGATGATCGCGCGCCCCGTGGTGCTGTATGTGCGCGACGTGCCGATCATGTGGCTGCCGTTCATCTTCAATGACATTCGGGGCGGCCGCCGCAGCGGCATTCTCTTCCCCCGATTCGGGCTGAACGATCTCGTCCGCCCGACGCGCCACTATGCCCGGCACATCACGGATCTCGGCTACTACTTCGCGCTCAACGATTATGTAGATGTGTTGTTCACCGGCGACTGGTTCTCCGGCCGCTACGTGCAGTTTCACGGCCAGGCCCAGTATCATTGGATCGACCGGTTCATGGATGGGCAGCTCACCTACTCGCGCATGTCCCAGCTCGACCAGCCCGCGGTCAATTCGCGCATCGGCTGGAACCACACGCAGCGCTTCAACGCGCGCACGTCCTTCAATGCCCATGTCGACTACGCGACCAACGGATCGGTCATTCAGCGGAATTCACTCAACCCGTGGGAGGTCAAGTCGACCATCGCGTCGAACTTGAACTTTGCGAAACAGTTCTCGTGGGGCGCACTCAATATCGGCGGCAGTCGCTCCCAGGATCTCTCGAACGACAACATCTCGCAAACATTTCCGACGATCAATCTGACGCCGGCGGCCGTGAACATCACGCCGTGGATGACCTGGTCCCCGGGGTTCTCCTACCAGAACCAGCAACAGTTCCACGTTGCGAGCGGCACGCTGCTGGTACCCGGCCGCGATACGCTTCCTGTGGACACGTTGCACCTGTTCAAGGACAGTCGGCAGACGACGATGAGCATCAACACGCCGCTCCGGATCGGCCGCTGGAACTGGGCGAATTCGATCTCGGTCAGCGATGTGCGGGCGAACGGGCGCCAGGAATTCACGCTGCGGGGGGACAGCACCGGCGGCGTTCGCCGTGTCCTGTACGGTGAGACGTTCGAAACCCAGGTCGACTGGCAGACGAGCATCAATCTGCCGTCGTTCTTCCCCAGCACGTGGAAGCTGCAGCCGAGCATCGGGATTCAGAATCAGGTGGGCGGTCCCTTCATGATTCGCAATCAGTTCAGCGGCGGGGAGTTTGTCCGGCAGGGAAAGCGGCTGGCCTTCAACGTCGGCGTGTCACCGACCTTCTTCGGCTTTTTCCCCGGGTTCGGCCCGCTCGCGCGCATCCGGCACTCGATCTCGCCACAGATCAGCTATCAGTACGCGCCGGGCGTGATCGTCGACTCGGCGTTCTCTCGCGCGATCGACCCCGGCGGCACTTCCAACCGATCGCATAGCGATCCGCAACAGACGATCAGCTTCGGACTGTCCCAGAACTTCGAAGCGAAGCTAAAGCCACCTCCGGGAGACACCTCCAGCACGGCGGAACCGCGCAAGATCCGTCTGCTCAGTATCAACACCAGCGGCGTCGGCTACAACTTCGAGCAGGCGAAACAGCAGCATCATACCGGGTGGCAGACCGGCTCGCTCACCAACACGTTCTTGTCCGATCTCGTGCCCAGCTTTCAGTTGTCGATCACGCACAATCTGTGGAAGGGGGACGTCGGTACGGACTCGGCAAAGTTCAGCCCATTCCTGTCAAACCTCTCAGCATCCTTCACCGTGACGCCCGCCACCTTGCAGGGTTTGGGTCGCATGCTCGGGCTTCGCGCGAAGCCCGCTCCGGCGGCGGCGCCGCCCCCTGACACCACGGGTCAGCTGGGCGAGCGATCGGACGACTTTCGGCGCTATGACGGGAGCACGCGGTCTCCATATGCTCCGCGCGGACTCGGCCTCGGAGTCGGCGGGGGCATCGGTGGCGGGGGCGCGGGCCGTGGCTTCACGCTCAGCGTCGCATTCTCGAGCACACGCAGCCGCACCGACACCACCCCGCAGCAGCGTCACGTCCCGGGCCGGCAGACCACCACGATGAATTTGTCGTTCAGTCCCACGCGCAACTGGAGCGCGACCTGGAATACGTCGTACGACTTCGCCACGCGCCAGTTCGCCGATCACTCGCTCACCTTCCAGCGCGACCTGCGCCGCTGGCGCGCCGTCTTCGGCTTCCATAAGACTGCGACCGGAAGCTTTTCATTCACCTTCAACATCACGCTGACCGATCAGCCGGCCATCAAGTTCGACTACGATCAAAACACGTACGTGCAGTAGCGCGTGTTGTCCTCTCACGGAGACACGGCAGCCAGCAGCATTTCAGTAACCTCCGTTAAATCAGCAACTTCGCTTTAGGCATAAGGCGTGCTTACACCTCCGGCGATCCCCGTCCTGAGGCTTTTATGCGCGCGTTCTTGTCGCTGGTCTTGCTGACCGTAGTGGCTTGCCACCCGTCCCTCGTTGGACCGGACGGTGGCAGTGGCCCGTCGACGCCGGCCAACCTCTCCTACGAGCTCGAGCCCAGCGGCGATCCGAATCGCCCTCTCGGCATTCTGCTCATGTGGGACGACGTCACCGATGCGAATCTCGCGAGCTATCGAGTGTATTCCCGCGCCTCGACGAGCGGGTCCTTCGACCTGCGTGGCGAGACGACCTCGAACACGTTCCACGACAATGGCGTTCCGCACCTCCAGTACCTGGTGACCGCGGTCGACGACAACGGCGTCGAGAGCGGCGGCAGCAACGTGATCACGGTGGACGAGCGGTTGCAGCTCGACGCCCCAGCCTGGCTGAATTCGATTTCCTTGAACGGCGCCATTCATCTGGAATGGGACGACACCTCCTACCTCGCGGCGCCGACCCGGTTCAAGTGGTACCGCATTTACAGCACGGGCTACGATCTCGATACCGGGCTGTGCGGCACCGGCTGGCTCCTGGAAGGGACGACCGTGGCGCCCGAGTTTCTCGCCAGCGCCATGAGCAATGGCGTGCCGCGCTGCTTCGGCGTGTCCGCGGTGAGCCGTGAAGGCTACGAGAGTCTGTGGTCGCCGCTGCGTCAGGACACGCCGCGTCCCGACGCGCGCAACACGCTCGTGTTCGCGTACGCTGAGAACCAGGGCCAGTCCGGCTTCCGGTTCTGGCAGGACGTCAACGGTGACGGCCGTGCCCAATCGTCGGAGCTGGGTCTGGTCCAGAACGGCAATCTGACGAGTAGCATCGATTTCCGCGTGTACCGTGACCCGACCGATTCGACGCTGTGGTTCGTACCGGAGTTTTCGGGCACCAAGATGCGTGTCTATGGCACGGGCCCGGTCGCGGATCTGACCTCGATCGACTTGGCGCCCGACTCCGGCTACTCACGGAACATGTTCCAGGCCGTGCCCGGATATGGGTATGTCTTCCAGATCGTCGAGGGCACGACGCTACGGTACGGCGCCCTGCGGGTGACACATGTCGGGCGTGACTACTTGATCTTTGACTGGAGCTTTCAAACTGATCCGGGCAATCCTGAGCTGCAGATCCGCGCCGGGCAGTCGACCGCCATGGCGACTGGCACCGGGGTTTCAGGCTCGAAATAGGTAGTCCGGGTCAGCGAAGGCGCCGGAGTGGTCGCAACAGCCACTCCGGCGCTTTAGCTTTTGGGGCCATGGTGAAGCCCTCCGCTGTCACGCTGGATGGGAAGTCCCTTTCTATCGCTGAAGTGGTCGCCGTGGCGCGGCACCGGACGCCGGTTGCCATCGATCCGCAGGCGCTGAAGGCCGTGGAGCAATCGCGCCGGGCCATCGAAGCGGCGATCGAGCGGGGACAAACCATGTACGGCGTGAACACCGGTTTCGGGAAGCTCGCGCATGTGCGGATCCCCGTCGCGCAAGGTCGCCAGCTGCAGCTCAATCTTATTCGCAGCCATGCGTCCGGCGTCGGCGACCCCCTGCCGCAGGACGCCGTGCGTGCGATGATGTTGCTGCGAGCGAACGTGCTCATGCGCGGCTCCAGCGGCGTGCGGCCGGTACTCCCCGAGCTGCTCGTCGAGATGTTGAACCGGGGGATTCATCCGACCGTACCCTCGCAGGGCAGCGTCGGCGCGTCGGGCGATCTCGCGCCGCTCTCGCACCTCGCGCTCGCGATGATCGGCGAGGGCGACGTGCAAGTCCCGAACCCGATCACGCTCGAGGCCAAAGAAGGGCTGGCGTTCGTGAACGGCACGCAGGCGCAGACAGGTCTGGCGGCGTTGCTCGTCACCGATGCCTGGACGCTGTGGCGCACCGCCCATGCGGCCGCCGCCATGAGTCTTGAAGCGGTGCGTGGCTCGCCGGATCCTTTCGACGCCCGCATCCATGATGCGCGCCCGCATCCCTGGCAGCAGCGCTCGGCCGCATTGCTCCGTGAGCTGCTGGCCGACAGCGAGATCCGCGAATCCCATCGTGAAAACGACCCGCGCGTGCAGGACGCCTATTCGCTGCGCTGCACGCCGCAAGTCCTGGGGGCGGTCGGCGAAGCATTCGCCTTCGCCGAGCGGCTCGTGGCCACGGAGCTCAATGCCGCGACCGACAATCCGCTCGTGTTCGGCGACGAGGTGCTCTCGGGGGGCAACTTCCATGGACAGCCCATCGCCCTGGCGCTCGATGTGATCGCGATTGCGCTGACCACGCTGGGCGGGCTGGCCGAGCGACGGCTCGAGCGCGTCGTCAATCCGGATCTGTCGTCCGGTTTGCCTGCGTTTTTGGCGCGCGAACCGGGCCTCGAGTCGGGGTTCATGATCGCCCAGATCGCGGCGGCGGCGCTCGTGGCCGATTGCCGCGTGCTCGCGACACCCGCCAGCGTGCAGTCGGTGCCGACGGAAGGAAATCAGGAAGATGTGGTCCCGATGGGGATGAGCGCCGCGTGGAAAGCCGGCCGGATTCTCGCCAATGCGGAACGCATCGTCGCGATCGAGCTGCTCGCCGGAGCGCAGGGGCTCGAGTATCTCAAGCCGCTGCGACCGGCGAAGGCGGTCGCGCGCGTGCAGGCGGCCGTGCGCCAAGAATCCGCGGCGCTCACGGCCGACCGGCCGCTCACCGCCGATATCGAACGGGTCACGCTGCGCATCCGGGAAGGCCGGTTTGTCGCATGAAGGCGCCGCGGGGGACCACGAAATCGTGCAAGGGGTGGATTCAGGAAGCCGCCTTGCGAATGCTGATGAACAATCTCGATCCGGAGGTGGCCGAGCGGCCGGACGATCTCGTCGTGTACGGCGGCACGGGCAAGGCGGCGCGGAACTGGGCGTCCTTCGATGCGATCTGCCGCACGCTGCGCGCGCTCAACGACGACGAGACGCTGCTCGTGCAGTCAGGCAAACCGGTCGCGGTTTTCACGACGCATGCCGACGCACCGCGCGTGCTCATTGCGAACGCCAACCTGGTCGGCCGGTTCGCGACCTGGGACGTGTTCCGCGATCTGGAACGGCGTGGGCTGATCATGTACGGCCAGATGACGGCCGGGTCGTGGATCTACATCGGCACCCAGGGGATTCTCCAGGGCACCTATGAAACGTTCGCTGCGGTCGCGGCACGGCACTTTCAAGACTCGCTGCGCGGCCGCATCGTGCTCACCGGGGGGCTGGGTGGGATGGGCGGTGCGCAGCCGCTGGCCGCGACGATGAACGACGGGATCTGCCTCGCCGTCGAGGCGGACGCCGCTCGCGTCCAACGTCGTCTGGAGACGCGCTACCTCGATCGCTCGACGGCGTCGCTCGACGAGGCGCTGGGCTGGTGCGCGGATGCGCAGCGACGTGGCGCCCCGCTCTCGGTCGGGCTCGTCGGCAATTGCGCGGACGTCTTGCCCGCACTCGTGCGCCGCGGGTTCACGCCTGATGTCCTCACCGATCAAACCTCGGCGCACGATCCGCTCAACGGGTATATCCCCGCCGGGTTCAGTCCCGCGGAGGCCGCCGAGTTGCGTCACCGGTCTCCGGACGACTATATCGCGCGCGCGCGCGCGAGCATTGCGACGCACGTACGGGCGATGCTCCATCTGCGGAAACGTGGCGCCGTCGCGTTCGACTACGGCAACAACATCCGCACCGAAGCACGCGACGCCGGCGTGACGGACGCATTCGACATCCCCGGGTTCGTCCCGGAATACATCCGGCCACTGTTCTGCGAGGGCAAAGGGCCATTCCGGTGGGTCGCGCTCTCTGGTGAGGCAAAGGACTTGCATCGTACCGACGATCTGGTGCTGGAACTGTTTCCGGGCAACGCCCATCTCAAGCGCTGGATCACCATGGCGCGGGAGCGTGTCGCGTTTCAGGGATTGCCGGCACGCATCTGCTGGCTGGGGCAGGGGGAGCGGGCGCGCTTCGGCGTCGCCTTGAATGAGCTCGTGCAACGCGGCGAACTCTCAGCGCCGATTGTCATCGGCCGGGACCATCTCGACACCGGATCGGTCGCCTCGCCATTTCGCGAAACGGAAGGGATGCGCGACGGCTCCGATGCGATCGCGGATTGGGCCATCCTGAATGCGCTGCTCAACACGGCGTCGGGCGCATCGTGGGTCTCGTTCCATCACGGCGGCGGCGTGGGTATCGGCAACTCGCTGCACGCCGGGCAGGTCATCGTCGCCGACGGAACTGCCGCCGCGGCCCGACGGCTCGAACGCGTCCTCACCAACGATCCCGGTATCGGCGTGGCGCGTCACGCCGATGCCGGCTATCCGGAGGCGATTGCCACGGCGCGGCGCCATCACATCCGCTTGCCCATGAGCGAGGATCTCGACTGAAGACATTGCTGGTCGGCGCGCGGCAAGTCGTCACGTGTCGCGGGCCGGCACGCGCCCGGCGCGGGCGCGAAATGGCCGAGGTCGAGGTGCTGCGCGACGCGGCGGTGTTGATCGACGGCGACCACATTGCGTGGGTCGGACCGCGCGGGGATGTGGCGGCGCACCATGCTGCGCCGCTACAAGAGATCGAAATCGACGGTGTCCTATTCCCCGGGTTCATCGATTGTCACACGCACGGCGTCTTCGGCGCGCCCCGCCTCGATGATCACGAACGCCGCGCGCTCGGCGTCGATTACAAGGCGATCGCAGCGGCGGGGGGGGGCATCCTGCAATCGGTGCACGATGTGCGCAGGCGGCCCGAGGTGGAACTGGCGTCGCTGACGCGGTCTCGTCTCGCCGCTTTGCTCAAGGGCGGCGCGACGACGATCGAGGTGAAATCGGGCTACGGCCTCGAGCTGGAGGCCGAGCTGAAACAGCTCCGTGTTGTCCGTCAGCTCGCCGGCGAACTGTCGGCGACGTTGATCCCGACGTTTCTCGGGGCGCACGAGGTCCCGCCTGAGTACCGCGGGAAGCGCGCGGAGTACGTACGCCTCGTCTGTGAGGAGATGATCCCGGCCGTCGCACGCGAGCGCCTCGCGCGGTGTTGCGATGTGTTCTGCGAGCCCGGTGTTTTCAGCGCGGCGGAGAGTCGCCAGATCCTCACCGCCGCCGCCCGCTATGGACTGGCGCTCAAGCTGCACGCGGACGAGCTGGAGGGATCAGGCGGCGCCGAGCTCGCGGTCGAGCTGGGCGCGTTGTCGGCCGATCACTTGGCGGCGATTTCCGATACCGGCATCCGCGCGCTCGCCGGCAGCTCCACGGTCGCGGTGCTCCTTCCTGGGACGATGATCTTTCTGGGCAAGCGGTCCCAGGCCCCGGCGCGCCGGTTGATCGAGGCTGGGGCGGCGGTCGCTCTGGCCACGGATTTCAATCCGGGCACGTCACCGACGCTGAGTCTGCCGCTGGTCATGGCCCTGGGCGTCTCCCAACTCGGGCTACGTCACGCGGAAGCTGTGACGGCGGTGACGATCAATGCCGCCGCCGCGCTTGGCCTTGCGGCAGACCGGGGACAAATCGCTCCCGGATGCGTTGCGGACCTCGTCGTTGCGGCGGTTGACGACTGGCGCGAGGTCGCCTATTGGATGGGCGCAGGCGTCGTAAGCGCCGTCTGGACAGCAGGTTCGGCTTGTCCCGCCTAGACGGGCCCGATATCTTAGTCGTTCCATGTCAAAGCTTGAGCAGCTCAAAGAGAAGGCGAAGGGTCTCGAGGCCAAAGATCCCAAACGGGCCGTAGAGATCTGGCTGGATGCTTTGAACAACCAGGACGATACCAATCCCGACCTCTCTATCTACAATCGGATCGGCGATCTCTACATCAAGCTGAGGGACCCCGCGCAGGCGGCCGACTACTATGACCAGGCCGTGGACAAGTACGCGGAGCTTGGATTCCACAACAACGCCATCGCGATGTGTAACAAGGTGCTGCGCAATGCCCCGGCGCGGCAGACAACCTATCTTAAGCTCGCCAAGCTCTATGCGGCCAAGGGGTTCATCGCGGAGGCCAAGCAGAACTTCGTCGAATACGCCGAGCGGATGCAGAAGGTGGGAAAAATCGACCACGCCTTCGCCGCACTGAAGGAGTTCACGGACATTTCACCGGAGAGCGCGAACCTCCGGGAGATGCTGTCCGAGCACCTGAAGATGTACGGCACCGATCCCGGTAAGCGCGCTGCGGCGGCAGGGGGCCGTGCCACTCCCCCCACGACGGCCCCGCCCAAACCCCCGCCTCGTCCCGATGGCGGCGAGGACGTCAGCAAATCTGGGAAGCGCAAGACGTCCAGTCTTGTCTTTCTCGATCTCGATGAGCCGCGCCAGCCAAAAGGGGCCAAGGCGCCCGCCGCCGCCGCGGCGCCCGCTCCACCACTGCCGGCGCCTCCCAACTCGGGCTAGGACACGCGGACGCTGTGACGGCGGTGACGATCAATGCCGCCGCCGCGCCGTCGACGAAGCGCCCGGGGTGCGCGGAGGGAATACCGGCGGCATGCTGGAGGGTCTCGAGACCACGACTGCGGATTTCGGCCAGGTGCGCGCCGCCAGTCCCAAGACCCCGTCGATTCGTGAAGAATTGAATCCAGCCGATCTTGAGCTCGAGCCCATTGCCGAGTTGGAGCCCACCGCGCCAGCGGTGGACCCGGATGAGGGGATAGAGCTTGAAGGCGCGGATCTGGTGCTCGAGGGGAACATTGCCGAGCCTCCGAAGCCGCCGCCCGCTGCCAAGGCGCCGCCGAAGACCGCGAAGCCCCCAATGTTCAAGAAGCCCGCTGCCACGGCACCCGAGTCCCCGCGCGTAAAACCGGTGGTGCCGAAACGGCCCCCCGCCTCGGGTCCCGGGACGCGGAAGGCCGTCGTGGAAGTGCCCCCGCTCGAGCTCGAGCCGGACTTCGAGACAGGCACCACGGACGCGGGACACGACATCGACGATCAACCGCTGGCGCTCGACGAACCACCACGTCATCCCAGCTTTATCCAGACCGAGGACGAGACCTCGATCTCCACCGGCGGGCGGCGGTCTGGGTTCATCGATCTCGGGATCGACGAGATCAGCAGCGGCACCGACCAGGCCGGCTCGCTCGTCTTCTCCAACATCGAGGAGACGCCGGCGGCGCCCGGCATCGACAACCCGGATGATCCGGAAGCACATCAGGCCCTTGGCGAAGCGCTGATCGAGCAGGGTGACCGCGAGCGGGGGATCGAGGAGCTCGAGCTCGCGACGGCCGGTTACGAGAACGCGGGCAATCTCTCGCACGCGCGCGATCTCGTCGACGAGGTGCTGCGGCTCGATCCGAACAGCGTCCGCCACCGTCAGAAAGCGGTGGAGTTTGCGTTCAAGGCTGGCGACAAGGCGAAGCTGATCGACGCGTATCTCGAGCTGGCCGATGCGCTGCTCCGCTCCGATCTTCCCGACAAAGCGCGGGCGGTGTACGCGCGCGTCGCCGAGCACGATTCCAGGAACGAGCGGGCGAAGGCCGCCCTGTCCATGCTCGCACCGGCCGTCGCAGCGCCTGCTCCCGCCGGAAAGCCGGAAGGCAAGGTCAAGGCGAAAGACGCAAAAATGAAAGTGCGGGACGAAGCTGCGGCCAACGGCGACTTCATCGACCTCGGTTCGATGCTCACGGACGATGAGGACGAAGACACACCCGCGCGCGACACGCGGATGACGGTTGCCGATGAAGAGCCGACCGGCGACGAAGAGCAGGACTTCCAGGACATGCTGGCGCGATTCAAGCAGGGGATCGACGAAAACATCGACGAGGCGGACTTCGAGTCCCACTATGACCTGGGCGTCGCGTTCAAAGAGATGGGGCTGCTCGACGAAGCGATCGCCGAGCTGCAGAAAGCGTTGCGCGCGCCCGAAGGGAAGCTGCGCACGTCGGAAATGCTGGGCATCTGCTTTTTCGAGAAGGGCGCGTTCGGCGTCGCCGAATCGATTCTGCGGCGCGGCCTCGATCTGCCGGCCTCCGGCGATCAAGAACGTCTCGGGATTCTGTATTGGCTCGGGCGGTCCCTCGAGCAGCAGGGCAAGAAGGCGGACGCGCGCGACCTGTACGGCCGCGTGTTCGCCGTCGACATCCGTTTCCTCGATGCCGAGCGGCGCGTGAAAGCGCTGGCCAAGGCGAAATAGCGTGAGTCAACAGGTCGCCCGCATCAGCCTGCGCGACGTCCAGCGCCCAGTCGCCGGGGAGTTAGAACAGGTCGTGCTCGAGCTGCGGCGTGTCATTGCCGCAGACTTCCCGATCGTGAGTGACGTCAACGATCACCTGTTACAAATGAAGGGCAAGCTGTTCCGCCCCACGCTCCTCCTGCTCAGTTATCAAGCATCGGGATCCAAAGATGCGCGTGCCGTGACGCTCGCCGCCGTTGTGGAGCTCATCCATCTCGCCACGCTGGTGCACGACGACTCCGTGGACCATTCCGTCCTCCGGCGCGGGCTCCCCACGATCAATGCGCTATTCTCACACCAGATCGCCGTGATCATGGGGGACTACCTCTACTCGCGCGCGATCATCGAGCTGGTGCGGCTGGAGGACCATGAGGCGCTGCGCGTGCTGGCGCGGGTGACGAATGAGATGACCGTCGGCGAGATGCGCCAGCTCGAGGCGCACGACAAACTCGCCTACGGCGAAGGAGCGTACGACGCGCTGATTCGGGCCAAGACCGCGTCCCTGTTATCGGGCGCCTGCGAGGTGGGCGCGCTGGCCGCTCCGCCCGCCTTCCGCCAGGCGCTGGCGCGCTTCGGCATGCTGCTCGGCATGGCGTTTCAGATTACGGACGACCTGTTGGACTACACGCAGCCGGAGGCGGTGACTGGCAAGCCGTCCGGTCTGGATTTGCGCGAGCATAAGGTCACGCTCCCCTTGATTGCGGCGCTGCCGCGCCTGGCTGTCGAGGGGCGGCGCGTCGTCGCGGCGTTGATGGAGGCGGCCGAGCCGAGTGACGACCTGGTCGCCGAGGTGATCCGGTTAGTAGAGGGCGCGGGCGGGTTCGAGACGGCGCGCCGGCGGGCACTGGATCTGGCCCAACAGGCCGAGGCTGAGCTCGACGTGTTGCCGCCGTCGCCGGCACGGGACGCGCTGCTGGGTAGCATCGCGTACGCAGTGGAGCGGCGAAGCTAAGTGGCGTACGGTCCACGTCGCCCCGGTTTCTATCTCGGGGTTCTGGCAGTAGGCTTCGTGGTGGGCGGGCTGATACAGTCGTTCCTGCGGCGCTTCCTGCCGGAGGGGCCGGCGAAAGAGCTATTTACCTGGTCGGTGACGCCCACGATTGGACCGCTGCATTTGGATTTGCTGGTGATGTCGATTACGCTCGGACCAATCGGGCTCGATGTTTCGCTGCTCGCCGTCGTTGGCGTCGCCGTCGCCTATCTCGTGGCTCGTTCGCTCTTTTAGAAAGGCGCACATGTTCGGCAATCTTGGCTTTACCGAAATCGCGATCCTGCTGCTGATCCTCGTGCTGTTCTTCGGGGCGAAGCGCATTCCGGAGATCGGCGCGTCGATCGGGAAGGGCATCAAGGAGTTCAAGCGGGGTCTCAAGGAGGAGCCGAAAGACGTCGAGGGATCGTCGGAAGAGGCCAACAGCGCTCCGAAGCGGCTGAATCAGTAGAGACGAACGATGTTGGGAAATCTGAGCGGCAGTGAAATCCTGATTCTGATGCTGATCGTGCTACTCGTATTCGGCGCCAACCGGCTGCCCGAGGCCGGGAAGGCGGTCGGCAAGGGATTGCGCGAATTCAAGCGCGCGCTCACCGACGCGGAAAACAGCATCCAGCAGCTGCCCTCCTCGTCCACACGCGACGAGGGCGGGGAGCAGCCGCGGGATGCGAAGCCGAAGCGCCTGGTCGAGTAGGGTTACAGCGCGGTCGTGGCGTCGGCCGCGGCCTGCGATTTGAAGATGTCCTTGCGCCGATCCACGATCTTCGCCCGGGCGCGCACATCCTCCATGTACTGCTGCATCCGCGCCTGCATCGCTGCCTGGCGGAACTGCGTGCGCTGAACCTCCCGCTGCGCCACCCAGGCGGTGGAATCGGCGGCCTTCCGCGCGAGTGACTGAATGATGAAGTACCCGCTCTCGCCTTCCAGCACGCCGCTGCGCTCGCCCACCTTGAGACCGAACGCCGTCCCGACGGCCACCGGCTCGCGCGCGAGATAGCTGGGCGGACGGATCCGGGCGAACGAGCCGAACCGCTCCACCTGCAGACCACGCGCGCTCGCCGCGGCCGCCATGTCGGCCGTGCCTTTCAGTACCGTTGCCAGCGAGTCGGCGCGACGGCGCGCCAGCGTCTTCTGTCGTTCGAGCCGCGCCACGGCGGTCACGCGATCCCGAATCTGATTCAGCGGCGGCACACCGGCCGCGCTGACCGAATCGAGCCGGAACACGTAGTAGCCGGACGGCGCGTCAATGACGGGGCTCGTTTCGCCGGGTCGCGCTTCGAACGCCCAGACGCTCACGTCAGGAATGACCGCCGGGCCGAGCGTGAACCGCTCGCCCTCGGTGACCGCATACTGTGGCGACACCTGCATCCTAAGGCGCTGCGCGGTGCTGTCGAGTACGGTCGGATCGCTGCGCTCCGCGGCCAGGCGTTCGAGCGTGTCGGCGCGCGCCTCTACCAGGTCGAGGTGCTCGCCCTGCAGCGCGACCGGGATGAGAATGTGGCGGACCTTCAGCGAATCGCCTTTGACCTGATCGAGGCGGATGATGTGATAGCCGAACCGCGTCGCCACGGGCGCGGAGACCTGGCCCGGCTTGAGCCCGCGCAGGCCCTGCATGAACTCCGGGACGAAGCTCGTCTCGTTCTTGTTGATCCAGCCCAGATCGCCACCGCGCTGGCCACTGAGCGAGTCGCTCGACTCGCGCTTGGCCACGTCCTCGAACTTCGCGCCACGCGCGAGCTCATTCCGCACCCGCGCGACGTGCGCGCGCGCCGCGGCGCTGTCGGCGGCGTTCGGCAGCCGTGGCTGCACGATGAACCGGACATACGCGACGGCGGGACGCTTGAAGTCGTCCTGGTGCTTCGCCACATAAGTGGACAGCTCCGCGTCACTGATCACGCTGGTGTCCGGAATCGTGTAGGGCCAGACCGCGAGCGAAGCGATGCGCACCGAGTCGTGCTGGTCGCGATAGATCCGCCAGAGCTTGGCGTCGGACACGTAGACGTCACTCGTGAGATACTGCTGCAGCTTGATCAGCGGGATCTGCTGGCGATAAATCGCCTCGAGCTGGGCCAGCAGACTGCGGTCCGACGTTGTCGAGATGAACTGCTG
>QHTY01000189.1:31458-39114 GCA_003220985.1 Gemmatimonadota bacterium
GCTCGTCTTCTTCGCGCGAGACCGGCGCGTTGCCGTTCTGCTGGTGATGCTGTTCGGAGGCGACCTGCACGCGCTGCTGGAATTCCGCGACCTGGAATTCCCTGCCGTTGACCTTGAGCACCACGTTCCCGCTGGGACCGAGGATGCTCATCACCTGGCCGACGGCGAGCCACGCCACGAAGGCGATGGCGAGGATATAAAAGACCCATTTCGCGTTGGCGCGCATCGTGCGCAGCATGGCAACTCCGAATTCTGATCAGAGGAGGGTGAAGGGGCATAAGTCTAAGAACCACAACGCACAAACTCAAGCGCACAGGTGGCCCGGTCATTTGACAGCGGCGTCGGCCCAACACTATCTTCGCCCAATTCCCACAAAGACTTAGGCAGTCGGGCGGGGGGCTGTGGCCTACACCAGCGAAATCGACAAACTCGAAGCGCGCTTTGGAATTTCGCTCCCTTGGCGGACGCCTATCGTAAAGCGGGGCTTATAGATAACGCAGTTGACCTGTGCCAGAACGGCCTCAAGCTCCATCCCGATTACGTCAGCGCCTACATCGTCTACGCTCGCTGCCTTGTCGATAAGAAAGACGATCCGGCAGCGTTGGCCGTGTTTCGAAAAGTGCTCGAGCTCGATGGCGAAAACATCATCGCGCTCCGCGGCCTCGCCGAGCTCGCGGAGCGGAATGGGAAGTACGCAGACGAGGTCGAGTGGCTATCGCGACTGCTGAACGCCGATCCGATGAATGGCGACGCCGCAGAAGCGCTCGCGCGGGCGAAAGGAAAGGCGGGGACGGCCGCGACCACGTCGATGACCAAACCCGATTTCGCCGTGGAGCACGAGGAGCCCGAGGCCGTCGAGCTGGGCAAGTCGTCCCGTCCGTCGACCGCCGCTCCTGAAGTCGAGAACTTCGAGGACCCGATCAGCTTCAATCCCAATGCGCATGCCGCCGCCAAAGCCGAGGGGTTGGAGGTCCAGGAAGACGTCGAGCTGAATTCCCAGCAGATCGAACAGGTCGAGATCGAAGGGCTGGCCCGCACGCAGTACGAGGGGAGTGGCATGTTCAAGCCGGCGGGTTACCTCCGGATCTCGACGAGTCGCTGCCGCAGGTCGATTTGCCGCTAATCATGCCCGATGATGAGTTCCGCGCACCGGCACCGAAGCCCCCGCCGACCCCCGCGCCGCCACCCCCGCCGCCCGCTCCGCCCCCGCCGCGGTCACCTCCGTCTCCGCCGGCGGCGGTCGCGATTTCCGATGACGACGGCGCGGCCGACACGGCGACATTGTCACAGGCGGAGCCTGTACTGACAGAAACGATGGCCGAGCTCTATCTGAAGCAAGGCCACCACCAGGATGCGCTGCGCGTGTATCAGGCGCTGCTGACACAGCGACCGAACGACACGAAGTTGCGCAGCAGATTCGAGCAGTTGTCGGGTGGGGGCGGTAAGAAACGTTCGGGGGTCTCGGCGCAGGCCTTCCTCAAGGGGATCTGGGGCAGGGCCATAGGGGGAGGCCCCACGACTGCGTCGGACGAGCCACAAAGCACACTGGCTGCCGCGTTCGATGTCGCCGGTCCACCTCCCGGCGAGCCTTCTCATCCCGCGACCGACCACATTTCGCTCGATTCCGTCTTTGGTGAGGAAGCGGCACGACGCGCCAGCGCGCCGTCCGCTGACGCGGCAGCGGAGGCTGGAACGTCGGAGGCGGCCGCGCCCGCCGCTAATGACGGCTCGAAGACCGGGGGATTCTCCTTCGATGAGTTCTTTGCCGGCGGCAAGCCCGGTGCCGATGCGCCTGCCGGCGAAACGGCACCGCCCAAGACGCCCGGCGCCAGCCGCACATCGGGACGGACGCAGCGGCCCCCCGAGGACGAGGCGGAGGCGGATCAGTTCCAGCAGTGGTTGAAGAAGCTCAAGTCCTAGTGCCTCCCCGGATCGCCGTGCTGAACGGCCCCAATCTGAACTTGTTGGGCGAACGCGAGCCTGAGATCTACGGCCGCACGAGTCTCGCCGACATCGAACGAATGACCCAGGAGAGCGCGCGCGCGTTGGGCGTCGAGTGCACCTGGATTCAGACCAATCATGAAGGCGAGCTGGTCGAGGCGATCCAGGGGCTGAAGGGTCGCGCAGATGGAGCGGTCATCAACGCGGCGGCCTTTACGCATACGAGTCTTGCGGTGCGCGATGCGTTGCTCGCGGTGCGCGTGCCGTTTGTGGAAGTGCACCTCTCCAACATTTTCGGACGCGAGCCGGAGCGGCGCCGGTCGTTACTCGCGGATCTCGCCGTAGGCGTGGTGACCGGGTTCGGGGCCGACAGCTATCGTCTGGGGCTCGAGGGTCTTGTCGGACGGCTCACGTCGCGATAGACGGCCGGAGCGACACGCGGCGCTCGCCGCGCTGCTCGAAGCAGAGGGCCTAGACGCCCTGCTCGTCACGTCCCGTCCCAATATCCGGTACCTGACGGGATTCAGCGGATCGGCGGGGGTCGTCGTGGCAACGCGCGGCGCCCTGCTGCTGGTGACGGATTTCCGCTATGACGAGCAGGCGCGCGAGCAAGCCGGTGCCGTGGCGCGCGTCGAGATCGAGGGGACGAGCGTTTGGGACCGGCTCTTCAAGGAACTCGGGGCTGGGGTTTCGGGCCTCTTGCCTGGGGGTTCGATCGGTTTCGAAGCGCATACGATAAGCGTGAAAGATGCGGAGCGGTTTTCGACGGGCCCCGGCACGGCGTGGCGCTGGAAGCCCGCCGGCGAGCCGGTGGAGCGGCTGCGCGTCCGGAAAGACCCTGGCGAAGTCGCCGCGATTCGGGCCGCGGCAGCGCTCGCGACCGCGGCACTGCGGGAAACGCTGGTCGGGGTGGGGCCCGGACTCACGGAGTTCGAGATTGCGGGACGACTCGAAGGCGCGCTGCGGCGGCACGGCAGCGAGGCGCATCCGTTTCCGACGATCGTCGCGAGCGGGCCACGCAGCGCGCTTCCTCATGCGCTCACGAGTGCGCGTACCGTGGCGGCGGGCGAGTGGCTGCTGTTGGACTTCGGCGCGGTCGTGGACGGTTATTGCGCCGACGTCACGCGCACGGTGATTGTGGGCGCGCGCGCGGACGAATCGCAACGCGCCCTGTATGGACTGGTGCAGGACGCGCAGCGCCGGGCCCGTGAAGGGGTCCGCGCGGGGATGACGGGGCGTGAAGCCGACGCGCTGGCGCGCGATCCGATCGAAGCGCGTGGCCTCGGTGCGGCGTTCGGGCATTCCACGGGGCACGGTCTCGGCCTCGAAGTGCACGAAGCGCCGCGGCTCGCGCGCACGGTCGGGGATCCGCTGCCCGAGGGTGCCGTCGTGACGATCGAGCCTGGCGTCTATGTCGCCGGGCGGGGCGGTGTGCGCATCGAAGATGACGTGCATCTGTCGGCCGAGGGACCGGTGCTGTTGACGGACGGCTGCACGGACCTCGTGGAACTGGTGTAGGGAGCCTTGGGGGGTATCTTCACGGTATGAAGCTCGACATCATCGCCCAGATCGTGCAGATCTTGAAGGATGCCCCGGAGGTGGGCGCCATCGAGATCCGCCGCGGTCTGTTTGGGGCATGGTCGTCGGTCCGGGTGTCAAAGGCCGGGCATGGGGGAAACACCTTCGGGCCTGGGGTCGGGCATGTCGTTGTATCGCAACCTGGTGGGGCCGGTGTCGCACCGGCGCCCCAGCCGGCCAGTCCCCAAGCCCCAGCCCCAGGCCCCCAGCTTTTAGAGATCAAGTCTCCCATGGTGGGGACCTTCTATCAGTCGCCGGAGCCTGCCGCGCAGCCCTATGTCAGAGTGGGCAGCCGGGTGAACGTGGGGCAGGTAGTGTGCATCATCGAAGCGATGAAGATCATGAACGAGATCGAGTCCGAGGTGGCGGGCGTGATTCGAGAGGTCACCGCGCAAAACGCGCAGCCGGTGGAGTTCGGCCAGGTCCTTTTCCGGGTGGATCCGCATGGGTGAGGCGACGCACAGCAATCTGCCGGCATTCAACTTCAAACAAGCAATCACGCACATGGTGCAGCGCAACGGCTCCGACTTGCTGCTGAAGGTCGGCCGGCCGGCGACGATCCGCGTGAACGGCGATCTGGTGGCGCTGGAGACGGCGCCCCTCAAGCCGGAGGAGCTGAAGTCGCTGGCCGAGCAGATCATGACGCCGCGGCAGGTCAAGGAGTTCGCCGAGCACAAGGAGGCTGACTTCGCCATCGGGGTGCCCGGCGTCGGGCGGTTCCGAACGAATGTCTACCAGCAGCGCGGGACCGTGGCGTTCGCGTTCCGGGCGATCCCTTACGAGGTCAAGCAGATTCGCGAGCTGAATCTGCCGCCCGTGCTGGAAGAAATCGCCCTCAAGCCCCGCGGGCTCGTGCTGGTTACCGGCGTGACGGGCTCGGGGAAATCGACGGCGCTCGCCGCGATGATCAATCACGTGAATACGAACCGCCGCGTGAACATCATCACGATCGAGGACCCGATCGAGTTCCTGCACCGCGACCAGCACGCCAACATCTCGCAGCGCGAGGTGGGCAACGACACGCTGACGTTCAACTCCGCGCTGCGCCACGTGCTGCGGCAGGACCCCGATCTCATCCTCATCGGTGAGATCCGCGACATGGAGACGCTGGACACCGCGCTCAAGGCGGCGGACACGGGCCACATGGTGTTCTCGACGCTGCACACGACGGATACCACGCAAACGGTCAGCCGCGTGATTTCATTCTTCCCGCCGCATCAGCACGACGAAATCCGTCACCTCCTCTCGACCGCGCTGCAGGCGATCGTCTCGCTGCGGCTCGTGCCGCGCAAGGACGGCCGCGGCCGCGTGCCCGCGGCCGAAGTGCTGATCAACACCGCGGCGGTGGCCGACAACATTCGCGATCTCTCCAAGCAGCTCAACATTCCCGACCTCATCGCCGAAGGCTCGGTCCAGTATGGGATGCAGAGCTTCGACCAGTCGCTGTTCCACTGGTACAGCCAGGGCGTAATCAGCTACGAGAGCGCGATCTTCTACGCGACCAACCCGAGCGAGTTTGCCTTGAAGGTGTCGGGCGTCGATTCGTCCGGGAACCGGCTTGGCGGGGGCGGGGGAAGCACGGCCGGCATCGAGCTGACGCCGTAATGTTCAAGAAAGTGCTGATCGCCAACCGCGGGGAGATCGCCCTGCGGGTGATCCACGCGTGTAAGGAACTGGGCGTCGAGACGTACACGTCCGGTTCGCCGACGATGACGTCTGTATCGGCCGCGCCCCGAGCCGCGACAGCTATCTCAACATCCCGCGTCTCATTGCGGCCGCAGAAATCACCGGCGCCGACGCGATCCATCCCGGGTACGGCTTTCTGGCCGAAAACGCGGAGTTCGCCGAGAAGGTGGCGGCCTCGAACATCACGTTCATCGGTCCCAGTCCCGACCAGATCCGCCAAATGGGCGACAAGGCGACGGCGCGCAAGCTGGCGAAAGAACGGGGCGTGCCGACGGTGCCCGGCTCCCCGGGCCCGGTCGCGTCGCTGGAGGACGCCCAGGAGATCGCGGGCAAGATCGGCTTTCCCGTGATCATCAAGGCGTCCGCGGGCGGCGGCGGGAAAGGGATGCGCGGCGCGAACGAGGCCGATCAGTTCGGGCAGGCCTTCACCCTCGCCAAGCAGGAAGCGCTGGCGGCCTTCGGCTCGGACGAAGTCTACATCGAGAAGTATCTCGCGCGCCCGCGCCACATCGAAATCCAGATCATGGGCGACACGCACGGTAAGGTGATGCACTTGTGCGAGCGCGATTGCTCGGTCCAGCGGCGTCACCAGAAACTGGTCGAAGAAGCGCCGTCGCCGGCCGTGGATCAGACATTGCGCGAGGACATCGGCGATGCGGCCGTGAAACTCGCCGAAGGCATCGGCTACGTCGGGGCAGGGACGATCGAGTTCCTGCTCGACTCCGACGGCTCCTTCTATTTCATGGAGATGAACACGCGCATTCAGGTCGAGCATCCGGTGACCGAGATGTGTACGAACTTCGATCTGGTGAAGGAACAGATCGCGGTGGCGGCGGGGGCGCCCTTGTCGTTCGTGATGAACGGGAACCGGCTCCGCGGCCACGCGATCGAGTGCCGGGTGAACGCCGAAGACCCGGGCCGCAATTTTCAGCCGTCGCCGGGCCTGATCACGGCGTATCATCCGCCGGGCGGTCCCGGCGTGCGGGTCGACACGCACATCTATGCGGGCTACACCGTGCCGCCCTATTACGATTCGCTGCTCGCCAAGGTCATCGTGCACGGCAACACGCGAACCGAGGCGCTCGCCCGCATGCGCCAGGCACTCGATTCCTTTATCATTGAGGGCGTGACGACGACGATTCCGTTCCTGGGCCGGGTCATGCGCCACCCGGACTTTGTCGCGGGCAAGGTCGATACGAAATTCCTCGAGCGCGAGCCGCACCTCCTCAAAGATCCGGCATGAAGATCGACGTGTACTTCACACCACTCGGCCTCACCGCGGGGGAGCTGACCGGCCGAGCGGCCGTCGTCATTGATGTGCTGCGGGCCACCAGCACGATCGTGACCGCGCTGGCCGCGGGCGCGAAGGCGATCGTGCCGGCCGCCAGCTCGGAAGAAGTCGTCCGGCTCACGGCGAATCTCGAGAAGAACGGGATCGTGCTCGCGGGGGAGCGCCGCTTGCAGAAGATCGAAGGGTTCAACCTCGGCAACTCGCCGCGGGAGATGACGAAGGATGCCGTCGGCGGCAAGACGCTGTTTCTCGCCACCACCAACGGCACGCCGGCGCTACTCGCCGCGCAGGGCGGCGATCCCGTGCTGGTCGCCGCCGCCCTGAACTTCAGCGCCGTGGCCGAGCGGGCGCGCCATCTGTTCACGGAGCGGGGCGAGCTGGTGATCATCTGCGCGGGCCGCGAGAAGCAGTTTGCGCTGGAGGATGCCTATACCGCGGGGCGCCTGATCAAGGCGGTGAAGAAGGGCGTGCCGCCGAAGAAGCTCACGCTCAATGACGCCGCGCAGGTCTCGCTCGATCTCGCGGCGCAGCAGGGCGGGTGGCAGGACGCGCTGGGCGCCAGCGATGCCGCGCGCCAGCTCGGCGAAGCGGGATTCGGCGAGGACGTGAAGTTTTGCGCCAATCCCGATCGCGTCGCGATCGTTCCGGTTTACGCGGACCGACGCATCGCGGCATGAATCCCAAGGCTCGGCAAGAGCTCGTCGGCATCGCGGCCCTGCTGGTGGGGTTTTTCCTCGGCCTGACGTTGTTGCCGGTGTCGTTGACGGGAAGCTGGGGACGCGCGATGGGCGCCGCGCTGTGGCAGGGGTTCGGCATCGGGGCGATCGTCGTGCCGATCCTCGGCGTCGGGTGGGCGCTCGCCGCGTTCGACCGGCTGGGCGCGCTCACCTGGGGCCGCGCGGCGGTGCTCGGCGCGGGCCTCATTCTCCTCGTTCCCTACGGGGTCGCCGTCGCGATCTCCCCCACCTTCCCGCCCGATTACGCGAACTGGACGCGCAGCGAGCGGCTGGTTGGCCTGTTCCCAGCGTTCCTCGCGACCGGCCTGGAAGGCGCCATCGGCACGGCGGGCGCAGTCCTCATCGGACTATTCGCGCTGTCGGCGCTTGGGATCTTCACGGTGGGGTGGCATCCGTTGACGCTTTTAAGACAACGCTCGAAAT
>QHTY01000300.1 GCA_003220985.1 Gemmatimonadota bacterium
ATTCGTCATGGACGATGCCGCCCACCCGCGCCCGCGCGGTGTTGCGGATCGGGATCACGTAGCGGCCGCCGCGGATCGTGACCGCGGCGTCCGGTGCGCGCTCGCTCTGATCGAGGCTTCCGAGGATCGCCCCCAAGCGGTCGATCACGCGCTGTCGAGCTTCGCGCACGCGCTGGCGGGCGCGGGCGAGTTCGCGCGACGCGCCGTCGAGCACCTGACCGTCTGGGGAGATTGACTGGACGAGCCGGGTTTAGAGCTCTTTGGGTGGCGGGTCGACGCGGAGAGAAGCCGTACGTGGTGCGTGGTGCGTGGTGCCGAGGCGCTTGAGATCGGCGGCTACCACTCGCATCGCGGCGAGCGCGATCGTCAGCTCGGCGAGCGCTGGAGCCTCGACCGCACTGCCCGGCACGGCGAGCAGCTCGAGCGACTTGGTGATATCGGCAACGGGCTCGGCCCGGATCGTGTCGTCGGTGATCAGCAGCGCCGCGAGCTCGGCGACCTGGGCGAGCGCGTCGCGAATCGACGGTGCATCGGCGGCGGGGCGGCGAGCTGCGACGCGTGCGGCGCCCAGAGGCCCGGCGGCGTGCTGCGCGACCCGCGCCAGAGCCTGGGGGAATTCGAGTGTTGCTAAGACTTGGTCGATTCTGCCAACTCCTCGCGTACGATCTGATTCACGAGCTTGCCGTCGGCGCGGCCCTTGAACCGCGGCATAACGGCACCCATCACCTTCCCCATGTCCTTGGCTCCTCCGGCGATCGCTTCACGCACGGCGGCGCGGATCTCATCAGGTGGGACGGCTGCGGGAAGAAAGTCCTCGAGTGCCTTGATCTCGGCCGCTTCGGTCGCCGCCCTCTCGGCGCGGCCCGCCTTGTCGTACGCCTCGACCGACTCGCGGCGCTTCTTGATCCCGCGCCGGAGCACCTCCGCCGTCTCATCGTCCGTGGGCGTGTGGCCTAGCTCGATTTCCCGGTTCTGGATGTCTGCGAGGATGGTGGAGAGGAGGAGGGTGCGCGCCTGATCGCGTTGTTTTCTCGCTTCGTTCATCCCGGCGCGCAGCCGGTCCGCTAAGCTCTGAGCTACCATTTACGCGTAACGCGGCCTGCGATTCTTGCGGCGCGCCGCATTCATTTTCCGCTTCTTGCGCTCACTCGGCTTCTCGTAGTGACGGTGCTTCCTCAGGTCGGCGAGAATTCCCGCCTTTTCGCATTTCTTCTTGAACCGCTTGAGCGCGCGCTCAAAGCTCTCGTCATCGTGAATGATGACTTCCGGCATAGACCCCGCTTTTCCTAAGTGATTAGAGACACACGAACTTAGCTTCGGCTTCCTGTCGGGGCAAGGCTAGCCCGGGGGCCAATGCATCGCCCGTCCGCCCAGGACGTGCAGATGAAGGTGAAAGACCGTCTGGCCGCCATCGGGATTCGTATTCACGACCACCCGGTAGCCTTTGGCCGCGATCCCGGCGTCCTGCGCGACGTCGCGGGCAAACAACAACAGCTTCCCCAACAGTCCCGCATCCTTGGCGTCGTTCAAGGTGCCGATGTGGGTCGTCGGAACGACGAGAACATGGGTGGGTGCCTGCGGATTCAGATCTTTGAAAGCCAGCATCCCCTCGCCGCGCTTCACGACGGACGCGGGGATCTCGCCGGCCACGACCTTACAAAAGACGCATCCGCTACTCACAGCTGGCCCAGCGCGCGGCGGACCGTGTCCCAGAACCTGCCGCTCTCCTTCTCGGGCGGGGCGTCCTCGATCTCGCTCAACTTCTCCAGCAGCTTGCGCTGGTCGGCGGTGAGCTTGGTCGGCGTCCAAACATGAATGCGGACGTGGAGGTCGCCGTGGCCACCCTCGCCGAGGCGCGGCAGACCCTTCGCGCGCAGCCGGTACGCCATGCCGGTCTGCGTGCCGGGCTCGATGCGCAGCGTCGTCTGACCGTACGGCGTGGGGACCTGCGCTTCCGCGCCCAGCGCCGCCTGCGTGAACGTAATCCCGAGGTCGTAGACGAGGTCGTCGCCGTGGCGCTCGAAGCGCGGATCTTCCTTGATGTCGAGGACCGCGATCAAATCGCCGGGCGGGCCGTTGCGCGGACCCGGTACGCCCTGGCCCCGCAGCGTGAGGTAATGATGATCGGCGACGCCCGCGGGCACGTCGATCTGAATCGTCTTCTCGCCTTTCACGCGCCCGTCGCCGCCGCAGCGCGCGCAGGGGCTGTGGAGGACGGTGCCTTCGCCCGCGCAGGTCGGACAGGGCGACACGGTGAGGAATTGCCCGAACAGCGACTGGGCGTGGTGGCGCACCTCGCCACTCCCACCGCACGTCCGGCATTTGACGGGCTCCGTGCCGGGTTTCGCGCCGGTCCCGCTGCATTCGGGGCACGGCTCCAGACTTTTGATTCGCACCGTCTTCGTCGTGCCGCTCGCGACTTCGGCGAGCGTCAGCTTCAGCCCCACCTTGATGTCGTGCCCGCGCCGCCGATCACGCCGCTGGCCGCCGCCGAACAGCGTGTCGAAGCCACCGCCGAGACCGAAGTCTCGCATGAACACGCTGAGCGCTTCGGATAAATCGAAGTGCACCGAGCTGAATCCAGCGCCACCGCCCCCCGCCCCCCCCCGCAGCCCCTGGTGACCGTAGCGGTCGTAGGCGGCACGCTTCTCGGGATCGCGCAGCACTTCGTACGCTTCGGTGACGAGCTTGAAGCGCTCCTCCGCCGCCTTGTCGCCATTGTTGCGGTCGGGGTGGCACTCCATCGCCAGCTTGCGGTAGGCTTTCTTGATATCGGCTTCCGCCGCGTCACGCGGCACGCCGAGCACTCCGTAGAAATCCTGCTTCATCTTACTCGAGCAACTCCCCTACGAGCCGCGACGTGTGATTGACAAGCGCGGCAATCTTGTCGTACGCCATGCGGGTCGGCCCCATCACGCCGATGACGCCCGTGAGCGGACCGAAGCGATACGTCGAGGTCACCAGCGTGAACGTCGAGAGGCGCGCGTCGGCCTGCTCCGGCCCGATTGTGAGCGTGAGCCCCTCCCCCCCCCGCGCGATCAAGGCATCGCGCAAGAGGTCGCGTCG
>QHTY01000301.1:0-3648 GCA_003220985.1 Gemmatimonadota bacterium
AGTAAATGGGAGACATGCACGCACGACGGACGAAGAAACTGGTGCTGGTCTGTGGCGATAGGCTGACATGCGTGTGGACGATCGGCGACCACGAAATTTGTGGTCTCTGGCGCTGCGTCCTGGTGCGTTACCTTGCGGGGGGTTCGAGCATCTCACCGCTTCCGAGGGTCGCTTGACGGGTTCTTGATGCAGCACCCGTATGTTGCGGCGTCCTTCTCAAGGCTGCGCCATGCAACTCCGGAAATGGTCGTCACTCGCCCTGCTCCCCACGCTGGCGGGCTGCGCCACCGTCGGCATGATGAAAGAACTGCCGCCGGACGTCGGCAGGCTCGCCGTCTATGCGGCGCCGCCGGACACACTGGTCGCCGCGGCCGAGGAGGCGATCGTACAGCAGCACCTGCGCCTCGCCGACACCAGCCGGCCGGATGCCGATACCCGCGTCATGATCGCAAGCCGGCCGCCCGGGCTCTTCTCCAATGGCGAGTACGTGCGTGTGCGGATCTCCCGCGACAGTGGGGGGCTGATGGCGGTCCGGATCGTATCACAATCCGGCTATCTGCTCGANNNCGCCTCACCTCTTCGAGGAGATGGACACGCGGCTCAGTGCTGCCGCGCTGGGGCCATGGCCCGGGTTGCGTGTGCGGGCGACACCGCGCGGAGCGAGCCCGATCATCGGCACAGTTGCGCGCGTGACCGCCGACACCCTCGTCCTGGGAGGAGGCATCGGAAATACGACCGTGCTGAGAATCTCGGCTCTCGACGGCCTGGCGGTCAGCCGCGGCAGCTATCGACACGTCCGCGAGGGCGCGCTGATTGGCGCGCTCGTTGGTGCACTAATTGGAGGCGTGCTCGGCGGTCAAGCGGAAGAGACCAGTTCCTACTATCAGGGCCTCAATGTTTTCGCCGGAGTTCTCGTCGGGGCCGCGGCGGGCGGCGTAGTCGGCGGCGTCGCGGGCGCAAGCGTACGGACGGAGGTGTGGAGTCCCCTCCCGATCCACTAGATTTCGCCCGCTTGGCCCGAGTGGCGGAATGGCAGACGCAACGGACTCAAAATCCGTCGGGGGCAACCCCATGAGAGTTCGACTCTCTCCTCGGGCATCAGCCATGCTCTGGTGGGTCTCAGTGACGTGGACGCAGCTCGCGGCCGCGCAGCAACCCTCGCTTCGTGGCCTGGTCGTGGCTGTGGAATCCGGCGATCCGCTCGGCTTCAGCATCGTCACACTGCATCCCGGTTTCGGTCAACGCTTCACCGACGCGCGCGGCACATTCGCGTTCGACCTCCCGCAGCCCGGCCCCTACGTCCTCAGCGTGCGTCAAATCGGGTACGCGCCACGCGACACCCAGCTCGTCATCTCGGGCGACAGCGCGACGACCGTGCGGATTGTCCTCCACCACCTCGCGATCGAGCTACCGCCGGTCACGATTGCGGCCAGCCAGTGCACCGACCCGGGTCCTCCTGGCTCAAGCGATACGGCACTGCGCGCCGTCTTCGACCAACTCCAGGAAAACGCGCGACGCCTAGCGCTACTCGCCGACTCCTATCCCTTTCGCTACACGTTCGAGCTCACCGACCGAACGGTGAGCCAGCACGGCGACACGGGGCCACCCGTGACGCGCAGATTGGAGTTCTCCAGCGACCAGGCGCGCCATCACCCCTACGCGGTCGGCCGCGTAGTCGAGCGGGCGTGGGGACCGTGGGGATCTCCCGACAGCGTGCTCGTAATCCGCAGCGCCGAACTGGACGACCTGGGGAACCCCGACTTCATCGCGAGCCACTGCTTCCATCTTGCGGGCCGTGACACGATCGGCGGCGAAACGCTGGTGCGCATCAATTTCGAACCGGCGATACGCGTTCGCTCGGCGGATATGGCTGGCGCAGCGTACCTCGACCCGACTACCTATGCGCTCCGGTATACCACGACCTGGCTTATAAAACCCGAGCGATCGTCGTTGATCAACGTGCGCGCCGTGACTTTCCGCACGCGCTTTCGCGACATCGCGCGCGGTGTGCCACTTCAGGACTCGCTCACGGCCGTTACGACGTACCGGTTCGGCAAGCCGCCCAACATCCAAACGCAACGCACTGTGGACGTTCGGTTCCGACGCCAGCCACCTCCACCCTAGCCCTAGGCCTCCAGGCCCCAGCCCCTAGCCCCTTGCGCCCCGCGGCGCGACGGGGGGATATGGGGGCCTCTCAGGAGGGCACTCATGACGCTGCCGGTTCTTGCCTTGCTCCTTCAGGCTGCGACGACTCAGGCTCCTACGGCTAGCGTCCCCGCGTGGACCGTCCACCTCAGCGGCGACATCCGCTGGCAACAAACCACCCCGGCCGGCGCGCTCCTCGTCTCCACGGACGGCGCGCTCGCGGCCGTGGACATCGATCGCGGCCAGATCGCCTGGCAAAAACCGGAGCTCGGCGGCCTGCCGGTCGACAGTGTGCACATGATCGAAGGCTCGTTGCTGATGGAAGCGGCGAAACCCGGCCTGTCGCTCATCTTCGATCCCGTGACGGGGACGGTGCTCTTCGACTCGCGCCGACTCGGCCTCACCCGCGTAGTCACGCGACGCGTGCTGCCACAGAGCGGCACGCTGCTCGTACACGGGCAACGCGCCTCAGGGTCGCCGCTCGTCGCGCTGTACGACCTCGCCACCGGCACACAGCGTTGGGTCAGCGAATCGCTGTTCCAACAGACCGAGCAGAAGCGCGGCGGCCTGGGCGGCCTGATGCAGGGACTCGTACGGATGGCATCCGCGGCTACGACGCTCGAGGTCCTGCAGGCCGGCCCCGACGTCATCGTCGTCCATACCTTGATGGGCCTCCGGGCCCTCGATGCGAAAACCGGGGCCATCCGCTGGACGGCCACACTGCCGATGGCTCGCTCCGGCGCCGTCCCGCATCTCGTCAGGCTGTACCCGTCGCTCACCAAGTCCGACCGCATCTACGTGAGCTACGACGACCGCCTCATAGCCTTGCGTCTCGCTGACGGCCAGCCGCTCTGGGCGAAGCCGGCCAATGTGGACGGCTGGATCCGCGACATCGTCCAGCATCCGGCCGGGATCATCATGCTGCCTGAAGGTCCGCCGCCAGATCATGCGACGGGCAACGTGCGCATCATCAATGGCGTCGTGCAGACTGGGCTCAACGTCGCGCGCTACGAGGACGGCTCGATGATCGCGGCCAAGCCGGTCCGGATGCGCGGCACAGTCAAAGACGCGCTGATCACCGGCGACGCGGTCGTGCTCGCGGTGGATGCGGAGTCCAAGACGTTCGTCAACGTGCTGAACGTCGCGACCGTGACCTTGCGACTGCCGAAGGACGTGAAGATCAAGGGTCAGCTCGACTACGCCGAGTTGACTCCTGCGGGACTGTTGTACGTGTCGCGCTCCGATGCTTCCACGAACGGCGAAGCCAACATCATCGATCTCGCGAGCGGCGAGCCGAAGTATAAGGACGCCGTCGAAGGCACCAAGTCATCCGCGATGCTGCACGCGGCGGATGGCCGCACGCTGTACGTATTTGCGGGCAAGGACCGCCATCTCTACGCGATCGATCGTCAGGACGGTACGTACCGCGCGCTCGGCGGCGAGATCAAGTTCCAGGGAAATGAGGATCCCACCGGGCTGGAAGTCCGGCCCGCGGGCATCGTC
>QHTY01000301.1:3720-4133 GCA_003220985.1 Gemmatimonadota bacterium
GGTCTGCTCCGCGCGTTGTATCGGATCAACTCGGTGCGCGCGGGACTCTACGGCGCGGCCGCCTCGTCGTATGGCGACGCATTTGCGCAGATGTCGCGCCAGGCGACCGATACCACCGCCAAGCGTCTCACCGCTCAGATGGCGGCCGCCTACTCACAGGGCGGTGCGCAGCTCACGGGCTATTCCAGTCAGGCTTCCGCCCTGGCGTCGAAGCGGTTCAAGGCATCACTGGCGACACCGGGGTCAGTCTTCATGTTGACGCGCTCGCCCGATGGCAACGGCAACGTGCTATTACAGATCGACAAGGACAGCGCGCAACCGCGCTCACGCGTGGACCTCGGAAAACAGCGCGAGCCCGTGTACGCCGTGGACGATATTGCGGGGATGTTGTTCCTGCAGACCACGCCGGGGAC
>QHTY01000302.1 GCA_003220985.1 Gemmatimonadota bacterium
TGGAAACAGATTCATCGCCTTGTGGTGATCTGTGATTGACCTGCTTGTGACGGGCTGAATACGAGGCGTGGTGGCGCAAGACGTATGCCCGCGTCGCGCGATGTGCTGCGACACGCCCGGGCGACATCGAACACCGTGGTATGGCGCGCGATACGCTCAGGCTGGTCTGCGCACCAGGTATGTGCCGTTGTCGCGCACCCGCCCCGTGATGTGTGCGCGCGCCGTTGCGTGCGCGCAAACCGGTAAATTGGCCTGTTAC
Organism: Gemmatimonadota bacterium; assembly: GCA_003220985.1. Taxonomy (GTDB): domain Bacteria; phylum Gemmatimonadota; class Gemmatimonadetes; order Gemmatimonadales; family GWC2-71-9; genus 20CM-2-65-7. The sequence goes on from QHTY01000302.1 coordinate 260, forward strand.
CTTTGCCGGGCCGGGGACTCTTCTATTATTTGGGCACTGGGGCGGCGAGTACCAGAGGGCAACGACACGGGCTAGATTGAGGCCCGCAGCGGGGCCTGTAGCTCAGGTGGTTAGAGCGCACGCCTGATAAGCGTGAGGTCGGTAGTTCAACTCTACCCAGGCCCACTGGACACGACAACGACGTCAAAAAAAGCGTCGAACGGACTCGTAGGCCGTTCGACGCTTGTGTTTTTTGATTCAGTGTGAGTCAGATCCTTGACGCCAGAGCACTGCGTGCACTCTCCGGCCGGGGGCGGTGGACCACCCCACGATGTCTCCGCGGTCATTGATGGCCGCCACGCCGTGGATCGAGACGACGTTAGGGTCTCCACCGAACGTGGGAAGCTCCTGGAGCACCCCGTCCTCCCACACCCACAGGTGGCGGCGGAAGAGCCCGCCGCCCTGGATGTTCAGACCGATGACCTGGCCACGGTTATTCAGCCCCACGACGCGTTCGTTGTCGGTTGTGAGATTGGGAGGATTCAAGGCCTGCATTCCGCGGTCGTCCCAGATGAACGCGTGCTTAGGGTCGGCGAAGTAAGTCATGTAGCTTATCCCGGCGATTTGACCGCGTTCATTGAGGATGGCCCCGGCACTGGCCCCGTCCCCCGGCAGTGCCCCGAGATCCGTCATCTGGCCGTTCCAGATGAAGGCGTGAAACGTGCGGGGATCATCCCTCCATGTGGTGCCGGTAATCACGCCCTGTTCGTTGATGTCTGCGGCCGAGCTCCCGAAACCGCCGAAGGCTCCGAGGTCGCGCATCACGCCGTTTTCCCACACGAACGCATGTGCGGATCCCGTCGGGGTGTTGCTTGCCCCCACAACCTGGCCACGTGAGTTAACAGCATTGGGAGAGGCGCCGTCGCCGCCCAGGGTGCCGAGGTCGATCGCTTGGGACCCGTCCCACAGCATCGCGCGGTATCGACCTGGCGGCGGCGTGGCCCAGGCGACGAGTCCCGTCTCACTCAAGCAGACGCAACGCTGTCCCCGAGGGACCAGGTCTAGGAACGAGACGGGACCGAGGTCCTGAATGAGTCCGTTACGCCAGAGCACGGCTCGCATGCTACCGCTCGCGTCGGTACTGACGCCGGCGATGTCGCCGCGGTTGTTGATGGCTACGGCATTGCTGTAGTCGCCGCCCAGGGTGCCCAGATCACTTATCACGCCCTTCTCCCACACGAAGGCGTGCTTTGCCCCGGAGCTGGTCTGGCTAAAGCCTACGACCTGAGACCGCGCATTGATCGCCCGGGCCTCACTCGTGTCTCCTCCCAGTGATCCGAGATCCACGATCTGGTATTGCGTGGGCGGACCCAGATCCGCAGATAGGGGGGCCCCCTTTGGCTCGACGGCGTCGCGGCAGCCGGCAAGGACGACTGCGGTAAGCAACAATTGACGCGTATGCATGACTCCCTCCTGTCACCCAGAGTCGATCAGCGAAGCGACGTCAGAGGGTCGCTGTACACGTCGCCACGCCGACCACGATCTCGCCGGCCGCTGCGCCGCTCACCGGATCCAACAGGTAGACGTGAATCATGTTGACGGTGAGACCCGCCGACTGCAGGCCGTCGCCCCGCGCGATCTGCTCATTGAGCACGGCGTAGCCGACACCCGGCAGCTCGACGCGCGTGTTGGGATCGGGCGCTCCATCGGGATAGGCATTGCCGGCGATCACGAGACTCAAAAGCGTGGACCCGTCGGCTTCGCTCCAAGCGCTCGTGCCGTTCGCGTAGCTGGTCGCGAGCGCCAGCACCGACTTCGCCGTGATGAGGCCGTCCAGGATGTTTACGTCGGCTGCCTCGGCCGTGGCTGTCACGGAGACCAGAGCCTGGTCGACCTGTCCGGTCACGATCGAGGTCAACCCGGCGGCACCCAGCGTGTTGGCCGCGCCGGCGGTGTCCAGCTCAGCCTGCACCATACCGCCGCCTGCGGGGAGTACCGCCCGCGCGAACACCTGGAGACCCGTCGCCGGCGTGTTCAGCCTGGCGGCGACCCCGCGTCCCGCGACACTTTGTCCCCACGCCGAGCCCCGCGGCACCGCGACCGTGCCCAGGATCAGCAACGCGATCAACGGCCAGCGGCCCGCTCGCGCGCGCTTACAGCTCAAGAGCGTGTTCACGACGAACTCCTGTGCAATTGAATGTTCCCGCCGGTCAAATAGCCGGAGTTCTGGTAACCGTCGATCGTGACTTCGATGTAGTCGACCCCGCGTCCGGGCTCTCCTCCGTCGCACGCCTGCTGTACCGTGAAACTGCGCGCACCGGTCTCCTTGGACGTCCCCGTTCCCGACCACGTGCGGCAGTTAGTGCCGCGTGAACCCTCGGCGTACGTCCCCGCGGTCACCGTTCCATGGAACGTGAATTTCCCGCCCGCGCACACGGCCGATGACGACGCGTTGCGCCCATCCGGACAGTGCTGCACCCATTCGAGCTTTCCACCGGTGGCGCTCGCCTCG
>QHTY01000190.1 GCA_003220985.1 Gemmatimonadota bacterium
GACCGGCGGCCAGACCTTGTGCTCGCGTGTCGCGGCGGTCGGGAAGCCGGCGCGCTCACGGGCGTACGGGCGATCCCACGTGTCGACCAGCAGATCGGCGAGCGGGTGCGGCGCGTTTTTCAGCAGGTTGTTCTCGCGATCGGCTTCGCCGTTCTCGATCTCGCGAATCTCGCCGCGGATCGCGATCAGCGCATCGATGAATCGATCCAGCTCGAGCCTAGGCTCGCTCTCCGTCGGCTCGATCATCAGCGTGCCCGCGACCGGAAACGAGACGGTCGGTGGGTGGAAGCCGTAGTCGATCAAGCGCTTCGCGATGTCCTCGACGTCCACACCGGCCGACGCTTTGAAGGGGCGCGTGTCGATGATGCATTCGTGCGCGATGAGGCCGTGCTGGCCCGCGTAGAGCAGGGTGTAATGCCCCCCCTCCTCGAGCCGTTTCGCGATGTAGTTCGCGTTGAGGATCGCGACCTTCGTCGCGAGCGGCAGACCCTCCCGGCCCATCATGGCGATGTAGGCCCACGAGATCGGCAGGATGGAGGGGCTCCCCCACGGTCCGGAAGAAACGGTGCCCGCGCTCTCCGCGAGGGGAACGCCGACATCGATGACCGGGTGCGTGGGCAGATGCGCCACCAGATGCTCTGCGACGCCGATCGGTCCCATCCCGGGGCCCCCGCCGCCATGCGGAATGCAGAACGTCTTGTGGAGGTTGAGATGGCAGACGTCGGCGCCGATGTCGCCGGGGCGGCAGAGCCCGACCTGCGCGTTCATGTTGGCTCCGTCCATGTAGACCTGCCCGCCGTGCTGATGGACGATCTGGCAGACCTTCTTGATGGACGCCTCGAACACGCCGTGCGTCGACGGATATGTCACCATCAGCGCGCCGAGTGTTTCACGGTACTCTTTGGCCTTGGCCTCGAGATCGGCGAGGTCGATGTTGCCGTGCGCGTCGGTCTTGACCACGACGACCTGCATGCCCGCCATCACGGCGCTTGCCGGATTCGTGCCGTGTGCCGACTGGGGAATGAGACACGTCGTGCGGTGCACCTCGCCGCGGTGCTTGTGATACGCGCGAATCACCAGCAGTCCCGCAAACTCTCCCTGCGAGCCGGCATTGGGCTGCAGCGACACCCTCGCAAACCCCGTGATCTCGGCGAGCCATTCCTCGAGCTGGCGAAACAGCGTCGCATACCCCTGCGCTTGCGTGCGCGGCGCGAACGGATGCAGGCGGTTGAACCCGCGCCAGGTGATCGGAATCATCTCGGTTGTGGCGTTGAGCTTCATCGTGCACGAGCCGAGCGGGATCATCGCCGCCGTCAACGAGAGGTCGCGATCCTCGAGCTTCTTGAGGTAGCGCAGCATCTCGGTCTCGGAGTGATGCGTGTTGAAGACCGGATGGGTGCAAAACGGGGTGGTGCGCGCCAGGCTGTCGGGAATCGCCCCCGGGGCCTCGCGCAGGGCGGCGCTCTTTTCCGATCCAACGGCGAAGGCGGTGATCAGGTCCGCGATGTCATCGTCGGTCACCGTTTCATCGAGCGCGACCCCGATGCGCGTCTTTGACAAAATGCGCAGGTTGATCTGCCTGGCACGGGCGGCATCGACGATGCGCGGCTGCACCTCCTGCGGGACCTCGACCGCCAGCGTATCGAAGTAATGCGGATACGCAATGCCGTGACCCAGCCTTTCGAGGGCGGCGGCGAGCGAGGTCGTGTACCGATGCACGCGCCGGGCGATACGGAGTAATCCCTCCGGGCCGTGATAGACGGCGTACATCGCCGCGACGACCGCCAGCAGGACCTGAGCGGTGCAGACGTTGCTCGTCGCCTTTTCGCGACGGATGTGCTGCTCACGCGTCTGCAGCGCCATGCGCAGCCCGGTCCGACCCGCGCGGTCTTTGGACACGCCGATGATGCGGCCCGGCAGGTGGCGCTTGTATTCGTCGCGCGTTGCAAAAAAGGCGGCGTGCGGGCCGCCGTAACCGAGAGGAACGCCGAAGCGCTGTGAATTGCCGACGGCGATGTCGGCTCCCCATTCGCCGGGCGGCGCGAGCAGCGTCAGTGCGAGGAGATCCGTGGCAACGGTCACCAGCGCGCCCCCCCCCCCCGGGGTGGCGTGCGCCCGCTCGCAGACCGCGCGGTAGTCGCGGATCGCGCCGTCCGTGGCGGGATACTGGAGCAGTGCGCCGATGACGTTGCTCCCCCCCTCCCCGCGGAACTCGAAGGTGTCGGGATCGCCGACCACGATGTCGATGCCGCGGACGGCCGCTCGCGTGCGTACCACCGCGATCGTCTGCGGGTGACAGCTGCCGTCTACGAGGTAGACCAGTTTCCCGTCGTGCTTCGACACGGCTTCGGTCAGGTGCATCGCTTCCGCCGCAGCCGTTCCCTCGTCGAGCAATGAGGCGTTCGCGATCTCGAGTCCCGTCAAATCCGCGACCATCGTCTGGAAGTTCAGGAGCGCCTCGAGCCGTCCCTGCGCGATCTCGGCTTGGTAGGGCGTGTACGCGGTATACCAGCCGGGGTTTTCCAGGACATTGCGTTGAATCACGGTGGGCGTGATGCAGTCGTGGTAGCCCATGCCGAGGTAGGACCGATAAACCTGGTTCTGGGCCGCGAGCAGCCGGAGCTCCTCGAGCGTTTCCTGCTCCGTCTTGGCCGGAGGAATGCGCAGCGGCGCGCGCAACCGAATGTCGGCCGGCACGACGGCGTCGATAAACGCATCGAGCGACTCGTAGCCGAGGGCGCCGAGCATCGCCGCCTGGTCCTCGGCCGAGGGGCCGATGTGCCGGTCCTGAAACAGCTCGCGATCGTTATTCATCGTTACGCAAGGGTGAAGGACTCCCCGGGCTTCAGGATCGTGACCGCGGCGGTACTTCCGACACGCCGCCGGAACTCCTGCGGATCTGCCTTGATGAGATCCCAGGTGTTGTAGTGCATCGGGATAACGTCGTGGGGTTTCACGAACTCCACGGCGCGGGCGGCATCTTCAACCCCCATCGTGAAATTGTCGCCGATCGGCACGAGCATCAGATCGATGCGGCCCGCCAGGAGCTGCATCTCGAGTGTCAGCGCTGTGTCGCCGGTGTGATAGACGGTCTTGCCGCCGATCGTTACGACAACACCGCAGGGATTCGTGGTATATTTGCCCGTCTTATCGCCCTCGACGCGCCCGCCATGAAATGCAGGCACGAGTTTCACTCTTCCGAACGGAAACTCGTGCGCCCCGCCGATGTGCATCCCGTGACTCGTCGCGCCCTGATCGGAACAGAACTGCGCCAACTCGTACGTCGCGACGATGGTCGCCTTGTGCTTTTGGGACAGCGCGACCGCGTCGCCGAGGTGATCGCCGTGGCCGTGGGAGAGCAAGATAGCGTCGAGGTGGGGCACCTTATCCGGCCCGATGACCGCCGCGGGATTGCCGGTGAGGAATGGATCGAGGATGACGCGCTTGCCGTCCCGCTCTAAGAGGAAGCAGGCGTGTCCGTGGAACGTGGCTTTCACTCTCCAACATGCTTCGCGTACGCGTCAGCGCGGAGCAGCCCCTCCAATTCTTTCGGGTCCTTGACCTTCACCTTGACCATCCAGCCCTTGCCGTACGGATCGCGGTTCACCAGCGCCGGGTCCTGCTCGAGCGCCTTGTTGACTTCCACCACCGTTCCGGCGACGGGCGTGTACAGCTCCGACACCGCCTTCACGGCTTCGATCGTTCCGAAAACGTCGCGTTGCTTGAAAGCGGCGGCACCCTTGGGCAGCTCGACGAACACGACATCCCCGAGCTCGCCCTGGGCGTAGTCGGTGATGCCCACTTCGACGACTTGCGGATCCTTACTGTCGCGAACCCACTCGTGGTCCTGTGTGTAGCGGAGATCCTTCGGGATGCTGGACATGGGACGGGAGCCTACAACAGGTCCGCTCGGGGCGCCAGTCCTGCGCCATCCTCTTCACTCAGCGCCACGCGATCATGGCCCCACGGCCGTAGGTCGAGTCGCACCGCGATGGGATCAGGATCGGGCGAGAGATGATAGAGTCGGCACGGGCGCGGCGGTACTGCCGCTTCCCAGGCCATCCGGGCGCCGTCTTCCGCATCAGCCGTCGCGACGATCGAGAGCGGCGTAATGGTCTTCAAGATTTTGCCGAGCGATTTGACGGTCGCGTACTCGATCCGCATACCGGCGTCCGTGTAGCGGCGCTCGATGGCCTTGAGCACCGGCGCCGCCGCGTCCTTCGCTCCCAGCGCGCAGAGCACCAGCGTCTGGTCCGGCGCCTCAGTGCGCACGCCCGCCCGCGCCGCTTGCTGGCGCAGCGCAGCAAATACGCGCTGCGCCTTTTTCTCGAGCTCAGCCAACGTGCCGTCATTCTCGACGACATGCCGGCTCAGCGGTCGTTTGCGCTCCGCGGGCATCTGCGCGGTGATCATCCGATCGGCCTCCTCGTTGGAGAGTCCACGCAAGGTTCGCAGGCGCGTACGTCGGAGCGGTACCGGAGCGTCGATCAGGACGACGGCGTCGAACTGCGCCGGATCCAACACCTCGAACAGCAGCGGAATATCGTTTATGACGATCGCGTCGCCGCGCTCGGCGGCGGCCCGCTGCAGCTCGAGCCGCCGCTGCTGCACGGCGGGATGGACGATGGCATTGAGCGCCGCCAGGGCGGCGTCATCGCCCATGACCTTCGCGCGCAACGCCGCGCGATCTAGGCTGCCACCCTGGGCGAGCACATCGGCGCCGAAGCGGCGCGCAATCGCGGCGAGCACCGCGCCGCCCGGCGCCTCGGCCTCGCGGGCGAGAGCGTCGGCGTCGATCACGGTCGCGCCCCATTTCCTGAACAACTCCACGACGGTGGACTTGCCGGAGGCGATGTTGCCTGTGAGGCCGACGTTTAACACGGAGTCAGGAGCTCGGAGCCAGGAGCCGGGGCTGCAATCCAAGATCCTGACTCCCGGCTCCAGGGTCCTTTAGAGAAGTGCAGTCTGATCCTCATCCTGCCTCGGTACGCGGTGACAATGCCGGCACCTCGCCTCGTACGACTCGCGCCCGCCAACCATGATGATCGGACTGTCCCACAACGCCGGCTTGCCGTTCACCAGGCGTTGGTTTCGCGTCGCCGGGCCGCCGCACACTACGCAGATCGCCTGGAACTTGTCCACCACTTCCGCGATGCACATGAGCGTCGGCATCGGACCGAACGGCAGGCCGCGGAAGTCGACGTCGGTTCCCGCGAGAATGACGCGGACGCCCCTGTCGGCGAGGTGGTTCGCGATTTCGACGATACCGTCATCCAGGAATTGGGCTTCGTCAACCGCGACCACCTCGGTGGTGTCGCGGAGCCGCCGCGCGATCTCCTCGGCTGAGTCGACGGGCTCGGCTTCGACGGTCACGCCGTCATGGGAGGAGACGGAAAAGAGCCCGGCGTAGCGCGCATCTAGGTGGGACTTAAAGACTTGCACTTGCTTGCGTGCGATGACGGCGCGGCGCACGCGGCGGATCAGTTCTTCGGATTTGCCGCTGAACATCACCCCGGAGATGACTTCAATCCATCCGGGACGGGTCGGCTGTTGGAACATGGGCCCTCATGTTAAACGAGGGGCTAGGGGCTGGGGAGAGGGGGCTGGGGGTCCAGAAAGTCCAGTAATCTTGCGGTTTTTTGGGGGATACCCCATAGTAGTGCAGTGTTGATGCGGGTTTTCGCGCCCCCCCCACAAGGAGATCGCAGTGAATAAGGCTGAACTTACCTCCGCTCTGGCCATGCGCACGAAGATGTCGAAGGCCGATGCCACCCGCACCGTTGAAGCGTTGTTCGATGACAAGGGCATCATTGCTAGCGAGCTGAAGAAAGGCTCCAAGGTGCAAATCACCGGGTTCGGCAATTTCGAAGCCCGCAAGCGTGCCGCGAGGATGGGTCGCAACCCGAAAACCGGCGGCGTCATTCAGATCAAGGCGTCCATCGCACCGGCGTTCCGCGCGGGGAAGCAGCTGAAGATGGCGGTGAACGGGAAGCGGTAGCCGGCACTATCCCCGATCAGGCCGTGCGGTGACTCTCCGTCCGCGAATCGCGACGCCCGAGAGACGCTGTACGGCCTGATCCATTACGGGAGGTGCGACATCGACGAGCGAAAACGTGTCGCGCACGTCGATCTTTCCGATCTGTCCCTTTTGCAGTCCCGCCTCTTTGATCAACGCCCCAACCAGGTCTTTCGCGCTCGCCCGATCCTTCCGTCCCACGGAGACGAACAGCCTGCTCCAGCCGGCCGGCTCGGCGGGTGCAGCGAGCTCACTCGTCGAAGGTGACTGACGGCTGAGGGCGAGCAAGGCGGCCGCCACCATCGCGGGGGCGTGCTCCTCGAAGAGCGGCGCCAGAACGGCCAGCTCCGGATCTACGTCGCCCTGCCGGAGCCGCGCGGCGATCTGCGCGCGCAGCGCCGCGGCGCGATCTTGGGCGCGATCGGCAGGTGACGGTAGCGGGAGCGCGGTCAGCGTGGCGATGGATCGGAGGTAGGGGAGCTGCGACGCGAGCACCAGCACGGTGGGCTGCGCGATGGCCGCCAGCTGGCGCAGCTCGTCGCGCGTGGGGAGGACCGCTGCGAGGACGGCGTCTGGAGTCTCCGCTGGGGAGGGAGCGTCGATCGGGCCGCCAGACCAGATGTAGGGTCGCACTGTCCGCAGCGCATCGAGCGCGTCGCGCACGCGTTTGCGCCCAGCGGCGACGATCGCATACCGCGCCGCCGTCACCGGTCCGAGTGGCTGCCCGACATCGTCGAGCGACAAGTCGCCGATGATTTCCGGCCGCCGCGCATGACGCTCGAAGAATGGACCGAGTGCCGTGGGATTCCAGCTTAAGATGACGCGGCGGGCGTGCGGCGCTTCCGCGAGCAGTGTATCCAGCTCGGCCGCGAAGCTTTCGGGCCACGCGAGGACGATCGTTGCGACGGTCTCGAGCTTGAGCGCGGCGCGCGCGACCAGTGCGGCGAGGTCGGAGTACGCGCCGGCGAGCACGCCGACGCGCCCTTCCTTCAGGAGGGCGGCGGTCCGGCCGAGGCCCGTGACGGCGTGGACGCGCAGCTCGGGCGGAGCCGCTTCGGCCCAGAGAACCGCCTGCTCATAGTCCGCACAGACGATGATGGCATGGGTCTCTCCCCCGCCGATCAGTTCCCACGCCTTGCCTGCCCGTTCCACGGCAGGCGGGGTCACCAGCACGACGTGCCGCACACGAGCCTCGATTGTCAAAGGGTGCTACTTTGAGAACCGGTGAAAGGTAACCGGCTGCTGCTCCTCCTTCTATTGGCAACTTCCCTCAGTGCCCAGGAGCGTCGTCCCAGGGCTCGCGACATTGGCATCACGGTCGGCTCCCTCCCTCCCGGTCCCCTCGATGCGATCACCGATGTCGCCGGCGTGCGCGTCGGCCACACGACGATTGCCCGCGGCGACTCGATCAACACCGGGATTACCGCGATCCTACCGCACGGCGGCAATCCATTTCGGGAAAAGGTTCCGGCGGCGGTCGTAGTCGGCAACGGATTCGGAAAGCTCGCCGGCTCGACCCAGGTGAATGAGCTCGGCGAGTTGGAGTCGCCGATTGTGCTCACCTGCACGCTCTGCGTCCCACGCGCCGCGGACGCGGTGCTCACCTGGCTCCTCGCGCTCCCGGGTAACGAAGACGTGCGCTCGGCCAATCCCGTCGTCGGTGAAACGAATGACGGCTTCTTGAACAACATCCGTGCGCGGGCCATCACGGAAGCTGACGTGCTGGGTGCCATTCGGAGTGCGTCGGAAGGTCCGGTCGCCGAGGGGGCGGTCGGTGCGGGGCGGGGGACCGTCGCGTTCGGATGGAAAGGCGGGATCGGGACGTCGAGCCGCAGACTATCCGCGCAATTCGGCGGCTGGACCGTCGGCGTGCTCGTCCAGACAAATTTCGGTGGCGATCTGACGATTGCGGGTGTGCCGGTGGGACGTGAATTACGGGAAACGGGAAACGGGAAACGTGATACGGGGGATGGGTCGATCATCATGGTCGTGGCCACTGATGCGCCTCTGGATCATTTGCGGCTTACCCGGCTCGCGAACCGCGCGCTCGCGGGGTTGGCGCGTACCGGCAGCTCGATGAGCAATGGCTCCGGCGACTACGTGATCGCATTCTCGACCGCCCGACCGCCGCCGTCGCAGTTTGACCGCCCGACCGCCGCGTTCGACGTTGTCACGAACGATGGGATGTCACCGCTGTTCCAGGCCACCGCCGATGCCACGGAGGAAGCCATTTACAATTCCTTATTGCGCGCCGAGACGGTGCGGGGCTATCGTGGCGTTGTGCGCGCCCTTCCCGTCGACTCCACGATGATGATCCTCAGACGCCATGGAGCCATTCCGCGATGACCGACGGTCTCTCCGCCAACCTCCAGCATCTCGAGACGTCGGCGACGATTGCGATTTCCGCTGAGGCCAGGCGCCGCAAGGCCGCGGGGGAAGACGTCATCGATCTGGGCGCGGGGGAGCCCGATTTTCCGACCCCTCAAGTCCCCGCCGAGGCGGGCATTCGGGCGATCAAGGACGGCAAGACTCATTACTCGGCGAATGAGGGGATTTTAGAGCTGCGGGCCGCGGCCGCCACGCATCTCTCGCTGCTCTCGGGCGGTCGCCCCGTCAACGCCGACCACATCGTCGTGTCGAACGGGTCCAAGCAGTCACTGTTCAACGCCTGCTTTACGCTGTTCGGCCCCGGCGATGTCGTCGCGATCCCAGCGCCGGCGTGGGTGTCGTATCCGCAAATCGTCCACCTGGCGCGCGCGCGCCCCGTGATGATCGCCGGCGATCCGGAGTGGAGTCTCAAGGCGAGCGTGAAGGACCTGGCGCGGATGTTACCGGGGGCCACGGGGCTGATTCTCTGCTCTCCCTGTAACCCAACCGGTGCCGTGTACACGCACGCGGAAATCCGCGCGATCGCGCAGTGGGCGACGGAGCGGAAGGTGTGGGTGATCGCCGACGAGATTTATCGGCGCATCCACTACGGCACCGGGCCGGCGCCGTCCTTTCTCGATCTCCCTGAGGACCTGCTCGAGCGCGTGGTGCTCATCACCGGCGTGAGCAAGACCTACGCGATGACGGGGTGGCGCGTCGGGTTCGCACTCGCGCCCGCCAAAATCGCCAAGGCGATGGCGGCGCTGCAGTCGCATACGACGACGGGCGCGAATCACCCCGCCCAATTCGCCGCGGCGGCAGCGCTCGGCGACGAACGCGTGGAACAGGACGTCCAGCGCATGGTGGGCGAATTCCGCAAGCGGCGCGACATCGTCGTTTCCCGCTTCCGGCAGGATCTCCCCGGTGTGGAATTCGTGGACCCGCTGGGCGCGTTCTACTTCTTCTTTAGAGTGGATTCGTTCGGGAAGATCACCGGCACGGACTTCTGCACGCGCCTGATCACTCAGAGCGGCGTCGCCCTGGTTCCAGGGGCTGCCTTCGGCGATGATCGGTGGGTGAGGCTCTCCTACGCGGCGGCAACCGATTCCATCAAGCAGGCACTCGACCGGATTGTGAGTTTTGCGAGGAAGCTGGGAGATTAGAGTTTGGCCGGGATTTGATAACTGTAGCGGCATTCTGGTTCGACGTCGCCCGCTCTAATTGCTCACCTTGTCCCGATGCACAAACTCTCGTCTTTGGAAGCCTGGACGCGAGGCCGAGAGCTGTCTCGTGTCGCGTATCGATTGACCCTTCATGGACAGTTGGCCAGACATTTCGGTCTGGCCGACCAGATTCGCCGAGCTGCTGCCTCAGTCCCAGCGAACATTGCAGAGGGATATGCTCTCGCGACCACACCTCAATTCATACGGTGTCTTCGGATTGCCCTAGGATCTGCAACTGAGTTGCATACGCACCTAGAACTCGCGGCAGAAATGGAATTAATCGGTGATGAGGACGCGAAGAGGGCAATGCAGTTGTGCGCCAGAGTGATCGGCTTGCTGATCGGCCTTGTGCGCCGGCTCGGATCGCGGCGAGAGGGTCGCAGTACCCTTCCCCCTTCCCCTTTCCCCCTTCCCCGTTAAAGCTTGGCTGGTCGGTGTGACAGCACCTCAACTCCGTTCGACGTCATCATGCAGTCATCCTCGATTCGTACGCCGAACTTCCCTAGCTGGTAGATCCCCGGTTCATCGGTAAACACGATTCCGGGCTCGAGGTGAGTCGTGTTGCCTTCCACCATGTAGGGCGGCTCGTGGCCATCCATCCCCATGCCATGCCCTAGCCGATGTGTGAAGTATTGGCCGTACCCCGCATCGCGGATGACTTTGCGCGCCGCGCGGTCGACCTCCTGGCATTGCGTCAGGTTGGGCTTCGCGTTCTCGATCGCCGCGGTCTGTGCGTCGTGCACGATGTTGTAGACCTTCTTGAACTCGTCCGACGGCGCGTCGCCAAACCAGATCGTGCGCGTGATGTCGGACGTGTACCCTTCGACCCGCGACCCCGCATCGATCAGCACCACCGTTTCGCGGGTCAACTGCCCCGCCGAGGGGCCGCCGTGGGGCAGCGCGCTGGAGGGACCGAACTGTACCAGCCCACCGCCCGGTGAGCCGCGGCTCGCCATCTCGCGTGACAACAGCTGCGCGACGTCGCGCTCGGTCATACCGACCGCGAGCTGCGAGAATGTCGCGGCGATCGAGGCTTCGGTCGCGGCAATCGCCTGGCGGATCAGCGCGATTTCCTCGGCTCTCTTGATGATCCGCAGCCGCTCGGTGACAGCGGTGCCGTCGCGCGGGATCCAGCCGCGAAGCTTGGTCGTCAGACGCACATAGCTCTGGTAGGAGGTCGTGGGCTCGACGGCCACTTCACCGGTGCGCCCTGGCGGCTTCATTTGCTGGGCCGCCTTCGCCACGAGCAGCCAGGGATCTTCCTGCTCTTCCCAGCCGCGCGCGTCGCTGATCGTCGTGTTGCGCTTGATGCGTTCGACTTCGAACGACGGGCAGACGACGACCGGCGTTCCGTTCGCAGGGATCATGAGCAGGATGAGCCGTTCGCTGCGCCCGGGGTTGTAACTCGTGAAATACTGAAAATTCGTACTCGGTTCGACCACGAGGAGATCGAGCTTGCGAGTCTTGAGCTCGTCTTGGGCTCGCTGGATACGCTGCGCGAAAACCGTTGGACCCAAGGTGGGACCTTGCGTGCGGCGCGTTGCGTGCGGCGTGAGCTCGACATTGCTACGCCGCGCGTCGAATGCCGCACGTCGCACGAGAGGCGTCACCGCAAGGCTGCCCGAGACGAACAGAAACTCGCGTCGTTCCATCGTGCCGCTATATTACCCAGCCAACGGACGCACAGGAAGACGAGACACGGCATGCGTTTCGAAGCCCGTATCGAGCCGCTCAACGGCAAACTCCCCAAGGTGTCGTACCGCTGGGATCCGGAGACCGACATCCTCACCGTGGCCTGCAAGGGTGTCCCGAAAGGGAACGGGATGAACGGCACCGTGGATCTCGAGGGCGGGGACGGCTCCTTTGTCGTGATCGATGTGGCCGGCGGCGCCATGCGTGGGGTCGACGTCGTGACGTGGCCGGACGATGTCCGGACCGTCGCGTCGCTTGCGCCGCCGAAGCCGTCGAAGGAGGGACAGGTCACGTTCCCCGGACGCCGGTCGCAGCCCGGCATTGCGGCCGTCGAGCTCGATACGGCGCTCACGGTCGACAAGAATCAAACCGAGTCGGTCTTTCACATTCGCGTCGGCCGCCAGCGTCCCGCCACAGTCGTGCGCGTCGCCGATCACATGCTGGTCGAAATCGACAAACAGTCGCGCCTCGCGGGACTGTGGCTGCTCGAGGTGCCCCCCTTCCCGAACGTCGAAGCCACGGCGTAGTGGACGAGAGATTCGAGCGCTACGTCACCGAGCTGTTCGCCGCTGAAGATCCGATTCTCTCCAAAATCCGCGCGCGTCACACCGCCCTAAACCTGCCGGCGATCAACGTCTCGCCCGAAGAAGGCAAGTTGCTGCATCTGTTGCTGCTCACGATTCAGGCGAAACGCGTGCTGGAGATCGGCTCGCTCGGCGGGTACAGTGGCGTGTGGCTGGCACGCGCGCTGCCACCCGGTGGCGAGCTGACGACGATCGAGAAGGATCCCAAGCACGCGACAGCGGCGCGCGAAGCGTTCGACATGGCCCGGCTGCACGGTCGCGTGCGGCTCATCGAGGGGTCCGCGCTCGACGTGCTGCCCACGCTCCCGCCCGGTTTCGACGCGGTGTTCATCGATGCGGACAAGGAGCCACTCCCCAAGTACTTCGACTGGGGGATGAAGCTCCTCCGGCGCGGCGGCCTGCTCTTGTGCGACAACGCGTTCTTCCACGGCGCCGCAGTCGACCCGAACGATCAATCCGCCAATGCGCGCGGCGTGCGTGCGTTCAACCAGCTTGCCGCGCACGATCCCCGCCTCGTCGCCACCATCATCCCGGTCCGCGACGGATTGGTGGTCGGCGTCAAGACACGAGACAGCGCATGACGTGGTGGCGAGCGCTGGTCGACGCTGGTGCAGTGCCCGGCCGCGGGAGTACACGAGACGAGGTAGAAGCCGGCGCGCGCGCCGATCTGGTCGAGGAGAACGAGCTCCAGACGCACCCGATTCCCGAACCCCGAATCCCTGACCCCGTCTCATTTCTCAATGGCATCGAGCGCTGGAGCGTCGTCGCCTATGACGGCGTCGTCCAGGTCGTGAACGCCTACGTGGCGGCCGCGGTCCGGCGCCGGGACGCGACCGGTGGCCTCCACACCACCTTCGAGCGCAGTCGTGGCTTCGCGATCGCCCCGCTCGATCGCATGACGCCCATGGTCCGCCAGGCGCTGGAGCAATCGGTGGCCGACGTCGAGTCCGTCCCGAGCGAGCTCGTGGAGCAGCCGGCGCGATACCTAGAGATGATCGAGGCCACCGTGCGGCGCGCGCGCGCGCGCATGGAACGGGAGCTCGCCGAGGAGGCGCTCGACGACCTGGCGGCGGACGAGTGGCTCGTGATCGACGGGTTGCTATCGCGTTCGCCGGACGTCGCGCGCCATCCGCGCGCGCTGGGCGTGATCAAGAGCCATGGTGCGCAGTTCCTCGAAGGCAGGGGCCTGGAACGCGCGTTGACGTTGCCGGCCGGATATCGGACCAGCGTGTTTGCGGTGCGCGGGGGTCACACTCGCACGGAAGTGTATTCCTGGTACCTGAGACTCTGGCCCTGGGAAGGGAACGACTTGCTCTACGGATTGCTGCGCATCGAAGCTCGCGCGCATCCCGACACGGTGGCCCGCGCGTCGGCATTGAGCGCCTGGCTCTGGACCGAGCGCGCACCGCTCGCGACGCCCGCTACACGGTGGGACCGGCTGTTGTATCCTTTACATCACGTGGAGGAATACCTGAAGGCCCGCGCGCCCCGGGATCTCCAGCAGCGAGCCAGCCGCATGTCTCGGTTGCCGAGGCTGGCGTCGTGACGGCGATCGGAAAGGTCGTCGCGACTGAGCTGAAGCCCGCGACTCCGCACCAGTTCCACTTCTGGACTGCGACGGACACCAGTGTCGGGATTGGTGCCATCGTGAAAGTCGCGGAAGGCGGGACCGGGGGGACGGGGGACGGGGGACGAGTGGTTTATGGTGTCGTCACGGAGGGTTTCGCGTACTCCGATTTGGCGACGCCGCTCCACGACGTGGTGGGCGCGGAGGGCGATCCCACGCGTGCCGACGAGGCGCCCACGGCGCGGCAGCAGATTCGCTACTGGACGGCGGCGGTGCTGCGGCAAACGCCGGAGGAGCCGCTGCAACCGGTGCCGCTCGGCCAGGTGTACGTGGCGGATGATGCCGACGTCGCGCAGGCGCTGCGCATGGACACGTTCCTCTTCTCGGCGACCCCGACCGCGATCCCCGTCGGCCTGTACACGTCTGCCGGTCGCGATTCGCCGGTCTATCTCGATGCCGACTTCCTGCTCGGCCCGGAGGCGGCCCATCTCAACATCTCCGGCGTCTCAGGGTTAGCGACCAAGACCAGCGCCGTCGAGTTCCTGCTCGCGTCGATCTTCGCGCATTTCCCCGCGCACAAAGGCCGCGTGGCCGCGGTGTGCTTTAACGTCAAAGGCCCCGACCTCTGCTTTCTCGATCAACCCGGCGATCTGAGCGACGAAGACCGGCGTCGCTACGAGCGGCTCGAGGTGCCGTCCGAGCCGTTCCAGCGGGTCCGGCTCTACGCGCCGCTCAAAGCAGACGGTGTGAATCTCAACACGCTGCGCACGCATCCCGATCTCGTCGGCGACGTCGAGCCGCTCACCTGGGGGCTGCAGGAAGTCGTCGACTACGCCGAGGTGCTGCTCAACCGGGACGACATCGACGCCAAGGCTGACGCGTTTATTGATTTTCTGAGGGACAGAGTTTTAGGAAGAACGTTCGACGACGGATTCGGTACCACGCACCGCGTGCAGACCTTCGCTGACCTGGACCGGTTCTTCCGCGCGGTTTTCGACGGCCTGGAAATCACGGCGGGCGGCCGCAGCGACACGTGGCGGACGCATCACATCGCCACGATGCGAAAGGTGCGCAACCGGCTGCTGAACATCTCGACCCGCTGCAAGGGTCTCGTGACCGACGACGGGCCGTCCAGCGATCTCCCCTGGAACGGGTTCGAGGATCGCACCGTCTACGTCATCGACATCGCGAACGTCGACCCACTGGGACAGGACCTCGTGTTCGCGCGTGTGGTCTCGAGGCTGCGCGAACAGCTCGAGCGCCGCGAGCTCGGCGTCGACGCGGTCATCGTGTTCGTCGACGAGCTCAACAAGTACGCGCCCGGCGACGGGCCGGAGACGTACGTCAAGAAGATGCTGCTCGACATCTCCGAGCGCGGCCGCTACCTCGGGCTGGTGCTGTTCGGCGCGGAGCAATTTCGCTCCCAGGTGCACCGCCGCGTGGTGGGCAACGCGGGAACCCAAGTGTTCGGCCGCATGGACATGGATGAGCTGGCGACGCCCGGTTATCAGGTGCTGACCCCCGCCACCAAGAGCAAACTGGCGACGCTGCCGATCGGCGAGCTGATGATCCGGCACCCGCATTTCACGCAGCCGATCTTCGTGCGCTTTCCCAAGCCGCCGGTGCTGCGGGGCCGGGACGGCGTCGAGCGCTTTCCCCCGGCTGCCGATGTGCCGTTCGAGGATGCGGTGGTGCGCCAGCTCGTGCGGCTGGACCGTCGCGTCCGGCCCAATCAGGTGAAGGACCTGATCGCCGATCGCGAGCAGGACGACGTGCGGCGCGCCCTCGCCGCGGTGCGCCGGACCCGCCCCGACGATGTGCTGGCCTACTTCCGGAAAGTGCTCGGCGCGCGCGTCGAGCCGGAGGCGCTGCTGCGGGAACATCACGCGGTGCCGCCACTCAATCCCATTTCCGACGAGCCCTACTGACATGAGACACCACGCCGCTGTGCCCGCTCTGCTGGTCGTGGTCGCGTGTGGTGCTGGTGGGCCGAAAGTCACGCTGCGTTATCATCCGCCCGCCGGCGCGGTCTATCATTTCGGCCTCGAGCAACATACCGGGCTCAGTGCGGAATCTGGTCCGCTGGCTCGAATGGGAAAGCGAAACATGCTCATGCGGGTCTACTTCACGCAGACCGTGAAAGGCCCAACCAGCGGCGGCACGGAGATCGAAGTGCTGTTCGAATCGGTGACCATGGAGATGCCCGGTGTACCTGCCAGCGTCACTGGAGGTGCTCTTGCGCGCCTGCAGGGGATGCGCGCGACGGCGGTCATTGACGAGCAGGGCAAAGTCACGCGGAGCGAGTTCGTGAATGCACCGCCGGGCCTATCGCCCGACGTGACGAAGCGGATCACCGGCGGAATCAACGCAGCGATCTTTGGTTTTCCGCAGCAACCGGTGGGCCGCGGTGACTCCTGGTCACTGACATCGGAGCTGCCACTCGATCAGATCCCGGGGATCACCGCTTCAACTACGGAGGTCGCGCGGACGACGCTTACGGTTCGAGAAATCCGGATCGCAGGATCCGATACGTCGGTTGTTCTGGACCTGCGGAGCCGATCCGACTCGCGTCGGCCGAGGGATCCGGCACGCTCAAGCTCGAGGGTGGGATGTCGGGCCATCAGGTATTCTCGCTGTCGCGCGGCGCCATCGTCGACGGCACGCTCAAGGGCACCATGAAAATGAGCTTCACTGGGTCCGGGTTGCCCGCGGGTGGAATGAGCTTGCAGACCGAGAACGACAACTCCATCGTGCTCCTGCCGAACTAGATGAAGCTCGCCCATCTCGCTGATCTTCATCTGGGCTTCCGCCAGTTCGACCGCCAGACGCCTAAGGGCGCGAACCAGCGTGAGGTGGATGTCGCCGAGGTCTGCAAGCGGGCGGTCGACGACATGCTGGAGCAGAAGCCTGAGTTGATCGTTGTCGCTGGTGACTTGTTTCACTCGGTCCGGCCGACCAACGCCGCGATCCTCTATTGCTTCCGTCAACTGCACCGGCTGCGGACGGGCCTGCCCGGCACCCCGATCGTCGTCATTGCGGGTGAGCACGACACGCCGCGGTCCACCGAAACCGGCTCGATCCTGCGCCTCTACGAAGCGCTCGGCGTCGAGATCGCCGTGGAGGAGGCGCGCCGCATTGTCTTCCCCACACTCGACTGCGCCGTCCTGGCGGTGCCCCAGCAGGCGCTCGCGAAGGCGGACCGCCCCGCGCTGCGACCGGAAGCGGGCAGGCCGACGCTCAACGTCCTCGTCACGCACGGGGTGTACGGCGGATTGGGCGAGGAACGGGGCACGGTCGAGTACGGCGGTGCCGAGTTGTCACGCGAGCTGCTCGCGCCGGAGAAATGGGACTACATCGCGCTGGGACACTATCACACCGCGCAGTCGGTGGCGACCAATGCGTGGTACTCCGGGAGCCTCGAGTATCTGCCGCCGAATCCTTGGGGTCAGCTCCAGGACGAGGCCGCGCAACGCACGACTGCGAAAGGGAAAAAGGATCGCACGGGCAAAGGGTATCTGCTCGTGGATTTGCCGGGCGCGCGCGTCACGTTTCGTGCCATTGCGCCGGCGCGCCGGCATATCGACCTACAACCGGTTCAGGCCGCCGGGCTGAACGCCAAAGAGCTCGACGCGCAGATCGCCGAGCGCGTGAGTGCCGCCAAGATCGATGATCAGATCGTGCGCTTGCTCGTATGGGACGTCGAGCGCGCCGTCGCGCGCGATCTCGACCATGCGGCGATCCGAGGGTACAAAGCGCGCGCCTTGAACTTCCAGCTCGATCTGCGCCGGCCCGAAGCGCGGCGGGCGCTGGGGACCAGTGCTGGACCGGGTAGCCGGCGGCAGACGCTCACCGAGACCGTGCGAGACTTCCTCGGCCGCCGGCCGCTCGATGCCGAGCTGAATCGCGAGACGTTCGTGAACCTCGGTGTCGAATATCTCGAGACGGCCGCCCGCGCCGAGGGTGAGCCGGGCTGATGAAGCTGCAGCGGCTGCGGCTCGTCAATTTCCGCCAGCATGCGGATACCGAGATCGCGTTCGGCGACGGCATCACGGGCATCATCGGGCCAAACGGCTCGGGCAAGACATCGCTGCTCGAGGCGATCGCGTGGGCGATCTACGGCAATCCCGCCGCGCGCGGCGATAAGGACTCGATCCGCAATCTGCGCGCGAAGGCGCGCGCCCCCGTGCGCGTGGAGCTGGAGTTCGGGCTCGGCAGTCATGCGTATCGTGTGGAACGCGGGCTGAATAACGCCGAGCTGTATCAGGACGGCGTGGTGGTCGCGAACTCGCTGAAGGAAGTCACCGGACGGCTGCAGCGCGTGCTTGGCATGACCCACGACGAGTTCTTTAATACCTATTTCACCGGCCAGAAGGAGCTGGCGGTGCTCGCGGATGCGACCCGTCCCGAGCGCGCGGCCTTCCTCTCACGCGTGCTGCGACACGAGCAGCTCACGCTCGCCCAGGAGCGCGTCCGTGAGCGTCGCAACGCGCTCGGTCACGAAGTCGACGGGCTCGAGACCGGGCTGCCGCCACACGCGGAGCTCGAAAAAGAACGCAAGGCGGCCGAGACACGCCTGGCGGAAGCTCGGAAGGCCGCCACGGCGGCCACAGCCGAGCGCGCCAAAACGCAGCAGACCCTGGCTGACGAAGAGCCGCGCTGGCAACAGTGGGTGGAGCGGCGCGAGCGGACCTTCGCACTGCACGGCGACCTGCGCGTGGCCGAGCAGGGCGTCATCGTCGCGCGCCAGGAGTTTCAACGGCTGGACAAGGAGCTGGCGGCGGCGCTGGCGGCGCGCGAAGAGTGGCGTAGTCTGGAGGCCGACGTCGCGTCGATCTCGAAGCTCAAAGCGGAGCTTGCCGAGCTGGACCGCCTGCACCGTGAGGACGCGGCGCGGCGCGAAGAACAAGCATCGCTGACCGAGCTGACGCGCAACTTGAATCAGCTGGATCGCCGGATCGGGGAATTGGCCGAGGCTGAGGCGCTCGAGCGGGCGACCAACGAGGCGGCGGGCCTCGCGGCGAAGCTCGAAGCCGCCGACAACGTTGCCCGTGAGCAGCAGGCGGCCTGGGTGCGCGAAAAGGAATACGCGAACACCAGGCGCACCGAGCTGCTGAAGCAACATGAGGAAGTGAAGGACCAGCGCGATAAGATCGAGCGCCTCGGCCCCGAGGGACAATGTCCCACCTGCCTGCGGCCGCTCGGTGCGGAGCACCGCGCGGTGCTCGACGTGCTGAACAATCAGCTCGAAGTGATCGTCACGGATGGGACGTACTTCAAGCAGCGCATCGAGCAGCTGGCGACACCTCCGGAAGCGGTCACGCAGGCCGAGGCAGCGCGGGACACGCTGCGGGAACAGGCCAGGCAGGCGAGCGAGCGCGAAGGGACGCTACGCGAGCAGGCGCGCGAACGGAGCCGGCTGCAGAAGGAGCGTGCCGGTCTCGCCAAGCGGATGCAGGAGATCGAGCGGCGCGTCGCCGCGCGGGACGTGGGGTACAACGCCGAGCGCCACAATGCCGTGCGGCAGGAGCTCACGCGGCTCGAGCCGGTGGCGCTGGCGGCCGCGGCGTTGGCGGCACGCGCCGATCGCGCCGAGGCGCTCGTGGGTGAGGCGGAGATTGCGGAGAAGGCGTTGTCCACCAGGGAAGAGCACGTCAAGCAGCTCGCGGATGCGGTGAAAGCCGAGGGGTTCTCCGAGCCGAAGTTTCAGGCGGCGCGCGAGCGGCACGACCGCGCGGCGCATGCGCTCCGGGCGGCCGAGCTGGCGGTCGCGGAGACGCGGGGCGAGCTGGTCGCCGCGGAAACGGCAGTGCGCGAGATCGAGCGCCGCGTGACCGAGCGCGCCGCGCGCGAGCGCACCATCGCCGAGCGAAAGATCGAGCTGCGGCTGCACAACGAGCTGGATCGCGCTTTCTCCGATTTGCGCGCCGAGCTGAACGCGGCGATGCGGCCCGAGATCAGCGCGCTGGCATCGGGCTTCCTATCGGATCTCACCGATGCGCGCTACGATGAGGTGGATCTGGACGAGGATTACCGCGTCGTCGTGCTCGACGAGGGGGTCCCCAAGCCGGTGATCTCGGGTGGAGAAGAGGACATCGCGAATCTCGTGCTGCGGCTCGCCATCTCGCAGATGATCGCCGAGCGCGCGGGCCAGCCGCTCTCGCTGCTCGTGCTCGACGAAATCTTCGGCTCGCTCGACGAGTCGCGGCGCCAGCACGTCCTCGCGCTGCTGCGCCGCCTGGGCGACCGGTTCCCGCAGGTCATACTCATTACGCACATCGAACAGGTCCGCGACGGGTTGGATCGCATCATCCGCGTCACGTACGACGCCACCACCGGCACGAGCGTGGTGCGCGACGAGACCGCCACCCTCGGACCCACGGCACCCGATGAGAGCGTGGCTGCCTGAGACCCGGGTCACCGGGCCCGAGCGCGCGACCGAGCGCGACATCGAGGGGCTGAATCGCGTCTTTGCGGAAGCGTTCACCGACCGCTATCGGCGCGACGGGCTGATCGGTGTGCGGGTCCCGCAGCTCAACCCGCTCGTGTGGCGCTACGCCCTGCTCGACGCGGGCGACGGCGCGATGGTGTGGCGCGACGAGCACGGCGACGTCGCCGCCTTCAATGTCGCGCACCAGGCCGGCGCGGAGGGATGGATGGGGCCGTTGGCCGTTCGCCCGGACCGCCAAGGCACCGGCGTCGGCAAGACGGTCGTGCGAACGGCCGCCGACTGGCTCATCGACCGGGGCGTTTCGACGCTGGGTCTCGAGACGATGCCGCGCACGCCGGAGAACATCGGCTTTTACGCTCGGCTCGGGTTTGCCCCGGGTTTCCTGACAGTCACGGTGACCAATGAGATCGCCACCCGCGGCCATCCCGCTCCGGTGCTGTTGTCGAAGCGCTCCGCCGCGGAGAAGGATGCAACGATAGCCGCGGCCCGGGGCCTCGTGGACGATCTGATCGGAGGCGTCGACTATTCGCGCGAGATCCTGTTGACGGCCGAGCTGGGCCTCGGCGATACATCGTTGGTCGAGGGCACAAACGGGCTGGATGCGATGGCACTCTGGCACTCCGCGCCCCTCGCGGACAGCAGGACGCGCGATGAGGTGCGCGTGCTGAAGCTCGCCGCCCGCACCGACGCGACGTTCGAGGCCGCGATCGCGGCCGTCGAGGCGGCCGCGGCCAAGGCCGGCATCCGCCGGATCGCGATCCGCTGCCAGAGCCGCTACGGCGAAGCGTTCCGGCGCCTGATCGCCCGGGGCTATCGCGTGCGCTGGACCGATCTGCGAATGACGTACGAAGGATATCTGGAGCGTCACGCCGCGGAGGGTGTGCTCTTCTCCAACTGGGAGATTTGAGTTTTGTAGCGTCTTCGCAACAGCCTGTTCGTCTTCTTCCGCACGGTCCACCAAGAACGCTTCTTGCTTCACTCGAGGCATCCCTCTCGCGGAGAGCTCTCATGAGATGGAATGTTGCCGCGCTGGCCGTGATCTCGCTCACGGGCGCGCTGGCTTGCGGAGACATCACACGCCCTGCGTCCAGTCTTGCGGCTGCGAAGCACGACGTCGTTCCAGGCGAATACATCGTCGTCTTCCGGCCGGCCGTGGCCGACCCCGCAGGGCTTGCGTCGCAGCTCGTGCGCGCGAATGGCGGCACGTTGCGCTTCACGTATACGAGCGCGCTCAAGGGCTTCGCCGCCAAACTGCCTGACGTGGCAGCGCAGGCGCTGGCGCGCAATCCGCTCGTCGCCTTTGTCGAGCGGGACCAGGTGTACCGCACTGACGAGACCGAGGCGATGGACGAGAACGGCGATCCATGGGGACTCGACCGCATCGACCAGCAGGTGCTTCCGCTCTCCGCAACCTACGACTACACCGCGACGGGTGAAGGCGTGAACGTCTATGTCATCGACACGGGGATCTGGACGGCGCATCCGGACTTCGGCGGCCGGGCGGACAACGTGTACGATGCGCTGACCTTCAACCTGCTCGGCGGCGTGAGCGGTGAGGACTGCAACGGCCACGGCACGCATGTCGCGGGCACCATCGGCGGTACGACCTATGGAGTCGCGAAGGGTGTGTCGCTGCACGGTGTGCGTGTGCTGAGCTGCGCCGGTATCGGCTTCACCTCGCAGATCCTCGCGGGCCTCGACTGGGTGAGTCAGAACTTCGTCGCGCCGGCCGTGGCGAACATGTCCTTGGGGGGCGGGAAGTCGGACGCGCTGGACGCGGCGACGACGAACCTCTGGGACGCCGGGGTGTTCGTGGCCGTGGCCGCCGGCAACGACGATGCGGACGCGTGCGAGGCCTCGCCGGCAGGCGCGAGCGGCGCCTTCACCGTCGCCGCCTCCGACAACACGGATGCCAAGTCGTCTTTCTCGAACTCGGGTCCCTGCGTCGAGGCCTACGCGCCGGGATCCGGAATCAAGTCCGATTTTCTGCTCGGGACGACCGCGACGCTCAGCGGAACCTCGATGGCCTCACCGCACGTGGCCGGCGTCGCGGCGCTCTACAAGGCCACGTTCGGCGACGCAGCATCCGCCACGGTCGCCGACTGGATCATCGGGAACGCGACGACCGACGTGATCACGGGCAATCCGGACGGGACGCCGAACAAGCTGCTCTATAAATCGACGTTGTAGGCTGGACGGTAAATCGACGTTGTAGGTTGGACGGTTGGAAGGTTTTACTTTCCAACCGTCCAACCTTCCAACGTTCCAGTCACGTAGATGACCTGACCAAGGCCAATGACCTCGGTGGTGTGCGGGATTCCGGCTGGCAAGTCCAGCCGGTCTCCCGGACCGAGCTCGACCGCGTCACTTCCGACCGTCACCCGCAGATATCCCTCGATCACCCAGCGCGTTTCGGGAAAACTATGGGTGTGCACGGGGACTCTGGTGCCGGGCACATCGGACCACCAGGCGGTCACCATGCCCTCGCGCTCGAGCGCGCGCCGGACGGTGACGAGCTGCAGCGGCCCGATCTGCGGGTCCCACGGTCGTCGCGCAAGTGTCATGACACGAACCGCGGAGCGCCGGTGAGAATACGCCGGGCGCACAGGATGATGGCTCCCGCGTAGAGCAGGTGAATCGTGCCGCTCGGCACCTGCGCGACAAAGAGCAACAACACCCACACGAGCAGCATCACGACAGCGGCGAGCAGAGTCAGATTCAGGGTAATTGACCTTTGAGGGACAGAAACTATTCTAGTACCCAGGAGCGGGGAGTCAAATTATTGAGCCAACATGCTCGATAGTGGACCCAGATACTGCGGCCCATGTCACGCCCCCTCGATTGGGGAAGACAGAATTCGTGGTGAGGGACCAGTCATTACTCTCGGGCTTCAATAATCCTCTCCGTTCCTGATGTACCAGATCGGCCGGCCTGCGTTAGGCAGCGCCGGCCGATCGTTTTTGTTTGAGTGTCTCCCAGAAGTACTTGGGCGCGAGCAGCGGCTGCCCTTTGATGACGAATCCCACGAGCAGGACCACGATCCAGAGCGCGTAGGCGACGGACACCTCTTCGCGCAGATGTGGCACGAAGAACTGGACCGCCCAGAGGACAAACAGCGCCGTCGCGTCGAACCAGTCGAACTCCATGTTCGCGAGCAGCACCACGCCCAACCCTGTTTGCAGCAGCGTCAGGATGATCTCCAGGCGCTGCGCCGCGTCGAACCGAAAGTCCGCCCACGTCCCGGTGTGATGGTAATGTGAATAGCCGTACACCAGCGGAATCATCGCGGCAAGGACGGTCCACTGGTTGATGTTGCTCGACACCATGTTCATCAGCGCCATGGGAGCGTGCGTGACGCGCCGTGCCCACAGGAACGCGGAGACTTTCTCAGGGAATTCCGACAGGAATGGAGCGACCCATTGGACCAGGACGAACTGGCTCACCCCCAACAGCCCGGCGACCGCCAGCATCGATTCCAGGAAGGGGTGCGCGGTGACGTAGAGCAGGAATCCGCCGCCGGCGAAGAGCGCGCCGATCGCCGCCTTCTGCCGCCACCCCCGTTGCTGATATGCCCACCGCGACACGACCGCAGCGTCGGCGAGCTCCTCGACGCTATGGGGAGGATTCCTCAGCAGCACGAGCAGATAGACGACGTAGAGTGCGAGCAGCACGACCGCGTCGAGCCAGCTGATGGTCTGTTTCCACACGATGACGACGAAGTACAAGAGCGGCGGGATGAGCCCGATGACTTCGATGGCGTGCTCGCGCTGCAGCTTGATCGGCGCGTGCGCCGGGTCGCCGCGCCGGCGAGCGGACCAGGCGAAGACGAAATAGATCATCGGCCAGCCGAGGCCGAGCAACAGACGAATCGCGCCCGTGAGATTCGCAATGGCGAGATGCGAGCGCGCTGGAATCCCCCCCGCCTCCCACGCGATGACGGCTTCGACGGCGAATTCCGGGAGTGTCTGGACCCAGGCCAGGATCGCGAGCGCGAGGCCCTGAGAAATGAGGAACTGCGCGGCTTCCGCACCCCAGGCGACGAGGAAGGCCGACAGCAGCATGCTGGGAAACGTCCAGAGCGCCGCGAGCGCGGCGCCTCCCCCCTGCATCGCCGCGGCGAGTAGCTTTAGGGTTCGCACGGGGGTCCAAGATACCATGGCACGAGAGCACTTTCACGAGTCGCACACCGAGGTTCCGGCGCCGGTGGCATCAGGCATTTCCTTTCAGGAGCTGGTTCACGAAATGCTCGAGCAGCTGGGCGAGGATCCCACACGCGAAGGATTGCGCCAGACGCCGGCCCGCGTCGAGGCGTCACTGAAATGGCTCACGCGCGGCTACGGCATGAACGTCGACGAAGTGATCGGCGATGCGCTGTTCGAGGAAAAGCACGAGAGCATGATTTGCGTGCGCGACATCGAGATCTACTCGATGTGCGAGCATCACATGTTGCCGTTCTTCGGCCGGGCGCACGTCGCTTATCTCCCGAACGGCCGGATCGTGGGCCTATCCAAGATCCCACGGGTGGTGGAGGTCTTCGCGCGCCGGCTCCAGGTCCAGGAGCGACTCACCGATCAGGTCGCCGAGGCGCTGTGCCGCGTGCTCACGCCGCTCGGCGTCGGCGTCGTGATCGAGGCGTACCACCTCTGCATGATGATGCGCGGCGTGGAGAAGCAGAATTCCAAGACAGCGCGCTGCGCGGGGCGTTCCGGGACGACGGCAAGACCCGGGATGAGTTCCTCAGGCTCGTGCACGGCGGCAGCTTCTCGCTGTGAAGATCGCGCTCGTGACAGGCGCCTCCCGGGGGATCGGGCTCGCGGTCGCCGATGCGTTCCGAGCCTCGGGGATGCATGTCGTGCGTGTGGCGCGCAGCCTGTCGAACGCCGCGGCCGAGCGCCGTACCGATATCGCCTGTGACGTCACGAAACCCGCCGACGTCGAGCGCGCGGTGGCGCGCGTGGAAAAAGAGCTCGGCGTGCCCGACGTGCTCGTGAACAACGCCGGCATTTTCTTCATCAAGCCGCTCGCCGAGACGACACCGGCCGACTTCACGAACACCCTCACCACGAATCTGACGGCGGCGTTCTTGTTCGCCCGCACCATCGTGCCCAAAATGGTGGCCCGGGGGAGCGGGCACTTCGTGACGATCGGCTCGATCTCCGACTACATCGGCTTCTCAGGCTCGACGGCCTACGCCGCGAGCAAGTTCGGCCTGCGCGGGATGCACGAGGTGATTCGGCAGGAGACGGCGAAGAGCGGCGTGCGCACCACGCTGGTTTCACCCGGCCCCGTCGACACCGACATCTGGGACCCCGTCGATCCCGACTCCAAGCCGGGCTTCACCAAGCGCGCGAACATGATGCGCGTCGAAGATGTCGCGGCGGCGGTCGTGTATGCCGTCACTCAACCGGAACATGTTGCCGTAACCGAAATCCGGTTGCTTCCGGCCATCTATACGCCCCGAGGATGAACGTGCGTGGTGCGTGGTGCGTGGTTGAATCCGTGTCGTCCACGAAGATCGGTGCCACGCACCACGTACTACGCACCACGCACGGTTTCGTATGCACATCGAGCTGACGGAGATGTTGCGGTGCCCCGAGCCCCACCGTGAAGAGATGCTCGTGCTCTCGACGGGTGAGGTAAAAGACCGTATGGTGCGCTCGGGTATCCTCGGCTGTCCCGTGTGTCACAAGGAGTATCCGATTTCGCGCGGGATCGTGAACTTCCGGCGCAGCCACGCGCGGGTGTCAAAGGACGAGTCTGGTCCGCGGCCTGCGTACGCGCCGCCCTCGCCCCTGCCATCCGCCGACGCTGCGAGCCTGCAGGCGTTGCTCGAGCTGTCCGGGCCCGGCGGCTACGTCGTGCTCGTCGGCGCCGCGGTCCGACAGGCGGCTCGCCTCGCCGCATTGATGCACGGCATTCACTTCGTCGGCATCAATGCACCGGGTGATATGGAAGAGCAGCCGAGCCTATCGCTGTTGTATGCCAGCGAGAAAGTGCCGCTGCGTACGGCGGTCGCGCGCGGCGTCGTCGTCGGTGCGGATCTCGCGACGTCACCGTGGCTCGTCGAAGCCCATCGCGTGCTGTTACGCGGTCGGCGCTTTGTCGTAGAAAACGAAGAGCCCGAACTACCGATCGGGCTCATCCAACTCGCGGCCGAGAACGGCCTCTGGGTCGGCGAGAAACGCTAGCTCACCGCTCGATCGCTGCCGCCATCGGATCCTCGGCCGCGTATGCGGCGTCGATCTGGCCCGTGTAGTGCTGCTCGACCACGCGACGCTTCACTTTGAGCGTCGGCGTCAGCTCCCCCGACTCGATCGTAAAGTCCTTCTCCAGCAGCACCACCTTCTTCGGCGTCTCGAACTTGGCGAGATGGGACAGCATGCTCATCACTTCGCGCTCGATCTTCGCGTGCACGTCCGCCAGCGCGATCAGCTCGGCGCGCGTGGCGTAGGTGAGGCTCCGCTCGTGCGCCCAACGCTCGAGGGTGTCGAAGTTCGGGACGATCAGAATGATCGGGAACTTGCGGCGATCGCCGTAGAGCATGGCATTGGCGACGAACTTGTTGCGCTTGACCGCCAGCTCGATCGGCTGCGGCGCGATGTACTTGCCGCCCGCCGTCTTGAGCAGCTCCTTCTTGCGGTCGGTGATCTTCAGATACCCGTCTGAGTCGATCTCGCCGATGTCCCCCGTATGCAGCCAGCCGCCCACGTCGAGCGTCTCCTTGGTCGCCTCGGGCAGCTTGTAGTAGCCCTGCATGATGTTCGGGCCGCGCGCCAGGATCTCGCCGTCCTGGGCGATCTTGAGCTCGACGCCCGGAATCGCTCGGCCGACGGTCCCCAGCTTGATGCGATCGAGCGGATTCAGCGTCAAGACGGGAGAGGACTCGGTGAGGCCATATCCTTCGATGACCGGCAGCCCGGCGCTGTAGAAGAATTTGGCGATGTCGGCCGAGAGCGGCGCCGCGCCCGAGACGAAGAACCGGATGCGGCCGCCCGTCCGCGCCTGCAGCTTGGCAA
>QHTY01000191.1:0-535 GCA_003220985.1 Gemmatimonadota bacterium
CCTGCCGCAGTGCGTCGGCGGCGATCGCGAGCGGGTCGGGTCCGAGCTGGAGCATTTCGTCTTCGTTCAGCTGGACGATGTCGAAGCAGCCGAACCACGCCGGCGCCTGGGGCAGCGAGCGCGGGACGCGTAGGCCGTTCGGCTCCTTGCCCAGGAAGAGACTATGCAGATCGGCGTACATCGTGCGCGGAAAACCGCGCCGCAAGAGCTGCGCCGTTTCGAGATTCAGCTCGAATCCGGAAATGAAGTTGACGTATAGCGCGTCGAGATCCCGGACGAGTGGCCCGAGCTCGGCCCAGGTCCAGGGCGGGACGCCGCCGGTCATCTGCTCGCAGCGCCGCTCTGTGGATTCGTACCGCAGCGTGACGCGATTGTTCGGCTGTGGGACTTCGAGAAATCGTGCGTCGTGCGTCGTGCGTCGGAGACTACGGAGAAACTCGTTGGCTTTTGGCGCGAGGTCGCGACCCACCTTGATCAGGGGCACGATCTCCCAGTCTTCCGAGAGCGTCGCGTCGAGGGCGGCGAGTGCGTACGA
>QHTY01000191.1:630-10153 GCA_003220985.1 Gemmatimonadota bacterium
CTTCAGCGCAAACCCCAGTGCTTTTGGATGAACACGGCCGCTGCGCCGTAGACGCCGGCGGTGCCGGGGAGCGTACCCGGCACGATCTTGCACGCCTCCCACGCCGGCTTGAACGCCCGTCGCTTCACTTCACTGCGCAACGGCTGGAACAGTTTGTCCCCCGCCTGCGTGACGCCGCCGCAGACCACGACGACTTCGGGGTTGAAGATGTTGAGGAAGCTCGCCACCGCCGCTCCCAGCAGCGACGCGGTCTCGCGGACGACGTCCAGCGCCCATTCGTCGCCGTCGTTGGCCGCCTCGTACACGATCTGCGCGGTGAGCTTGGAGAGGTCGCCCTTCACGTACTGGGACAGCGACGTCTCGACGCCTGACTCGATCCCCTCGATCGCGCGCTCGGCGATTGCCGGACCTGACGCGTAGGCCTCGATGCAGCCGTAGTTGCCGCATTTGCAGCGGCGTCCGTTCGCATCGATCGTGACGTGTCCAAACTCTCCCGCGACATCGGTGACGCCGTGGTAGATCTCCCCGTCGATGACGATGCCACCGCCGATCCCCGTGCCGAGTGTGAGGCCGATGACGTACGTCGCGCCGCGCGCCGCGCCTCGCCACCATTCGCCGTAGATCGCACAGTTGGCGTCATTGTCCAGCGTCGCGGGGAGGCCCAGCCCTTCGCTGACACGGTCGCGCAGCGGCATGTTCGTCCAGCCCAGGTTCGGCGTGAGCAGCACGACACCGGTCTTGGTGTTGAGGGGGCCGGGCGAGCCAATGCCAACCCCTTCCACTTTCTTGCCGAATTCCGCGATCGACGCCTTCGCGAGCTTGATGATGCGCGACGTAACGGCGTCGGCTCCCTGGGCGGCCATGGTCGGTTCGGAGACAACGGCGTGGATCTCGGAGCCATCCTCTGCGAGGACTCCGGCGACGAGATTCGTTCCTCCAACGTCAACGCCGACGACGTAACGCACCCATATCCTCGATGGCCGCAAACACGGCCGCAACAGTGAGCTCACGCATACAGCGATGATGACCCAGCGGGCACTGCGGCGGGCCGTGCGACGAGCAAGGCCGGCACAACAGGCCGTCCACTCCCAACGCGACGTCCCCGGCGCGCATCGGGCCGAATCCGAACTCTGTCACGGTCGGGCCGAACAGCGCGACCACGGGCGTCCCCATGGCGGTGGCCAGATGCAGGGGCGCGCTGTCGTTGGTTACCAGAGCCGTCGCTCGCCCTATGAGAGCGGCCGATTCTCGCAACGTCAATCGCCCACAGGCACTCACGACCCGACCGCCCAACGCGGGGGGCCCGACGGCCGCAACGATCTCGGCCCCTAATTCGAGATCGTCCTTCCCGCCGATCACCACCACCTGCACGTGCGCCGCCAGTTTCGCCGCCAACGCGGCGTAGTATGGCCAGCGTTTGCTGCCCCAGATGGAACCGGGAGCGAGGGCGACAAACGGCTCAGCGACGAGTGCAGCCGCTGCGCCCTCGTCAGCCGGCGTCGGCCGCAGGTGGGGAGCATAGGCCCCCGGGGCCTCATTCGCGAGGGCCAGCAGGCGGTCGGCTTCGTGTCCCGTTCGGGACTTAGGGCGAGAGTCTGTATAGAGGAAGGACCACGGACCCGAAAAGCCGATCCGCGAGGGAATCCGTGCAAGCAATGCGAGCGTCGCGGTGCGCAAAGAACGGTGCGGCAAGTAGGCCCGCTCGTATCGCTCCGATTTGAGCCGGCCCCCGAGCCGTCGCAGACCGGCCCAGCCGCGGTCGCGGCCGCGTTTTTCATAGGGGATCACCGTCCGCACCGCAGGGTGCGTTTCCAGCAGCGGCGCCGCGACCGGCGTCGTAACGACATCCACGGGGCCATGCCGGGCGGAAAGCGCGGACAAGAGCGGCGTGGTGAGCACGACGTCCCCAAGGAATGCCGTTTGGATGACGAGGGTTGCTGCGCTCAAGGGAGCTGAGCCACGGCCCAGACCGGGTCATGGTCGCTCGTGCCAAGCGTGTCGCGGACAATCCCGGCGCTTTTCGCCGGCGGATCCGGTGGGGCGAAGCCCTTGAAGAAAATGTGATCCCAGTTGAAGAAGGCCGTCGTGAAGCCGTTGTGCTCAGTCGGCCACAGAAAGCCGCCGGCGCGAAATGCCTCGCCGATCCCGTGGCTGTTCATGTCGCCGGCGATGATCACCAGGGAATACGTGGCCGCGTCGGCGAGAATCGTATGCGCCTGGTCGCGACGTTTCGACGGCCGGATATCGCTGGGCGTGCCGAGATGCGTGCTGTATACGCGAACTTTGACTGTCCCCACGAGCACGGTGGCCGCCGTAGCAATGCGTTGCGCATGCCGGAGGCCACCGACGTGCGGCAGCATCACTTTTTCATCCTCGACGATCGGCCAGCGAGACAGCACCGCGTTGCCGAAGTCGTGCCCCAGTTTCGGATGCACGGCGGCGGGATAGTACACCCACGCCATGCCGAGCGCGTCGGCAATGCGGCGCGTCCCGTCGGCATCCATCTCCTGCAGGACGACGATGTCGGCATCCGGCAATGGCGCCCGTGTCTTGAGGACGTTGATCGCGCGATCGATGTTTTTGCCCCACTGCACGTTGTAGGTCACCACGTGGAGCACGTGGCTCCCCGCGGCGCTCGCGGACCGAGAGGGCGGAACGCCCGCATAGCGAGGTCCGAGCGCACTGGGATAGTTGAGCACCGCGTGACAGCTCGCGCTCGTGATCGCTAGTAATGCTCCGAGCGCCGCCCGTTTCACGGGCCGGTCGCCCTCGTCGCCTCGGCGTGCGCCTGGAGCAATTGCCGCTCGAGGAACGCAGCCGCCGCTTTGTCGACCGTCACGATGTTCGCATACCGCAGGAAGTGATGCGTGTCGTCCGGAATCACCAGCGTCTCAAAAGGAACTTTGGCAGCCGCGAGCCGGCGTGCGAGATCGGTGCTCTGCGCGAATCGCACATTGCGATCATCATCGCCGTGAATCAGCAGGACGGGCGAGCGCCACGTGCCGACGGACGAAACGGGAGACGAGCGCCACGCCGTGTCGAGCGCGGCAGCTACGTCCGGCGCCTGTTCGTAGCGTTGCCGTTCCAGCATCCCGCGCGCGCGCTCCGTCGTCCAGTCGTGTACGCCGTGAATGTCCACGCCGGCGGCAAAGAGATCGGAGTTCCGCGCCAGCGCCAGCGCGGTGAGATAGCCGCCGTAGGAGCCACCGTAGATCCCGATTCGGCTGGCATCGACGCGCGGCTGCGAGCGCAGATACGCGGCTGCCGCCTGGACATCGCGATACTCGGCGGCACCGCGGGAGCCGGAGTTCGGTGGCTGATGAAAATCGTAACCGTAGCCGATGCCGAGGCGATAATTCACCGACAGCACGATGAATCCGCGGGACGCGAGATATTGATTCAACGCGTACGCGTTCGAGTAGTAGTCGGAGTAGTGCCAACCGAGCAGCATCTGCCGTGGCGGGCCGCCATGCACGTACACGATCGCCGGTTTGGCACGGCCGCCTCCGCTTGCTTCGAACAGTTGTCCGTGAATCGTCAGTCCATCAGCGGACCGGAACACGACCTGCTTCGGGGTGACGAGACCGGTGGGGAAATCGCCGGGAATGTGGTCGGCACCGATCGGCCGCGCCGCGCCGCGCGAGGTGGTGAACTCCCTTGTTGCCGGGAGCGGGGGCCGCTGC
Source organism: Gemmatimonadota bacterium (assembly GCA_003220985.1). Classification (GTDB taxonomy): domain Bacteria; phylum Gemmatimonadota; class Gemmatimonadetes; order Gemmatimonadales; family GWC2-71-9; genus 20CM-2-65-7. The sequence goes on from QHTY01000191.1 coordinate 4,314, forward strand.
GGTGTCGCACTGATGAAGACGAGGGTCCGGCCATCCCCGGTGATGCTGGGACTCCACTCCAGGCCATTCCCCGGCGTCATGACTTCCGGAGCCGCGCGATCGACCGGAACGCGCACGACATGCCGGCGATCGATATCGAGCGAGTCTGCGCCCGCGTTGCCCGCGAAGAGCAGCCAGCGGCCGTCGCCGCTCAGCGCGACGTGCTCGGCCATGTACCGGCCCGGGGTCAGGAGCAGCGGCGTCCCACCCGCTGCAGGAATCGAATACAAGTGCGGCCAGCCATCCTGATAGGAAAGGAAGACGACGCGGTCGGACGCACCCCAGTTGAGGTTGGTGCCGCCATCGGTCGTCGGGACTGAGCCGGCGAGCGTCTCGGGAGACTTCCAGAGCCGCTCCGCGGCGCCGGTCGTCGCATCAGCCCTCCAGATTTCCCACGGATCGGGTCGCGGCGGTAGCAGGGAATCGGGCGCACCCCCCGCGCCCGGCAATCTGACGAACGCGATCTGCCGCCCATCCGGAGACCAACGCGGCGAGCGATCCCGCGCGAACGACGGCGCGAGATACGTGATCGGCGTGCTGTCGTTCGTGAACACCCCAATGAAGGAGTGATCGCCGCGGTTCGTCACGAACGCGAGCCGCGAGCCATCGGGCGACCAGCGCGGGTCGCCGCATTCGCCGCGCGCGGTGAACAGTTGCTTGGCCGGTGCGGATCCGTCGAGCGGCGCGACCCAGATCTGGCCCCCTTTAATGAAGGTCACAACGTCGCTCCGTGGGGAAACGACGGGCTCATCGCCATCGCTGATCGGTTTGGGATCGCCGCCGTCGAAGGGCACGCTGAAGATCTGGACCTTGGGAGGCACCGGGTTCGAGCCGACGTTCACCGGCAGCGCATCGTCCCAATTCGAGCCGTGATCCCCGCCGCGCACGTAGACGACCCAGCGTCCATTGGCGGACACGGCCACGCTGCTCAGCTCCTGCCCGTCGTCGCGATCGTAATGCGTGAGCTGGCGCGCAGCGAAGGTTGGGCCTTCGGCCACGTAGATGTTGCGCCGGCCCTGTTCGTTGAACGCCCAGGCGACGCGCGTGCCGGTCGCGGCCGCGGTCAGCTCGGTTGGGTAAGGGTACGAACGCACCTGCTCGAACGTGAATGATGCCGCACGCGAGCCCTGGGCGAGAGCCGCGGCAGGCGCGAGCAGTCCAACGATCACGGTGACGATGCGACGCATACGGCCTCCTATTCGACTTGGAGCACGGCGAGAAACGCCTCCTGAGGAATTTCCACCGTGCCCACCTGTTTCATGCGTTTCTTTCCCTCGCGCTGCTTCTCGAGCAGTTTGCGCTTCCGCGTCACGTCGCCCCCGTAGCACTTCGCCGTGACGTTCTTGCGCAGCGGCCGGATCGACTCGCGCGCGATGACCTTGGTGCCGATCGCCGCCTGAATCACCACCTCGAACAGCTGCCGCGGAATCAGGTCCTTGAGCTTCTCGGCGATCTTGCGGCCCCACTCGTACGCCTTGTCCCGATGGATGATCACACTGAACGCGTCCACCGCCTCCGCGTTGAGCAGCATGTCGAGCTTCACGAGCTCGCCGGGCCGGTAGGCGAGAAACTCGTAGTCGAGCGAGGCGTAGCCTCGGGAGATCGTCTTCAACTTGTCATAGAAGTCAAGAATGATCTCCGCCAGGGGAAATTCCCAGTCGAATTCGACGCGCGTGGGATCGAGGTACTGCATGCCGCGATAGACGCCACGACGCTCCTGGCCCAGCTTCATGATGCCACCGATGTAGTCCGACGGCGCGAAGATCCGGGCTTTGACGTACGGCTCCTCGATGCGGTCTACGGTCGAGCCGTGCGGCAGCAGGCTGGGATTCTCGACCAGCTCCATCGTCCCGTCGGTCCGATAGACGTGATACTCCACGTTCGGGACCGTGCTGATCAAGTCCAGGTCGAACTCGCGCTCCAGCCGCTCGCGCACGATCTCCATGTGCAACAGGCCGAGGAAACCGCAGCGGAAGCCAAACCCAAGTGCCACAGAGGTTTCGGGCTCGTAATGGAGCGACGCGTCATTGAGCTGGAGCTTGGCGAGCGCGTCCCGCAGCTCCTCGTATTGCTCGGCATTCGTCGGATAGAGGCCCGCGAACACCATCGATTGGATGTCCCGATAACCAGGCAGCAGCTCGACCTCGCGGTGCTCGGCGTCCAGCACGGTGTCACCCGGCCGTATTTCCCGCACGCCGCGCACGTTGGCGACCACGTACCCGACTTCGCCGGCCTCGAGCTGCTCCGTAGGCTTGTGGCCCAGCTGGAGATAGCCTACTTCATCCACTTCGTACATGTCATCGCGATGGGCACCAAACGCGATCTTCATCCCCGGTTTGAGGACGCCGTCCACGACCCGAATCGACGGAATCGCGCCGCGATACCGGTCGTAGTAGGAGTCAAAGATGAGGGCGCGGAGCGGGGCCTCGTGCTTGCCACGCGGCGGCGGCACGCGGGCGACTACCGCTTCGATCAGCTCCGGCACGCCGCGACCCTCTTTGGCCGAGATCCGGAGGATCTCGTCGGGTTTCGTGCCGATCAGATCATGGATTTCGTGGGCGCGCTTGTCGGGCTCAGCGCCGGGAAGATCGATCTTGTTGAGGACGGGTATGATTTCCAGGCCGGCATCCATGGCCAGCAGGAGATTGGACAAGGTCTGGGCCTGGATCCCCTGCGACGCATCCACGACCAGAATGGCGCCTTCACACGCTACGAGCGACCGCGACACCTCGTACGTAAAGTCGACATGCCCGGGCGTATCGATAAGATTGAGCTCATACAACTGCCCATTTTTGGCGTGGTAGCTCATCCGCACGGCATTCAGCTTGATCGTGATGCCGCGCTCGCGCTCCAGGTCCATCGTATCGAGGACTTGCTCGCGCATCAGTCGCTTGTCGAGGGTGCCCGTGAGCTCGATCAGGCGGTCGGCAAGCGTAGATTTGCCGTGGTCGATATGAGCAACGATACAGAAATTGCGAATATGGTCCTGTCGCATCGCGCGGAAATATAGCCTCCATGCCTCCCGTCACCGGCTGGTTCGATCCATCTCCGAAAGGCGGTGCACTCCGCCTGGCGGCGAACAGCTATTTGCCCGCCAAGGGGGACCCGGCAGTCCGCGTCCCTGGTTTGAGACGTGGCGATCGCATAACGCTCGAGAATGGGCGCGTCACGACGGTAAACGGTTTGCCTGTCTCGCAGCTCGACGGCCGGCCCGAATTCGCGTCGCTGGGCGCGGTCCATCCCAGCCGTCCCCTCACCCTCGAAACGCCCCGGGCGTCGAGCCAGCGCACCGCCGACATCCAGCGTGTCGTCGATCTCGTTTGCCCGTTCGGGTTCGGCCAGCGCGCGCTGATCGTCTCGCCGCCCAAAGCGGGCAAGACGATGATGCTGCAGGCGATCGCCGAGGCGGTCGCCGAGAATCATCCGCAAGCGTTACTGCTGATCCTGCTGGTCGATGAGCGTCCGGAAGAAGTGACCGAGATGGTGGACTGGGGCAGAGGCGAGGTCATCGCGTCGAGCTTCGATCTGCCGCACGAGCGCCATGTCGCCGCGGCGGAGATGGTATTCGACCACGCGCGCCGCCAGGTCGAGCTCGCTCGCGACGTCGTGATCGTCCTCGACTCGCTCACGCGCCTGGCGCGCTCGCACAACACCACGGGGCGCGGGAGTGGCCGGACGATGACGGGCGGGCTCGATGCGAACGCGCTCGCCAAGCCCAAGGCCATGTTCGGCGCGGCGCGCGCCGTGCCGAGTGGCGGATCTCTTACCGTCATCGCGACTGCGCTCGTCGAGACCGAGAGCCGGATGGACGACATCATCTTCGAGGAGTTCAAAGGCACCGGAAACGCCGAGCTGCGGCTCACCCGCGCGCTCGCGGACCGGCGCATTTATCCGGCAGTGGACATCGCGGCAAGTGGCACGCGCCGGGAAGAGCTGCTCGCCGACGCACGCACGCTCGAGGCCAAACACAAACTCCGGCGGGCCTTGGTGGATCTCCCGCCGGAGCAAGCGATGCAGAATCTGCTACAGCAAATGAAGCGCGCTAAGACGAACGCCGAGTTGTTGAACGCGCTTTAGTGCTCGTCCCGGCTTTCACGGCAATGATCCGGCCGGTCATCGCGTTGACTTCGACCTCCGTGGTCCCTTTCCGGCCGTTGCGTTGAATTTTGAAATCATACATCAGCCGGGTCCGTGCGCGTTCCAGTTCGGTACTTTGCACGGTGCCGGGCACCCGCTTCAGCGCGATCGCGCGCGCCGAATCTTCGCTGATCTTCGCTTTGGCAACGAGACTGTCGGGCACGTTTCGCGTCGGCTCTTGAGCGGCGAGGCTTCCAGCGGCGCATGAGACGGCCGCTGCGACGGTCAGCGAGGTAAGTAGGCGCATAGGTCTAGGCTCCTCTGGAATGTGGTCGTCGCTTGTTGAGACCACACCATGCGCAGGGCCGTCACGGCAGCCGGAAGTCCGCTCCGCGGATCGCGACCAACAGTGTCGGCACCGCAAACAACGTGATTGGCGTGGAGAGGACCAACCCGCCGATCACGGCCAGGGCCAGCGGCCGTTGCAGCTCGCTCCCCGCGCCAATGCCCAGTGCCAGCGGCAGCAAGCCGAACAGCGTGCACAACGTCGTCATCAAAATCGGACGCAGTCGCACGCGCGCCGCTTCTCGAATGGCCACCGCCAGCGCGACACCCTCATCTCGCATGCGTAAGCGCGTGAAGTCGAGGAGAATGATGCCGTTCTTCACAATCAGCCCGACCAGCAGAATGAGGCCCATGAACGACGCGACATTCAACGCCGTGCCGGTGATCAGCAGGAGGACGAGCGCGCCGACGAACGAGACCGGGGCGACGAGCAGCACGACCAGTGGCTCGACGAACGACTCGAACTGAATGACCATGACCGCGCACACGCTCACGGCCGCGAGAAAGAGAACGAGCGCGAGCGCCCGAAATGCCTCCTGCTGGCTCTCGTACAGACCGCCCAGCGCGAGCCGGATACCGGGCGGAGGGGGCTGCGCCGCCAGGAGCCGGCGCACGTCGTTCATCACGCCTCCCAGTGACCGCCCGCTGACGTCGGCGGTGATCGCGATCATCTGCTGTTGATTTTCGCGGTCGAGATTCATGCGCGATTCGGCGGTCGTGAAGGTGGCGAGACTGCCGAGCGGCGTGCTGCCCGCGACGGGCAGCGCGCGCAGTCGCAGGGGATCGAAGCGCACCGAGTCCGGAGCGCGCACGCGCACCGCGACCGGCCGGTCCTCGGTCCGGATCTCGCCCGCCGCGGCACCGAGCAGCGCGCTGCTCACCACAGCCCCGACGTCTTGCGGTGTGAGTCCGAGGCGCCCCGTCTCCGCCTCGTTCACCCGCATGAGCAGCTCGGGCGACGGCTCGCTCACACCGTTGTACAAGTCTTCGAGCCCCGCGACGCTGTCGAGTCCTGGCTCGAGCCGGCGCGCATACGCTTCGAGCGAGTCCAGCCGCTCGCCGAACAGCTTGATCTCGACCGGTTTCGGGTTGCCCGCGAGGTCGTTGACCACGTCGGAAAGAATCTGCACGAACTCGATCCGGAGGCGGGGGACCGCCGCGTTCACCTCGTCCCGCACGCCGTCCATCACGGCGAAGATGTCGCGTGACCGCTCATTGGACGGCTTCAGCCGCGCGACGAGGTCGCCGGTGTTCTGCGCCGTCGCGAACAGTCCCAGCTCGGCGCCGGTGCGCCGCGAGGTGCCTTCGATTTCAGGCGTGGCGGCGAGGATCCGCTCGACGATGCCGACTTCACGATCGGTCTCGTTCAGCGCCGTTCC
>QHTY01000191.1:10196-11050 GCA_003220985.1 Gemmatimonadota bacterium
CGATCCGGCGCGAGTGACGCAGCACGGTACCCAGCGCGCTTTCGTAGCGTGGACCGAGCGAATCGAGCGCGGCTTGTGCTCGGGCGAGCGGTCCGCCCCGCGTCGGCTCGACCTCGTGGGCGGTCACGAACTGTTCGGCGAGCAAGGGAATGATCGTCAGCGCGAGCACCAGCGAAACCAGTACGGCGACCGTGAGCGTGGTCGCCAGGGCGGCGAAGAACTGGCCGACAACCCCTTGCAGGAGGCCGAGCGGCAGAAAGACCACGACCGTCGTCAGCGTGGAGGTGGTGACGGGCCAGATGAGCTCTTGGACCGCTTCGCGGATCGCCCGCGCGCGGTCCCCCGTCAATCGCAGATGACGCGCGATGTTCTCCGTAATGACGACCGCGTCGTCGATGACGAGCCCGATCGCGATCGCCATTGCCCCCAGCGTCATCAGGTTGAACGTCTGGCTGAGCAGCCGCATCACGAATACGGTGATGGCGAGCGTCAGCGGGATCGACGCCGCGCTGATCGCCGTGATCCGGCCGTGCCGCAGGAACACGAGCAGGACCAACACCGCCAGCGCCGCGCCAATGAGCATGGCGTCACGCACGGCGCGTACGGCCTCCCGCACGAGGAGCGCCTGATCGTATACCGGCTTGACGTGTACCCCGGGCGGCAGTGTCGGGGCGATCGCCGTCATGATCCGGGCGACGCTGTCCGCCAGGGCGAGCGTATTGCCGCCGAGCTGGCGCGTGACGTTGATCAAGGCCGCGGGCCGGCCGTCGCCCGCGATGATGCGCACGTGATCTTCGGTGCCGATTTGCACCGTGGCGAGATCCCGCACATGCAATCCACCGCGCAGGATCACG
>QHTY01000269.1:0-343 GCA_003220985.1 Gemmatimonadota bacterium
TGTCGGCCGGCGGATTGCCTTCGACGAATGGAGAGGCCGGCTCTGGGTCGTGTGCCCGCGCTGTAGCCGCTGGAATCTCACGCCGTTCGACGATCGTCTCGAACGCATCGAAGCGGTGGCCCGCGCCGCAAGCAACGGACGGATCGCTGCATCGACCGATCAGGTCGCGTTGATTCGGTGGGAACGCTACGACCTTGTGCGCGTGGGGAAACCGCCGCGTGTCGAGCTGGCGACCTGGCGCTACGGGGAGCGCCTGCGCAACCGGCAGCGTGAGCGCATGAAGGTCGTGGTTCCCCTCACCATTGCGGCCATCGGGCTCGGCATCGCCGCGAACGTCGCGGCG
>QHTY01000269.1:548-4201 GCA_003220985.1 Gemmatimonadota bacterium
CGGCACGGAAGCGGTTCAGGTGTTGCGACAGGGTCTCACCTATCTGAACCTCGCCCGGGGTGGACGCCGGCGCGCCGAGGACGCGGCACGCGAAGTGGACATGGTGGGCGGCGCGGATCGTTTGGTCCACGACATCGCGCGGCGCGAGCTCACGTTGCGATCGCTCCGCCCAGAGCGGGGACTGGCACTGGAGATGGCGGTAGACGAGCGAGCCGAGGTCGAGGAGCTGGAGCGACAGTGGAAGGAAGCAGAAGAAATTGCCGACATCGCGGACGGCACACTGGGCACATCGACGGAGGTCGAAGAGGAACTGAGGCGCCTAAAGAATCGAGATCGGGATCAACCGTCTGGTTGAAAAATGGCCTACCCCACCCCATCGGCTATGACTATCTTCGACGTCCATGGCCGCCCCCTTAGTGCAGATCCAGCCTTCCGTCGCGCCAGCAGAGCCAGCTCGTAAACCCTCGTGGTTGAAGGTGAAAGCACCCGGCGGCCCCAACTACCTGGCGCTCAAGCACATGATGCGCGACCTCAAGCTCCATACCGTCTGTGAAGAAGCGCATTGCCCCAATATCGGCGAGTGTTGGGAGCACAAGGCCGCGACGTTCATGATCCTGGGCGACGTGTGCACCCGGAACTGCGCGTACTGCGCGGTCGCCCACGGCACTCCACTGCCGCTCGATGCCGGCGAACCGCGGCGCCTGGGCGACGCGGTGGCGCAGATGGGTCTCAAGCACGTCGTGATCACGAGCGTCGATCGCGACGACTTGCCGAACGGCGGCGCCGAAGTGTTTGCGGCCTGTATCGCCGAGATTCGGCGGCGCCTACCTGAGACATCGGTCGAAGTCCTGATCCCCGACTTCAAAGGCAACCCTGATGCGCTGCGCATCGTCGTCGCAGCGCGCCCCGACATCCTCAATCACAATCTCGAGACGATCGCTCGTCTGTATCGGATCGCCCGGCCCGGCGGCCGCTATCACCGTGCGCTCGAGCTCCTGGAGCGCGCCAAAGAGCTCAATCCCGACCTGCTCACCAAGTCCGGCATCATCTGCGGGCTCGGCGAGGACTGGGACGAGCTACTTGTCGCGATGCGCGATCTTCGCGCCGCCCAGGTCGACATTCTCACCATCGGCCAGTACCTGCGGCCGTCCGATCAGCATCTGCCCATCGCACGCTGGTACACGCCCGACGAGTTTGCCGAGCTGAAGCGCTACGGGATGGGGCTGGGCTTCCGGCACGTCGAATCGGGCCCCCTGGTCCGGTCCAGCTATCACGCGTGGGAGCAAGTGGAAGCTGCTACGCGATGACGGCCACAGCGCGACGCCCGAAAGACACCGCGCAATCCGACCTGCAGCTTCGGATGCTGCGCCAGATGCTGCTGATCCGCCGTTTCGAGGAGAAGGCGGCGGAGGCATACGCACTCGGCAAGATCGGCGGGTTTTGCCACCTGTACATCGGACAGGAGGCGGTCGGCGTCGGTGCGCTCGCCGCGTTGCGGGACGATGACTACGTGATCTGCTCCTATCGCGAGCACGGCCAGGCGCTGATCAAGGGCATCTCCGCGAACGCCGTGATGGCCGAGCTGTTCGGGAAAGCCACGGGCTGCTCCAAGGGCAAAGGCGGCTCGATGCACCTGTTCGACGCCACGCGCGGCTTCATGGGCGGACACGGCATTGTCGGTGGACACATTCCGCTTGGCGCCGGGCTCGCGTTCGCCAGCAAATACCGGGGCACCGATCAGGTCACCGTCTGTTTCTTCGGCGAAGCCGCCGTGAACATCGGCGCGTTCCACGAGACGCTGAATATGGCGTCGGTCTGGAAGCTACCGGTCATCTTCTTGTGCGAGAACAATCGCTACGGCATGGGCACGGCATTCGAGCGCGTCGCCGCGGTGACGGACATCGTGGAGCACGCGTGTAGCTACGACATGGCCGCGGAGTTGGTCGATGGAATGAATGTCTTGACGGTCTACGAAGCGACGCGACGGGCCGTCGAGCGGGCCCGCAAGCAGAGCCACCCCACCCTCCTCGAAGTGCGAACCTATCGATATATGGGACATTCCATGTCCGATCCGTTGCACGGTGTGTACCGGACCAAGGATGAGGTCGAGGAGCAGAAGGCCCGCGACCCCATTGCGCACCTCGCCGGAAAGCTGAAGGACGAGGGTGTCATCGATGAGGCCGCGCTCGACGCGATGGACTCGGGAGTCCACGCCGAGGTGGAAGAGGCTGTGAAGTTCGCCGACGAGAGTCCGGATCCCGAGCCGGGCGAGCTGTTCACGGACGTGCTGGTCGACTGATGGCCACACTCACCTACCGCGATGCGTTGAATCAGGCGCTGCGCGAAGAGATGCAGCGCGATTCCAACGTCTTCCTCATGGGCGAAGAGGTCGGCGTGTATCAGGGCGCCTACAAGGTGAGCCGGGGGTTGCTGGAGGAGTTCGGTCCCAAGCGGATCGTGGACACGCCGATCGCCGAGCTGGGATTCGCCGGGATCGGCGTCGGCGCGGCGATGGGGGGGTTGCGTCCGGTCATCGAGTTCATGACGTGGAATTTCGCGGTGCTGGCGCTCGACCAGATCGTCAATTCGGCCGCGAAAATGCTGTACATGTCGGGCGGCCAGATCCCCATGCCCATCGTGTTCCGCGGCCCGAACGGCGCGGCGTTGCAACTGTCCTCACAACATTCCCAGGCGTGGGAGAGCTGGGTGTCGCACATCCCCGGTCTCAAGGTCGTCGCGCCGGCCACGCCCGCCGATGCCAAGGGGCTGCTCAAGTCCGCGATTCGCGACAACAATCCGGTCATCGTCCTGGAAGGCGAGATGCTGTACAACCAGAAGGGCGAGGTGCCCGACGGCGAGCACATCGTCCCGATCGGGCGCGCCGATATCAAGCGTGAGGGCTCGGATGTGACGCTCGTATGTCATTCGAAAACCTTGAGTGTGGCCTTAAAGGCCGCGGACCAGCTCGCCGAGCAGGACGTGTCCGCCGAAGTGCTCGATTTGCGGTCGCTCCGGCCGCTCGATGAAGCGGCGATCCTGTCCGTCAGGAAGACCAATCGTGCGGTAGTGGTCGAAGAGGGCTGGCCGCACGCCGGAATCGGGGCGCAGCTCGTCGATCTCATTCAGCGCGACGCCTTCGATGATCTCGATGCGCCCGTGCAGCGCGTGACGCAGGCGGACGTACCGATGCCATACAACAAGCTCCTCGAGCGAGCCGCGAAGGCCTCACCGGAGAAGGTGGTAGCCGCGGCTCGACGGGTGCTCTACCTCGACTAGGCCCTAGCTCATGGCTACGAAAGTCCACATGGAGGCGTTGTCGCCCACGATGGAAGAAGGCCGCCTCGTGAAGTGGACGAAGCACGAGGGCGACGCCGTGAAGTCGGGCGACACGTTGGCGGAGGTCGAGACCGACAAGGCGGTCATGGAGCTGGTCGCGCGGGCGGATGGGCAGCTGCTCAAGGTGCTGACGCCCGAGGGCACCACCGTGCCGGTCGGGAATATCGTCGCATGGATCGGGAAGCCCGGGGAAAAGGTTGACGGCGCGGGGAGTCAAACTGCAGGAGCTGGGAGTCAGGAGTCGGGAGCTGGGGCTCCGAAGCCGGCTCCCGCTGCCGCTCCCGCTAGGCCGCCTGCCGCCGCACCCGTGGCTGCTC
>QHTY01000192.1:0-638 GCA_003220985.1 Gemmatimonadota bacterium
CCGGTACGGGCGGGCAGATGAGTGGGCCCTTCTTCACGAGAAAATAAGGCGCGAAGGTAACCGCCGATTGATCGGCGCTGGCGCCCGGCCTGAAGGTCCACTGCTGGCACGCGGGGAACGGGATCACGAGGCGCACCGGGAAGGGCGTCGCGGCCGTCACTTCCGCCGGCCATTCCATCCACTGCACGACGCCGGACTGCAGCTCGAGGTCCGAATCGCAGGCCGCGAGCGCCGCAACAATTGGGATATAGTAGAGGGACCGCATGATGCTATCCCGGCGTGACGTGAAAGACGCGCGTCTCGCCGCAGATCGGGGTGGCGGCGTCGTAGATGTAGCCGCGCACCAACGCGGCGGCGCCGCCGGCTGCTGCCTGATCATCGAGCGCTATTGCCGCATTCGGGGCATAGACGCCGAGGGGGCGGACCCGGAGGCAGTTCTGCGAGTCCCGTTCGAGACTCGCGTACCCCCCCGCGTTGCGACGCGATGGGTCCGCGCCACTCGGCCGCACCATGACCGTACCGTACGCGCTTACCAAGAGGCGCGCCGCCACCACGTCAAAATGGTAAGTGAAGTCCGGCATCGGAGCGCGCATCTCGTAGGTGCGCGGAGACCCCGCGAGGAGACCCGGTGCGATGCC
>QHTY01000192.1:662-11781 GCA_003220985.1 Gemmatimonadota bacterium
CTCGAACGTGAAATACGGAGCGAACGTGACAGCGGACTGATTGGCCGAGGCGCCGGGCCGAAACTGCAGGTTTATGGCGCAGATCCCCCAGACGACAAGCCGCGTGCGGAACGGTTGCCCCGCGTTGACCTCAGCCGGCCAGTCCATCCATTGGACCGTTACGGGAGTGACCTTGCCGCTGGATTCACATGCGGCAAGCAAAAAAAGGCAGCTCGTGACGAACGCAGAGAGGCGCATCCTTGATATTTACCCTACGATCCGGCGTCCGCGTCACCTTCCAGCCACTTGCGGGCCACCGCGCGGATCGTCCCCGGCGCGTTTCCCTCTGCGCGGTTGTTCGCCAGAATGAACGCCTCCACGCGGCGGCGATGCGCTTCGCTCACCAGCCGCACCAAATCCTGCCGCAAATCCGGGAGTGGCTCCTGCACCCGGTCGTAGGGCTGGAACTGCTTGACCGCATCGGCATAGCGGCGTCCAGGCTTCAGCAGCGCACGGGCGACCGTAAACTCCGCCGGAAACGTCCAGCCCAGGTCCAGCTGCTCACCGATCGCCGGCATTTCGGTCCAGGAGTTGAACACGTGCGCGACGCCGTGCCGCTTCAGCACCTCGCCGTGGATCGGCGTGAGCAGCTCCGGATTGCGAAGCTCGACGGCGTACCGAAAATCGTGCGGTAGCTCCTTCAAAAAATCGTCGAGCTGATCGGCCCATTGCAGCGGATCCGGCAGATCCTTGCCGCGCATCGCCTGGAACTCGAAGACGAAGCAGCCGGCATGATCGCGAAACACGCGGGTGTAGGGCCCCAGCACGCTGTCCTTGAATAGCGCCGCGTTCAGACAGTCCGGATTGCGCAGCCCGGCGAGACCGGGCTGCGGCGCTTCCTGGCCGAGTCGCTTGGCGGTGATGCGGTCCCAGACTTTGCTGACGCACGGGAAGCCCCGCGGCAGCGCCTGGCCGTAGGACCGCAACTCCTCCTCCGATGGCGGATCGTAGAACGCACTGTCGATCCCAACGGTGCGAAACAATGGGTAGCGAGCGTATTCCTCGAGCCGCTTGGCGGGCTGTGGACCGCGATAGCGTCGGTGGTAGACGTCGCCAAACCAACCGTCGTAGGTCCAGGTGGACGTCCCGAAGCGGACGGTCGGAGGCAGCCGCCCAGCGAGCGCGGTAATTTCGGCGCTGGGCTCCGGGAGCGACTCGCTCCCCTCAAACAGATCTGGTTGGATTCGTTCCACGATCTTCAGAAGCTGAGTACCGTCCCGATTCCGACGTGCAGCCGGGTCACATGCACATCCTGCGCGAGCAGGGTGTTCTCCGCCTTCAGTCCCAGCCGGTGGCTGTAGATCGTGAAGTCACCCCGAAACCCCACATCGATCCCCCCCACTCCCCGTATTGGAATGAACTCCAGACCTCCGCCGATGTGCATCGTATTGGGCAGCAGGTTGTGGAACAACCCGGGGCGCCGCACCCAGCGTGTCTTGCCGTTTCCCAGGAGCTCGCCGTTGAACCGCGCGTCCGTCACACGGTACCAGCTCAGTCCGTATCCGCCCCGCACGAACGGCTGGAGTGCCCCAGTTGCGATGTTGTAGCGCACGCTCCCGGTGTATTCCCACATGTCGATGTTGAGCGTCAGCGGAAATCGGCCCGGCAGTGTACTCACGGTCACGTCCGCACGCACGGCGCCGTTGGAGTGCCGGATCGTGTTCTCGCTCGTGAATCGACGCCCATACCGCGGTGACACGCGGTCGGTCGTGGGATTGATCACATCTATCGTCACCGAGTCGGGCGCCGGAACGAGTGCCAGCACCTTTTCCAGAAACGGCGATGCAGTCTCGGGAAAGCCCGCGACATTCAGAAACGCGTCGGGGATCTTGAACGACGACACCCCCATCGTCACGCCGATGAAGCGAAACGGCACGTACTCCGAGCCGAAGAACGCCGGATAGTTGTGGTGGCCGGCGGCGCGGACCGGCGCGGTGAGCAGCCGGTACACGATGTCGAACGGCGGCAGCGTCACCAGCGTCGGAATGGTGAGGTTCAGGAATCCCCATCCCGTCCGGTAATTGTCCTGCTGGCTGGCGGGAAAGAACGAGCTGAGCCGGTGCGGGATATAGCTGTCGTACCCCGCCGCCGCACCCACGCGATTCCAGCCGCTGTTGTACGCCGGCGCCACGACCGACGTATTCCCCGTCTCCGCGTAGCGCACGATCCCCGCAAACGAGGAACGTGTGGCCGGATAGCCAAAGCGGATCGGCAGCACGAGCCAGGCCCACCGGCGCCGGACACCAGGATCCGTGCGCACGAGCGGCAGTACGCGCTCCCAGTCCGGAAGGAGCTCGAGCCGCTCCGGGTTGTCGAACCGCACCACCGTGTTCGTTTCGGCCGCCGCGGAGTCCGGCGCCCGCCGGAACACCTCCCACGGCGTGCTCACCAGCTCTCCGGTGTGTTGCGGTCCCACGTCCTTGTAGAGACCGGGGAACGGATAGGACCCGTGACTCCCCCGCCCCAGACGCGTTGACGTTGAAGCGGAGATGAGCTGCTGCAGGCCGCGGTTGTCCCCGCCGATGAACACGATCGGATGCTGATTGAGCTGCGTTTCGGCATCGTCGAGGTAGGCTTGGCGCCGAATCTGGCGCCAGATCTCACGCTCTCCAACGCGCTCTTCCTTCAGCCGCTCCAGTTCTCTTTCCCACTCAGCGCGGGGAGCGTAGACATCCGGCGTCAGATAGTCGGCCGTAAACACCCAGTGGTGGAAGTAGTACTCCACGCGGCGAATCACGAAGTCGTCAGCCTGCCGCAGCTCGCGGAGCAGGCTTTCCATCATCGCGGTCGTGAGCGGCGCTCTGCCCTGCTTGCGCGGCGTGACGACGACGTTGATGTGCTCCCAGTCTCCTTCGTGAGTATTCCCAGCATCGTTGTACGGGTAAAAAAACCAATACTGCAACACGAGCTCATGCTGCGCCGCCTCGGCGCTCCCGCCGGACACGTCGTGGACAAAGGGATGTACGAACGTTTTTGCGTAGCCGACATACTTGCGGGCGATCGCGCCGTGCACTGACCCTTCGAATTCCCGGTTCCAGGACGCCGGGTCCTCGCCAGGAAAGTCGAAGTACATGTAGTACCGCAGATCGAGATCGGGGCGCGGCGCGCGCTGGGCCGGAGCAGGCTCGGCCGCGAACCGCTCGACGAGCTGCAGCAGCCGGCAGTCCGTGGTCGTATCGACGGTCTCGCTCGCGCGCGCCGTCAGACCCGAGCACGGCCGGTCTGCCAGCCTTTCGAACTCGATGGTTTCGGTGCCGACCAGCCGCGGGTGCGCTTGCGACAAGTCCACCGCGTCAATGAACAGCGTGGACCAGTCGCCCGCCTCGACGAAGCGCCGAAAATCCATCGGGAAGTCAATCGAGTTGCGCACCAGCCAGGGCGCAAAACGGACCGCGAGCGCGCGCAGCCACTCCGCGCGAGCGTCGTCGATGCCGTCCCGTGGCGCTTCATCGCGGTAGCTGGAGGAGGTGGAATCACCGAAGAGATGGAACTGCCTGCTTCCCGCGGTTGACTGGACCGGGAGGGGCGTTTCCCGGGGGAGGTAGGTGACATAATCGGGCTTGGGTATGGCTTGGGCTGGCACGGAGGAGATAGCGGTCGATTGGATCAGAGCGGTGAGCGCTAATCCCCAGGTCGTGCGAATCCAGGTCAAAATCCCCTGCCTTCCCGTGAGACATCTGATATCGCACCTAAATAAAAATGTGTCAACAACTTAGGTGTGTTGCTCCTGTGCTTGCGGACCCTATTGTTTTCGGGAT
Source organism: Gemmatimonadota bacterium (assembly GCA_003220985.1). GTDB lineage: Bacteria > Gemmatimonadota > Gemmatimonadetes > Gemmatimonadales > GWC2-71-9 > 20CM-2-65-7. The sequence continues at coordinate 4,460 of QHTY01000192.1, forward strand.
ATATTCGGGTCCCCCTGGGGCTTTGTCAAATGTCGCGACGTCCTACGAGCTCGCTCGCCGCCTGCGTCTGGATCCCCCTCTTCCCACTCCGCTGTGAAGAGGCTCGGCATGAGGGACTAGCCGCCTACCCCACAGCGCTGCTCGCACCTGATACCACACGCAAGCTTTGGCAAGTCTCCTCGCTCGCCCGCCACATGGGGGTGAAGCCGGGCATGACTGTGAGCCAGGCGATCGGTCTGTGTTCCTCGCTGCGGCTCATCGAACCCGATCCTGTGCATTACGACGAACAGTTTGCCGCTTTGCTCTCTGCACTGAGTGAAGTGAGTCCCGTCGTTGAGCCGGCGGAGCTGGGACTGGTCTACGTGGGGGCTGACGGCCTAGAAGGAATTTTCGGAGCGCCGACAAATATCATCGAAGCCATCATAAGAACGTTGGAAGGTTGGAATGTTGGAATGAGCGAAGCGGGAAGTACCGTCCAACATTCCAACATTCCAACGTTCCGACTTGGTTTCGCCCTCGGCAAGTTCACCGCTTGGGTCGCGGCCAGCCGCGCCAAACCGAGCGAAGCGATTGTTGTGCCGGCAGGTGAAGCGCAGAAGTTTCTCGCTCCCCAACCCATCGCCGTTCTGCCGCAGGGCAGCGATACGCATCGCCGCCTCCGTCAGCTCGGCATCCGCACCCTCGGGGCGCTCTCCACGCTGCCCGAAGCGGCGGTCACCGCACAGTTCGGCGACGTCGGAAGACGATTGTGGCAGCTCGCCGCCGGCCGCATCGCGGAGCCGGTCGAAGGCCGCGTTACCCCCGAGCCGATCGTCGCCGCGCTCACATTCTTCACACCGGTCGGCGAGCGCGAGCTGCTCGTGCACTCGGTCGAGCAGCTGATCACGCGCGCCCTCAAACATCCCCGCCGCATCGGCTGGCGCGTGCACGCGGTGCGGCTGCGTGCCGATTTGGAATCCCCTACAAACCGATCCTGGCTTGCGAACATTCTATTGAAGGATCCCACTGCCGACGCCGACCGCATCGCCGCACCGCTCCGAACCCGGCTCGAGCAGTCGCCACCCACCGGCGCCGTCGAACGACTCGTGCTCGAGTTCACCGCCTTCGCTCCCGGCACGACCGAGCTGCAGCTTTTCGCGCGCGATGCCCAGGCCGCCGCGCGCGCGGGACAGCAGCGGGCATTGCAGAGCGCCGCGCGCGAGATCCGGATGCGCGTGAAGCGTTCTTCTCTTTATCACATCGTTGAGGTACAGCCATGGTCCCGTCTTCCCGAACGTCGCTACGCACTGATCGACTACGAGCCGTAAACGAGCCCCGCCGGGTGGCGGTCGAATTGAATGCCGACGGTGTGCCGAAAAATGTCTGGCGGTCAAGAGACAACGACGGCGGTCATGGCGGTCAAGAAGAAACTGCGGCGGTCGTCGAAACCATTCTTGAGATGTGGAGAATCGATGATGAGTGGTGGAGGCAGCTCATTTCACGTCGCTACTTCGCAGTGATACTCGTAGGCGGTGCACGTGTTGTGCTTTTCGAAGATCTCGTTACCAGCGAATGGTTCATTCAGACGCCATGACCGCCTACGCGGAGCTGCATTGTCATTCAGCCTACTCCTTCCTCGACGGAGCGTCGCCGCCCGACGCACTGCTCGCCGCAGCGCACAGCCTCGACTATCCTGCCCTGGCCCTCACCGACCGCAACGGTATCTACGGCTCGCTGGCGTTCGCCCACGCCGCGCAGCCGCTCGGCATCCAGGCGATCACGGGTGCGGAGGTCACGCTCTCGGATGGCAGCCATGTCGTGCTGCTCGCCGAGACTCCCGCCGGGTACTCGAATCTCTGCCGCTTACTTACAGAGACGCACCTCGGCGCCGAGCGCCTTGATCCGCAGCTGTCGTTCGCGAAGATCGAAGCACGACAAGACGGACTCATCATTCTTTCGGGATCGCGCCGGGACGGCCTGCTCCCGCGTATCCTGGAAACCGAGGGGCACCGCGCCGCGAAGCGGCGGGCGGCGCACTGCCGGGACGTCTTTGGACGTGAGCGGTTCTTCGTCGAAATCCAGCGCAACCGTGTCCGCGGAGATCTCGCCGTGTCGCGCGCGTTGCTGGAAATCGCGAGCGAGGTGCAGCTTGCCGTCGTGCCGACGGGCAACGTGTTCTACCACACACGCGAGCTGCACCGGCTGCAGGATGTGATGGTTGCCATCCGGCATCGCACCACGCTCGATGGCTCGCATCGGGTGCGAAATCCGAACAGCGAATTTTGCTTGCGGCCATTGGACGAAGTCGTTGCGCTGTTCAATGACTGTCCGGATGCTGTCGCCATGACATTGGCTATCGCCGAGCGCTGCAAGGCCTTCGACCTGACGCGCGACCTCGGCTACACCTTTCCCGACTTTCGCGGCTCGGGTCGCGCGCCCGCTCCGCAAGCGCTGGCCGAGCTGTGCCACGCCCGCATGCAGGAGCGCTACCCGCCGGGCTCGCTCTACCATGCGCCAGCGCTGCGCCGGCTCGCGGAAGAGTTGCAGCTCATCGAGCACCATAAGCTCAGCGGCTTTTTTCTCGTCTATCACGATCTCTTCGACCTCGCGCGCGAAGTCGCCGCCGACATTCGTCGCGGCTCGCGTCGCGCCATGGGGAATCTTCTGCCCGGCCGGGGGCGTGGGTCGTCCGTGTCCTCGATCGTGTGCTACCTCCTCGGCCTGTCGCACATCGATCCGATCGCCAACAAGCTCTTCCTCGGCCGCTTCCTCAACGAGACGCTCGCATCGGTCCCGGACATCGATCTCGATTTCCCGCGCGAGATCCGTGAAGAGCTGATCCGCCGCGTGTACACCCGCTATGGCGCGGAGTATGTCGGGCTGGTCTGCTCGTTCCCCACCTATCGTCTGCGATCGGCCGTTCGCGAAATCGGCAAGGCGCTCGACTTGCCGCTCGGCGAAATCGAGCTGGTCGCAAAACTGTCGGACGGTCGGTCGGACGGACTGTCAGACGAGATGGAGCACCTCCCAGGGTTTGCCGGTCGCAAAGATGCGCCGCTCTGGAAGGAGCTGTGCCAGCTCGCGCAGGAAATTCGCGGACTCCCACGCCACGTCTCGCAGCACCCCGGCGGCATGATCATTTCCTCACGCCCACTGATCGAGCTGGTGCCGCTCGAGCGCGCCGCGATGGCCGACCGCGTCGTCTGCCAATGGGACAAGGATTCCTGCGACGATGCGCGATTCATCAAAATCGACTTCCTCGCCCTCGGCATGTTGTCGTTGGTGGAAGAATGCGTCGAGCTGATCGCGCGCCGGACCGGGACGGCGCCCGATCTCTCACGCATCAATTTCGAGGATCCCGCGATTTACGATCGCATCTGCGCCGGCGACACGATCGGCCTGTTCCAGATCGAGAGTCGCGCGCAGATCCAAATGATCCGGCGTAGCCGGCCACGCAACCTCGAAGATCTCGCCGTCGAGGTCGCCATCGTGCGGCCGGGGCCGATCGTCGGCGGCGCGGTGAACCCGTACGTGCGCCGGCGCGAAGCACAGCGCCGCGCGCATGCGGCCGGCCAGCCGTACGACCCACCCGTGGACCACCCCCTGCTCCGCGAGTGCCTCGCCGAAACGCTCGGTGTCATTCTGTATCAGGATCAGGTGCTGCAGGTCTGCAAGGCACTCGCGGGATTCACGACCGGCCAGTCCGAGGCGCTGCGTCGCGCGATGAGCCGCCGCCGCTCGCACGATCTCATCGCCGGCTTTTGGGAGGAATTTCGTGACGGTGCCGTCACCCGCGGCGTCCCCGAAGCCACGGCAGAGAAAGTCTTCGGCCAGGTGATCGCGTTCAGTGAGTTCGGATTCCCCAAGTCGCACGCTGCGGCGTTCGGCCTGCTCGCCTACCAGTCTGCGTGGCTCCGGCACTATTATCCGGTCGAGTACTACGTCGCGCTCTTCAATAATCAGCCGATGGGCTTCTACTCGCTCGACGCGCTGGGGCGCGATGCGATGCGCAACGGCATCGAGCTGCGGCTGCCGGATATCAATGTGAGCGATGTCTGGTGCACGGTTGAACGGGAAACGGGGAATGGGAAACGGGAAACGTCCGCGCTCCGAATTGGCCTGGGATTCATTCGCCACTGGAGTGAAGAAACCGCGATCGCCACCGTCGAGGAGCGCGAACGCAACGGCCGATTCAAGAGCGTGGGCGATTTCATCCGCCGCGCGCCGCCCAAGCTCAAACGAACCGCCATCGAAGCGCTCATGTGGGTCGGCGGTTGCGATGCCTTCGGCCTGACGCGGCGCGAGCTGCTCTGGCAGGTCGGTCTGTGGCTCCCGCCCAAGGCCTCGCGCTCGGCAGACGGCCGGGGCCGCCGGCAGCTCGAGCTGGCGCTGAACCATCCCCATGAGCAGCTGGCGTTTGGCGGCCTTGCGCCACACGAGCGCCTGCTCGCCGAGTATGCCACGCTCGGATTCTCCGCCAGCGGGCATCCCTTGTCTTTGGTACGCAATGCCTTACCACCAGGACTTACGCTCAATCGCGATCTGGACGACCTGAAAGCAGGCGTGAAATGTCAGGTGGCCGGGCTCGTGGTCGCGCGCCAGCGACCTGAGACCGCCAAGGGCATTGTCTTCCTCCTGGTCGAAGATGAAACGGGAATGACAAACGTGATTGTCCGACCCGATGTCTACGACCAATACCGCGCAGCTGTGCGCGGGGAGCCGTTCGTGCTGGTCACCGGCAAGCTCGCAAAGGACGACGGGACGGTGAATGTGCTGGCGGAGAAGGTCGAGGGATTGGCGATGAAGGGGACGAGTGGGGGGGGACGGGGGACGGGGGACGGGTTATGTAACCCCCGTCCCCCGTCCCCCTTCTCGTTTCTGAGAGCCATGCGGCGCGTCGCTCCCGACTCGAAGGATTGGGGATGAGCTCTTCGTGCACTCTCGGCTTCCGCGTGAAATCAGGCTGGGCGGCTGCCGTACTGATCACGAATTCCCCACGGGCACCGACGACTGTCCTCGACAGCCGTGTCATCGAGCTCGCCGATCCCGACGTGGCGGACGCTCGGCAACCATATCACGCCGGCTTCGGAACCGCACAGACCGACACTACCAAGGTGAGCCGCCTGGTACGGGGCGTCGAGCGCTTTGCGAGCCGGAGTGTGGCCGACTTGCTCGCCGATTACCGCAAACAGCACCACGTTCGCAATGCCGGCGTCGTCGTTTCGTCTCTGACGGATCCAGCGAGCATCGCCAACCAGCACATGCGAGCCCACGCGTCTGAGGGCCGACTGTTTCGCACCGTCCTCGCCGCCGCGCTGGAGCAGTGCGGTGTAAACGTGCGCGTCATTCTAGAGCGCGAGGTCTACGAGCTGCTGGGCGAAGCGCTCCGGCGATCTCCAACCGAGGCGAAGCGCCAAGTCGCCGCGCTGGGTGAGGGTGTGGGCCGGTGGCGCGCGGAGCAAAAGGTTGCGGCTGCGGCTGCCTGGCTGATCAGCTAATGGCGTTTTGCGGCGCGGCGTCACATCCTGTAGACATGCGAATCATGTTGTGCTGCCTGCTGGTTGTCGCCTGCGGCGGAGCCGGTCCCGAGAAAGCGCCCGCGCCGCCCGCGGCTCCCCCCATGCGTGTCTTCGATCGCACGCTCCACGCGACGACCTTCAACGGCACCCGCCTCACCTACCGCGTCACCGGCGACAGCGGTGCGCCTCCGGTTGTTTTCGTGCACGGCACGCTGGCGGATCTCAATTCGTGGGGCGGTCAGGAAAACCTGTTCGCGCAGCGTTATCGCGTGCTCGTGTACAGTCGTCGCTATCACCGGCCGAATCCCCAAGTCGAGGACAATCAGACCTACTCGCCCAAGCTGCATTCCGAGGATCTCGCGGCCATGCTGCTGACGCTGGATCTCGCGCCGGCCCAGATCATTGGTTCGTCGTACGGCGCGTACACCGCGCTGCAGCTCGTGCGTGACCACCCGCAGCTCGTGCGCGGCCTCGTGCTTGCCGAGCCGCCGATTTTCTCGCTCCTCACGCCGTCCGAAGAGGGAGATGCCGCGCGACGAAGGTTCTTCACGTATGCGCTCGATCCGGCGCGTGCCGCCTTCGTGCGCGGCGACTCGGTCGCCGCCGTGCGACTCTTCTTCGACGGCACCACGCGACGGGGTGCATTCGACCGGCTCACACCCGCCGGCCGCACGAGCCTGCTCGCCCATGCGTTCGAGCTGCACCGCGAAATGCTCGCGGAGCGCGGTGACTACCTGCCGCCAGTCACGTGCGCGGAGCTCGGCCGCATCACGACGCCGGTGCTGCTCGTTCGGGGCGAACGGAGTCCGCGCATATTTCAGCTGATCACTGATGAGCTGGCGCGTTGCCTGCAGAACGACACCACGGTCGTCATTCCCGGTGCTGGCCATCCGCCGCACACCGGCAACCCCGCGTACTTCAACCTGGTCGTGTTACGATACCTCGCGTCGCACTAGTCATCCTCGCCATCACCGTCGCCCTCGCCGCCGCCCCCGCCCGCGCCTTAGGCGCACAGAGCCGCAGTGCGCAGCTCCTCGCCGCTGGGCAGGCGCACATTGCCAGCCGGCAGTGGGACAGTGCGGAGGTCGCCTTGTCCGAGGCGCTGGACACCGCACCCTACATCATGGATAGCGCGTGGGCATACGTCTGGCGCGGCGTTCTGGAATACCAGCGTGGCCATTACCAGCTCGCCCGGCTCAGCCTGCGGCGCGCGTTGGTACTCTATCCCGATCCGGGCGTCCGTGGGCTCGACACCATCTCGCCCGGGCTGGCGAATCTGCTTGACGTGGAGTCCCGCGCGATTCGGACCTTCCGGGCTTGGGATCTCGATCAGCCGGTGCGGTGGTTGACCGCACCGCAGTTTGTCTACCCGCGCGAGCTGCGCCGCCGCCGTGTGTCGGGCCCGGCCGTTGTGCGAATGCTCGTGGATACACTCGGACGCGTGGACGAGCGCAACATCGAGATTCTCGAAACTCCAGACTCCGCGTTCAGCACGCCGCTGAAACAGACGCTGTCAAGCGTCCTGTTTAGCCCGGCGCGCATTGCCGGAAAACCGGTGCGCAGTCTCGTCTCGTACCGCTTCAATCTCACCCCGCCAGCGCCGCGCGATCCGGTCCGCCTCATCGACCTCGCCCGGACGCAGCTGCGAGCCGGACAACCCGACAGCGCGTTGGACCTTCTCGAACAGGCGCTCGATCCGGCGAACGGCGCGACCCGCGCGGTTCGGGTGTATGCCGAGCTGGTGCGGGGCGTCGCCTGGCAAGCCAAACACGACACGGCGCGCGCCGCCGGCTCCTTTGAGCTGGGACTCGGTCATTATCGCCA
>QHTY01000192.1:11826-15906 GCA_003220985.1 Gemmatimonadota bacterium
CGCAGTCTGGCGGACTCCATCCGCTTGACAGCCCGGCGAGAATGAAGACATGAGCACACAATTGGCCACTCTGGCTGGCGGCTGCTTCTGGTGTCTCGAGGCGGTCTTCGAGCAGTTGCGCGGCGTCACGAAAGTCCTCTCGGGGTATTCCGGCGGGCACGTACCCAATCCGAGCTACGAGGCGGTTTGCACCGGCACGACGGGGCACGCCGAGGTGGTGCAGGTGACGTTCGACCCGGACGAGCTCTCCTATCGCGACTTGCTCGGTGTGTTCTTCACGTTGCACGACCCGACTACGCTCGACCGCCAGGGCGGCGACGTGGGTAGCCAGTATCGCTCGGCGATCTTCTACCACGACGACGAGCAGCGCCGCGCCGCCGAGGAAGTCGTGCGCGAGCTGGAAGCCGAGCACGTGTTCGACGACCCGATCGTCACTCGGATCGAGCCGCTCAAGGCGTTCTATCCGGCTGAGGAGTACCACCGCGAGTACTACAGAAGGAATCCCAACCAGCCCTACTGCCGCGCCGTCATCGCGCCGAAAGTCGCGAAGCTGCGCAGCAAGTACCTCGAAAAGCTGAAGGCCTAGCCGGCCGCCTTGCTCTTGCCGAGATAGGTGCGCACGAGCGGCGCTGGCCGGCGCCGGAGCAGCGCGCCGCGCAGCAGATCGCGTTCCTCGGCAGGGACGTCCACGAGGAACCGCTCTTTGCCCTCCCCTTCTTTTACGACGATCGGCACACCATCCCGGTAGAGCACACGGTTCGACGTGATGGCGGCAACGGCTTCCCCCGGCGTGAGAATGCCGACGAGGTTCAACGGATCCGCGCCGCTGACTGCGATCAGCTCATCGGCACCCCGCTCCCTGCGCGTGCTCCGCAGCAAGCCAATGGCTTCGGGGAGCGCGTACTGCTCCCCGGAGAAGCCACCCACGAACCTGCCGCCACGGATCTCGCCGCGCGCCTCGAGCCGCCGGTAGACGCGCAGGATGTCGCGCCACGGCGCGAGCAGGGTCTCGCGCTGCACGAGACGCCGGAAGACGACACCGTAGCGGCGCACCAGCTGCCAGGCTATCGCCTCGGCGATCTGTTCGTCGGGAATTGGTGGCCGTGCATGCGTGCGGGCCCACCGCCCCGCCGTTTCGACGCCGAACGGCGCGATGCGGCCACGCCGCCGGTAGCCGCCTCCGAGCGGGCGCCGCCGATCCGACGGCACGAGCAGGGCGCGCAGTCCGGCAAAGCTGTCCGAAGACACGAGGCCCCAGGCAACCAGCTCCGCGAGCCCCTTTTCGACTTCCGTTCGCAACAAACCCGTCGCGTTGACGAGATCGCCAAAGAACAACGCACCGCGAGCCTCGAACGCCGCGAGCAACGCCTTGCCCGTTGACGACAGCGGGAGGGTCGTCACATCGACTTCGGGAAGGCCGGCCCGCCAGATCTCGCCGCGGTCGCGCCGGTACAACGCGATCGGCGTGCTCTTGTTCCGACTTCCGCATTCCGCGTTGCCGTCAATCTTCCCCAGGCGATCTCGCCGGAGAGGCACAACCCGTCGAGCCAGAGCGGATCGTAGTCGGTCAGCCGGGCCGGCAGCACCTCGGATTCCCACGCCCCGGCTGCCAACTCGTAGCCGTCCAGCAGATCGAGAACGGCTGCCAGCCCCTCGGGGCCCTCCGCCCGAGAACCCGTCGCGACCCGTTGCCACTTGAAGAGGAACCGCAGGAAGTCCGCCGCGGTAACCGGCTCGATCTCCTTGCGCAGCCGGTCGAGGGTGTAGCGATGAATCCGCGCCAGCAGCCGCCGCTCGCACCACTCGATCCCTTCCACGCCCGAGGAGAAGCGCCCGCGCAGCGCAAAGCCTTCGTGCTCGAGGGCGGCCAGCGCGAAGTCAAGGTCGGCGACAGGCACCCCCAGTGCCTCGCCGATGTCGTTGGCCGTCGTCGGCCCCACGACTTCGAGCCGTCCACGGACCAGCTCGCGAATCGCGTCTTCCCTGCTCCACACCTTGGCTGCTTCGCGCTCTGGCGGCGCGACCGCCGGTTCGTTGCGAGCACCGGGGAATGCCGCCTGGACCAGCGGCAGCCGCTCCGTCGCCACCCACAGCCGGTCGTCCACTGTCGTCACCCGGCCCGCGCGCGCGAGATCGTCGTACTTGTCCTTCCACGACGCGTGCGTACCAGCCTCGACCCGTGGCACCGCGCCCATGATCAGCAGCGCGTCGTGCAGTTCGTCTCCCGTCTCGGGTTCGGGCCATGCCTGCTCCCGCACGAGGTCGATGGCGGACTGGTCGAGCTTGCCGAATTCTTCGGCCGTCTTCACGTCGAGGCCACGCCGCGTGATGACCGCCTGCGTCCGCCGCTCCTCGAGTGGCGCATCATCGAGGAAGGCGTAGGGCCGCGCGTTCAGCACCTCGTGACAGAGTGGGGACGGTTCGGTCGTGTCGCGCGCGATCAGCGTGAACTGGCCCGCCTCCATGCCCTCGAGCACGCGCTTCAGGCCGGGGAAATCCATGGCCTCGAGCAGGCAGTCGGCGATCGTCTGATTGACCAGCGGATGATCGGGGATCTCCCGGTCACCGACCAGGTTTTCCGGGCACGCGAGCTGATCCGGGAAGACGGCCGCAACCAAGTCTTCCGCCTCCATGCGCTGCAGTGGCGTCGGCACTTTTCTCCCACCCCGGAACCGCAGCACCGCCAGGGCGCGGGTCGCGTTCCAGCGCCACCGCGTGCCGAAGACCGGCGCATCGAGCATCGCCTGCACCAGCAGATGCTCCGCGGTCGCGGGCTTCAGGTACTGGAAGACATCCTCGAGCGGGAAGCTGTGCTGCGGTCCCAGCGAAAGGATGATGGCGTCTTCGGTTGCCGCCGCCTGCAGCTCGAAGTTGAAGCTGCGGCAGAAGCGCTTGCGCAGCGCGAGGCCCCAGGCCCGGTTGATCCGGCTGCCGAACGGCGCGTGCAGGACCAGCTGCATCCCGCCCGCCTCGTCGAAGAACCGCTCCAGGACCAGGCATTTCTGCGTGGGGATCGTGCCGAGAATCTGCCGCGTCGCGCCGAGGTACTCGACGACGGTGCGGGCGCCCGCTTCGTTCATGCCGATGGTGTCTACCAGCCACTGGATCGCGGCGGGCGGATCGTCCAGCCGGTCCGCGATGTCCTGGCGGAGCCGCGACACTTCCTCCGACAGCTCGTTCGTCCGCCCCGGCGCTTCGCCGAGCCAGAACGGCAGCGTCGGCGGCTGGCCTCTGGCGTCGGCCACGCGTACCTGGCCCGATTCGACTTTGACGATTTGGTAGGACGTGTTGCCGAGCTGGAAGATGTCGCCGGGCGTGCTCTCGATCGCGAAGTCCTCATTGAGCGTCCCGACGAAGGTCTCCGTCGGCTCGAGGATGACGCGATAATCACCGAGATCAGGAATCGCGCCGCCGGACGTGATCGCGGCGATGCGCGCGCCGCGCCGCCCCTTCAGTTTCTTGTTGATGCCGTCATAGTGGATGTGCGCGCTCCGCCGCCCGCGCCGGGTGGTGAACCCCTCGGCGAGCATCTGCACGACATCATCGAACTCCTTGCGCGTCAGGTCACGGTAGGGGTAGGCCGACCGCATGCGCTGGTACAGCGTGTCTTCATCCCACTCTTCGCCCGCCGCGGCGGCGACGATCTGTTGGGCCAGAATGTCGAGCGGCCGGTCGGGAATGATCAACCGGTCGAGCCGCCCCTCGCGCGTCGCGCGCAGCATGGCCGCGCATTCGATCAGCTCGTCTCTGGAGAGCGGGAAGATGCGTCCCTTGGGAATCGCACCGAGCCGGTGGCCCGCCCGGCCGACGCGCTGGAGCAGCGTCGCAATGGAGCGCGTCGACCCCACTTGAATGACGAGGTCGATGCTCCCGATATCGATCCCCAGCTCGAGCGATGCGGTCGCGACCAGCGCCTGCAGCTCACCGCGCTTGAGCCGCTCCTCCGCCTCGAGCCGCTTCTCGCGCGACAAGCTGCCGTGATGGCTGGTAACGCGATCGGCGCCGAGGCGCTCGGACAGATGCATGGCGAGCCGCTCGCATAACCGGCGGGTGTTCACGAACACCAAGGTCGTCTTGTGC
>QHTY01000192.1:15995-16538 GCA_003220985.1 Gemmatimonadota bacterium
GTGGCCTGCATCGACGATCGTGGGCAACGGCTGTCCAGTGCCGACCAGGAATTGCGCGATCTCCTCGATCGGCCGCTGCGTGGCCGAGAGGCCGATGCGCTGCGGTCGCTTGCCGACGAGCGCATCGAGACGCGCCAGCGAGAGCGCGAGGTGGCTGCCCCGTTTGTCGCGGGCCACCGCATGGATCTCGTCGACGATCACCGTTCGGACCGAACGCAGCATCTCGCGGGCGCGTTCCGACGTGAGGATCAGATAGAGCGATTCCGGCGTCGTGACGAGGATGTGGGGTGGGCGACTGACCATCGCCTGCCGCTCCGACTGCGGCGTGTCCCCGGTACGCAGTAGCGTGCGGACCTCGACGTCGGGCAGCCCCTGCTCTGCCAGAGCGGTGCGGATCTCAGCCAGAGGCTCTGAAAGGTTCTTCTGGACGTCGTTGGAGAGGGCCTTGAGCGGCGAGACGTAGACCACCTGGGTCTCGTCGCGGAGCTCGCCGCTGAGTCCCTGGCGCACGAGCCCATCGATGGCCGATAGAAACGCTGCAAA
>QHTY01000192.1:16603-17142 GCA_003220985.1 Gemmatimonadota bacterium
CGATGACGGGGTGGAAGCCGGAGAGCGGCATGATGGAAATATGGCGAGGCTAACCCCGGGGCGGCGCCCCGGGGTCAGCCGCCCAGGACTCCCTCCAGAGTCACGCCCCGCGCCGCGGCGATCCGCTCGATCGTTTCCCCGATCTTGTTGTTGGGTGTCGACGCACCCGCGGTAATCCCAATCGTCAGGCGACCCTCCGGCAGCCAGTGCTCGCGCCGCGCTTCGCTGGTATGGGTGCCAACGGGCCGGTACCGGATGCTGCCTTCCTCCACATCGATGCACGCCGCATCCGCGATGTGATACGTCGGGACCTTCTCGCTGCAAATGGTCGCGAGGTGCGTGGTGTTGCTCGAATTGTATCCGCCGATCACGACCATCAAATCAAGCGGCTCGGCGATCAGCTTGAGCACCGCGTCCTGACGCTCCTGCGTCGCCGAACAGATCGTGTCGAACGTACGGAAGTGCTGGCTCACGGCGTCGGCGCCCCAGCGCCGCGCCATGCTCTTGGCGACTTCACCCGCGATCGCCAGCGACTCGCC
>QHTY01000193.1:0-5369 GCA_003220985.1 Gemmatimonadota bacterium
GACCCCGACGTTCTTTTCCGACGGGAGAATCGGCTGTTGCGCGAATACATCACGCAACGAAAGGATTCGCGGGGCTACTTCGCGGAACTCGAACCCGTGTGGGCGCGGGCCGAGCCAAGCGGCGCCCGCATTCTCTGGCTATTCGCCCAGAACGCCCTCGGACAAGCAAGAGCGGCAAACGACACGGCTGCGTTGCGAATCTGGATTCCACGTGTCCGCCGAGTGCAGCGCCGGGAACCCGTTATGGCCGCGTACTACGGGAAATGGCTTCTCCAGTACCCGACCCTCCGGCGCGTTGGTATGGAGTGGCTGCGGGACGAAGCTCGTCTGCTCGCGCAGGGGCCCGATGCGTATCGTCCCCTGACCGCGAATACCGCAGAGCAACGCGTCACCAACCGCGGCGCGGCGCAACCAATTCTCGCCGAGCTGGCGAACGCCCTCATCGAAGACGGCGACACAGCCGGTGGACTGGACACACTGCGGCTCGCGGCCTCCTATGGTTGGAGCCCCGTAGTGTTCCGCCGCGTGGCAGAGACCTGGGCCGCCCTGGGGGACACGACGCAGTCACTGAGGACATATGCGAAGGTCGCAGCCGACCCCGGCTCGGCTCCGGGGTTCGGGGACTCGATTCGCGCGGTCACCGCTCCCCATTTGTCGAACACGCGGTGGAACTCGTGGTTGAGCGACGCAAAGGGAGACATGCGCGCCGCCGTCCTCGAAAGTGCGGCGCCTCGTTCTCTCAACGGCCCCACGCGCCTGCTCTCGAGCACTGGGGAAACCCGTCGCCTGAACGATCTCACGCAAGGCCACGTCACGGTCGTGGCTTTTTGGTCGCCGTCTTGCTGGTTCTCCGTGAATGACCTGGGCGCTCTCCAGAGTATCGCCAATCAGTTCTCGAGTTCCGGCGCCAGGGTTGTCGCGATCGTGGACCACCCGTTTTCGGACGAGCTGCGTCGGATTCTGAAAGAAAAGCACGCGGAAGACTTGCCGGTATTCTACGATTACCGGAGCGACACCAAGCGAGCGTTCGTCACCTTCGCCTGGCCCGATTACTATGTCCTGGACGCAACCGGTAAAGTGGTTTTCTCACACAGCAAGCTCGACGCGATTCCTCGACAGATCGCCGCGTTGCTGCCATGAAAACAAGCGGAGCCTCCATGTGGAGGCCCCGCTCGTTCATCCGTGGGTTTGGACAACCCATCCGGCCGCTACCCGTAGCGGTATTCTGCCTGGTGGGCTTTCCCGTTGCCCCACGGCGGCGCGGCACAACGACGAACACCGAGGTCGCTATCCCCGCGTCGCGCGCCGCTACAAACCCACGGCGCGGCGGAGGCGACGAGCTTGAGTGTTGGCGGCACGACGAATCTCCCCGACATCAGCCGTTTTCAACTCTCCGTCTTGCACCACGATCCGCCCGTCCACAATCACGTGACGCACGTCGCCGGCCCGCGCGCTGTACACGATCCGGGAGATGAGGTCAGCGTCGTCGGGTTGCGCGTGAGGGCCGCTGAGATCGAGCGCGATCAGATCCGCGCATTTGCCGACCTCGATCGAGCCGATCTCCGCTTCGAGTCCCAAGGCCCGTGCTCCGCCTAGAGTGGCCAGCTCCAGGGCTTGCCCGGCCGGCAGCGCGTCCGGTCCGAGCCGCGGCTTCTGAATCAGGGCGGCCAACCGCATCTCGGCGAAGGCGTCGAGGCGATTGTTGCACGGCGCTCCGTCGGCGCCGATGCCGACCCGGCATCCGGCGGCCAGCATCTCGGGGATCGGGGCGATCCCGCTGCCGAGCTTGAGGTTCGAGCTGGGACAATGCACGACGTTCGTCCCCTGCCGCGCCAACCGCTCGATGCCGTCCTTATCCACCCACACGCAATGCGCCAGCGCCGCACGCGGCCCCGAGATCCCGACCGTATCGAGATACGCGATCTCGTCGTGGCCCGTCCCGCGCCTGACCGTATCCAGCTCGAGCGGCGTTTCCGCCGCATGCGTGTGAATCGTCGCGCCGCTGTGCTCCGCGAGATCGCTCACCGCGCGGAGCAGTGGCCCCGTGCAGCTGGGCGCGAAGCGCGGGGCGAAGCAGTAGCGCAACCGTCCGCCCGCGGCGCCATGCCAGCGCGCGCACAGGTCCGAGCTTTCGGTGAGCGCCTTGTCCGTCGTTTCGCGTAAGCGCGGCGGATTGGTCGGCGCATCCATGAGACACTTTCCCACGGTAGCGCGGATGCCGATGGATTCGAGCGCCTCGAACGCGGTGCCCGTGTGGCGCACGGTCTCCATGTCGAGGATCGCCGTCGTGCCGCCGAGCAGCAGCTCGGCGGCGCCGAGCATCGCCGACCAGAACACGGTCTCCTCGGTGTGCGCCGCCTCGAGCGGCCAGATGCGGCGGCTGAGCCACTGCTCGAGCCGCAGCTCGTCCGCCAGCCCGCGAAACAGCGTCTGACACAGATGGATGTGCGCTTGCACCAAACCAGGAAGGACGATTAAGCCACTGCAATCGATCGTCGTGGGTTTCGACCGTCCGGCCGTCCGACCGTCCGACCGTCCGACGTTTTTGATCCGCCCGTCCTGCACCAACACATCCCCATCCACAATGCGGCGGGAGTTGTCCATGGTGACCAGCCGCCCGCCGCGGAGCAGCAGCGATTTGGTCAAGTCGAGATCCGCGGCCTCGCGTCGGCGCTATCGGAGGGCGGCAGATCGAAGTAGGCCTCGACCTCGTCGAGCAGCTCATCGTCCGCGTAGAGCCCCGCGAGAATGCGCTCGGCGCTGCCCGGTTCCACGAGGACGTACCCGAATGGGTAGTCCACGCCGGTCAACAGAATCATGCGGCGCTGGCGGTTGGGCAGGGCGACGTAAATCGTGTCGGAGTTGGTCGGGACGAGCTTGATGTTGTGCCGTGACAGCGTCGGCTGGATCCCCTCGGTGGTGGAATTGAGCTCGTCCAGCGCCTCGGCTTGATCGTCCGCTGAGAACGTGTCCGCCGCCGCGAGCCAGAACACGACCACCGTTGGCTCTGTGATCACGCGCGGCGTGAGCAGCGAGCTGTCCGCGGAATCGCGTGGCGTCACGTCGGCAAAACTCAGCGTGTCGGTGTTGCCAGTCGTGACGGCCGCTTGTTGCGAACGGCAGGACACGAGAGCGGCGATGACGAAGAGCGTTGCTACGCGCATGGCACGGAATATACTTAGCCCATGACTCCGCCCGCCGCGCCCGTCAAACGGCACCACTGGATCGTGCGTGTGACCCACTGGCTGACGTTCGTGCTGCTCGCGGGCATGATCATGAGCGGGCTGCAGATCTACAGCGCGTACGCGCGCTTCGGGGAGCGCGGCGGCCCTTACTACATCAATGCCTTCGAGAACCGTGAATTCCCGAGGTGGAGCCGGCTGGGCGGCTGGCTCGCGGGGGCGTTGAACTGGCACTTCGCGCTGATGTGGCCGCTCATCGGCGCCGGCGTGTTGTACGTCTGCTATCTGGTCGCAAGCGGCGAGTGGCGGTCACTGCTGTTTCGCCCGCGGGACATTCGTGGCGCGATCGAGATGCAGAAGTACTATCTGCGGCTCCGCAAGGATCATCCGCCGCAGGGCAAGCACAATCCGCTCCAGAAGCTCGCGTACACGCTCATCGTTCTGCTCGGGGTGCTGTCGGTCCTCACGGGATTCGCGATCTACAAGCCGACGCAATTCTCCTGGCTCACTGCGCTGTTCGGCGGATTTCAGGCGGCGCGCTACTGGCATTTCTGGGCGGTGTGGATCTTCACGGCGTTCCTCGTCGTGCACGTGATTCTGGTGTTTGTGGTGGACCCCGCGTCGCTGCGCGCGATGATTTCCGGTTGGTATCGAGGGCGGTTTCCGTCTCGTGATTGACCGGCGCGCGTTCCTCCGCCTGTCAGCCGTCGCCGGTCCGGCGTCGGTCGCGGCCGCCTGCGGCTGGGACGGCGGCAACGCGGTGCGTCCCCTGTTGCTCGACGTCAGTCGATTGAACGACTGGGTGGGCGAGAAGATCCTGTTCTCCAAGCACCGGCTGGCTCCGCAGTACGACATCTCCCAGCGCACCGCGCGACTGCCGACTTATTTCATTTCGCCGATGATCCCGATGCTGCAGGACCCCACGGCCTGGCGGTTACAGGTCGGCGGCTTGGTGCGCGAGCCGCTGGCGTTGTCGATCGACGATCTGCAGGCGATGCCACGCACGACGTACACCGTCAAGCACCATTGCGTGGAGGGATGGAGCGCGATCGCGACCTGGCACGGCGCCCAAGTCTCGGCCGTTGCCGAGCGCTGCGGCATGCTCCCGCAAGCCCGCTATATCCGCTTCGACTCGTTTGACTCTGGCTACTCGAATGGTTGGGATCTCGCGAGTGCGATGCACCCGCAGACCATTCTCGCCTACGGTATGAACGACAATCCCCTTTCGCCTCCGCACGGCGCGCCGCTGCGGTTGTATTCCCCCACCAAACTCGGCTACAAGATGACCAAGTATCTCGTTTCGATGACCTTCACGGCCGAGCGACCGGGCGGGTATTGGGAGGATCAGGGCTATCCGTGGTTTGCGGGGGTGTGACGCGCGCTTCATGAAGCATCGAACGACCGTTAGCTAGAGAGCGAAATCATGAGACTCACGAGAAATCTCGGTATGCTGCTACTGGGCGTCTGGCTCGCGCTACGAGGTCTTGAGGGACTGGTGGGGCTCAGCTTCAGAGGACTCGGGACTATAGAAGCCATCCTAGCTCTCGTCGCGGGGATCCTCATCATGGTCGGCCCGTAGCTCGCCGCTGCAGGCCGGCGCCGGACGTGACCCGGGAGCCGTTGTGACCACCGCGGCTCGCCTTGAGGTAGAATTGAGTTTGTGACAGCCGCGAAGTCTCAGTTCTAAAGGAAGGAACGGCCAATTCTGGACTTTGCCCCCCTCATCCCCGTCGTCGCGATCCTCGCTTGGGCAGCGATAAAAATCGCGCGTATCAATGCCACTCGCGCGCCGTCGTCGACTTCTGACGTTACCGCGCGGGTCGAGGAACTCGAGCACACAGTTCAGGGGCTCCAGCAAGAACTCGCAGAGACGCAAGAGCGTCTGGATTTTACGGAGCGGTTACTTGCCAAGGGACCGCTGAATCGATAATCGTGCATGCCTACCCTGTTTGATCCAACTGCTCGAACCGCGATCCTTGATCGGATCTCCCGCCTGACGCCAGATCGAAGGCCAGTTTGGGGTCGGTTCACAGCTCCCGAAATGGTGTGCCATATCAGCTGCGATCTGCGGCACGGCCTCGGCGAGCTTGAGACCGATCCACCTTCCGGTCCCTTGACCAATTTCCCTTTGAATTGGCTCGCGATTCACGTCATCCCGTGGCCGAGAGGTAAGGGGAAAAGTCCGCC
>QHTY01000193.1:5427-6046 GCA_003220985.1 Gemmatimonadota bacterium
TTGGGGCGCGCGGGCCGGCGGCCGCGTGGCCGGCGAGTCGGGTTTTTGGACGCATTTCGGGGGCGAGCTGGGGCGTGATGCTACACAAGCATCTTGACCATCATCTGCGTCAGTTCGGCGTCTGAGTCGATGGGTACCCTTTCACCGATCGCCCGGTCCGTGCGAGCGGCGGCTCTCCTCCCGCTCGTTGCCTACACAGTATGGCTCGTGATATCCCGCCGATTCTGGACGCCCACGGGGGGCCAAGACTGGATTGCCCTCGGAGTCAGCCTGGCGCTTGGCGCCCCCTTCGTTTGGCGACTGCCGTGGACCACTCCGCGGCCAAGCCGGGCCCTCATGGTGTACGTAGCGCTGGGTGCCTTCGTACTCTCGCTGTACACGTGGGCATTTCTGGAGCTCTTCTATAACGGCCGGTAGATCGTCGGTCCTCCTGCTCGCGCTGGCTGCCTGTAAGGGCCAAACCTGCGCGCGGACCTTACGCCGCTCCCAAGGGCGAGGCTCTGCGTGGCCAGTACAGCGTGACATGACATGACGTCCAAGTCTCCGCCGCCTGAAGTCGAAGAGGAGGTGGCCGCGCTCCGAAAGGCGGTCAAGGGCCTCCGTGCCGGCGCTGCCGATC
>QHTY01000193.1:6108-15583 GCA_003220985.1 Gemmatimonadota bacterium
AGCGATGCAGGAGCTGACGCCGCTCGGGTTCAGCAGCCTGGGCGATGTCGGCGAACAACGGAAGGATGGCAGCCTCGCTGTCAGCCGCTGGTTCGGGCATTCGGGCGGGACGATCAGCGGATGGCTGGGGTTCATTACCACCAAGAGGGGTCCACGCCTTCTCGCATTCCTCGTAACCGAGGCGTCCGGCCCCATCTATTGCACCAGTCTTCGCGGCGGAACGGGATTGTCATTAGCGCGCCCACCCCATGTCAGTCACGCCGACTACGAGATGAGCATGAGTCTGGTTGAAATGGTTGGCGGCCATCGCGAACGGTTGAGCTCTTTCACGACGGAACGGATGCCGCTTACCGGGGTGGCGACGCTCGATGAGGCAATCGAACTGATGGAGCGGCTCCATCAGGCGAGAATGACCTGGCGTGCATCCGTCGGTGAGGACGAGCTGCTGCGGGCCGATCTCAGATCGGTCCTGGCGAATTCCTATCGCAAGATGGCCGCGGAGGATTTCTGGCTCATCTATAGCCATGCTGCGGAGTGGCTTGACTTTCACCCGGCACGGGCGCCTGAGCCGAGCGCTCCCCTCGGAAGCGCACTCGCGGACTTTCTCGCGTCGACACAGACAGGCCCTGAAGTGGAACAGGGCGCGCTCGGCGCCGAGTCAGATTGGTTGTTCCATTGTGAGTTCGAGATTCAGGGGAAGCGCCTACAACTGTTGGATGTGTTGATGGCTGGTAACGACGGTGAGGGAGTCATTCTGGAGGTTTCGCCGGGCGTCCATGTCGTCGAGGCACGCGTCATGACGTATGGAATCGATCGACGGATATCTCGCGTGCGCGTTCACCCGAAGGGAGAGATCGGCACGCCAGGGGCGTTGGCGGGAGAAGTAGGCGTCGATCTCGCAGCGGTCGCCATCTGCGATGTTGACCGCCTCGCCGCTTGGGCTCAGGATCATGAGGATGAGTGGCAGCGATGGGGCAATCAGCTCTGGTACGGTCGCACCACGCCTGCCGGCCTTTACCCGTGCGAACCGGCGAAGACTGTCGTGCCGTTCGTCGACAGCGGGTTTGGAGATGGAACTTATCCGGTGTACTACTCGATGAATGATGGGCGGGCCGTCGGCCTCGAGGCTGTATTTCTTCGCTCACCCGATGCGCGCGAGCGCGTCGTGCATCTCTGACGCCGTCGCGTAGCGGTCCGCCGGCTGCTTCGCCATCGCTTTCAGAATCACCGTCGCCAGGCCGTCAGGAACTTCCGAGTTGAGCTTGCGCGGATCGGGCGCCTCTTCCTCGAGATGCTTGGCTACCAACGCCCACGTCGTCTCGGCCTCGAACGGCACTTTCCCCGTCAAGCACTCGAATAACACCACCCCGGCGGCATAGAGATCGCTGCGCGGATCGAGCTCCGCACCCGAGAGCTGCTCGGGCGACATGTAATCCGGCGTGCCGATCGACGTGCCGGCCTCTGTCAGTCCCTTTCCCTGCGGCGGATTGGCGAGGCGCGCGATCCCGAAGTCCATCACCTTCAGAAACCCGCTCGGCTCCACGACGATGTTCTGCGGCTTGATGTCGCGGTGGATCACACCCTCGGCGTGCGCGACCTCGAGCGCGCGACACAGCTGCTTCCCGACCGTCAGCGCGACCGTCACCGGCAGCTTGCCGCGTGACGTGATCAGCTGTTTGAGCGACGTCCCCTCGACGTACTCCATCGTCAGGTAGTACATCCCATTCTCTTCGCCGAGGTCGTACGTGCGGACGACGTTGCGATGCGCGATCCGGCGCGCCAGGCGGATCTCCTGCTTGAAGCGATCGAGCGCGACGCTCCCGCCCGCCATGGCCTCGGGCCGGAGCGTCTTGATCGCGACGGGCTCCTGGAGCTCGCGGTCGAAGGCGCGGTAGACGACGCCCATGCCGCCCGCGCCGAGGATCTCCTTCACTTCGTAACGGCCGGCGAAAGTGGCGCCGGGCTTCAGTTGCCCGCCATCGACCGCACGCACCACCGTGGGCACCGAGGCAATTGGCTGCGTCGCCGCGGCGCCCGACGCCTGCATCATGTAATCGACGAGCGCCGCCTTGGCCTTGAGATCCGCGACCAGGGCCTTGAACGCGTGCGAGAGGATGCCGATCTCATCGCGCGAGGTGACGTCGATCTCCACGCTGTACTCGCCGTCCTGCACCTGGCGGGTCGCGATCGCGAGCCGCCGTACCGGACCCGCGATCTGCCGCGCCTGCACGAAGGCGAAGATCAGCGCGAGCACGACGCCCAGCGCGACCGCCCACAGCATCGTGCGCCGCAGCGCATTGAACGCGGCCAGTTCCGATTCGCGCGAGCGCAGCGCCACGAATCCCCCCCGTACGTCGCCCGAGGGCGAGCGAATCGCTCCGGCCAGGCCGATCAGATGCTGCTGCCCCACCGACGCGGCGAGCGCCATGCCCTCCCCCCCCGTGTCCGCAGCCAGCACCTCCATCTTCACA
The DNA here is from genome assembly GCA_003220985.1 of Gemmatimonadota bacterium. Lineage (GTDB taxonomy): Bacteria > Gemmatimonadota > Gemmatimonadetes > Gemmatimonadales > GWC2-71-9 > 20CM-2-65-7. Next base: position 8,580 of record QHTY01000193.1, read on the forward strand.
TGGCTTTGCAACGCCGGGCCGATGTCCGGCGCGGGCACCGTGCTTCCCACCACCACGGGTTGGTTGAGGGTATCGAGCGCGAAGAACACCACGTCGGAGTTCGTCGCCTGCTTGATCGCGCCCGCGAGCGAGTCGTCGACTTGGTAGGTCGCGACGAGCGCGCCAAGCGGCGCAGCCGTGGGGCGGTCGCGCAGCGGCGTACCGACGGCCATGAACATCGTGCCGCGCACGTCATCCAGCCACGCGCCGCTGGTCTGATCGCCACTCAGCGCATTAGCGACGAGCGGCGCGATCGAGAGGTCGCGACCATACTGCTCGCGGTAATCGGTCCGCGCGATCAAGATGCCGTCGCTGTTGGTGACCAGCACCCAGGCCGCATCGACGAGCCCGCGGATCTCGTCGGCCTGATCGAGTGCCTCAGCACGTGCGCGCTGGTCCAGGAGGCGCTGGCGGTATTGCGGCACGTCGGTCGCGACCGTGCTCGCGCGTCCCAACGTCCGGGTGCGTGCCGCGAGATAGTCGTCCACCGCGCGACGCGTCGCGCGCAGCGCGCGATGGATCGATGCGTCCGCGGTGCGGTTGGCCTGGATGGACGTAACGCCGAACGTAATCCCCAGCACCGCCACGACGAGCAGCGTCGAGGCGATGAAGATCTTGGCGGTTAGACCGAAGGCGCGGGCCGGCTTAGTAGCGTTCGCGTCCGGCATTGGTCGGGTAGTTGCGTCCGTACTTGTTGCGATGTGGCTGCCACTTGTAGCCCTGGGCATTCAGCGCGATCTGCAGGTCCTGCAGAGTGGCCGCCGCCCCAGCAGTCACGTCCTTCACGACTTCACTCGGAATGCGCTCGTGCCACACGTGCAGGCGGTAGCGGCCCGCGGGCACGTTGTCGATCGTGAAGCTCCCGTCATTCCCCGGCTGTGCGTAATACCGATTCTCCATCACGAGCACGTAGGCGACCATCCGCGGATGCACGTTGCAGTACACGCGCACGAGACCAGGATGATCGAATGTGTGACTCTTCGTCTCGCCCCGCCCATAGAGTCCGAGGTCGAAACTGTTGGGCTCGCTCACCGAGAACACGTTGTGGTTGAACGGATCGTGGTTGGGAAACCGCACGGTCGATCCCACCGGCACGACGACGACGTGCGGCGCATACGTCTTGTCGGTGATGGCGATCTCGACGGTGGTTGGCTTTCCCGCGGTCGCGACCATGGCCGGCGCTTCCAGATAGATCACCGCGTCGCTGAGATCTTCCGACGGCTTGTTGTCTTTCTCGAGAATCACGATCCGGCCCGAAACTGCGGCGTCGGTCATGAGCCCCGCCCCGCCGGCAGCAAAGAACGCCATGATGCCCGCCACTATGCGCATTGCCAATCTCCCAAAACCGTTGCATCCAAGGGCGAGGAGCTTACTGTAGTGCTATCCAACTTGCCAGGAGCGGGCCGTGATGCAGGTCTTGCTTTTGCTTTCGCTCACCGCGCAGCAGCCTGCATCCCCTCCGCCTCCACCTCCCGCCAAGCGCACCGTCGAGTTTACGGGGACCGTGCTGCTCAACGGCTTCTATAATAGCGCGCGCACCAACAACAGCGACGTCCCCGTCTTCGCCGATACGGATGCGACCGGCGTCACGGGCGGCAGCGCGACGCTGCGGCAAACGCGACTCGGCGTCCTCATCACCGATCCCGACGTGCTCGGCGGCAGCTTCAGTGGCGAGGTCGACGTCGATTTTTTCGGCGGCCAGCAGCCCGCGCCCGGCAATCGGACGTTCCCGCTGGTGCGGTTGCGTCGCGCCACCGGCACGGTGCAATGGACGCACGTGCAGTTCATGTTCGGCCAGGAAACGCCGCTCGTTTCAGTCCGGAATCCACGGTCGCTCGCCGGAGTCGGCGTCCCCGATTTCAGTCTCGCCGGCAACCTCTGGTTCTGGCTGCCGCAGGCACGCGTGACGGCGGAGTATGGGAACACGCTGCGACTCGCGGTACAGGCCGCGGTGCTGGCGCCGATTACGGGCGCGCCGCAGGGAGCGGTCAACACGCAGCCGGACTCCGGCGAGCGCAGCGGCCGGCCGTATCTCGAGGGCCGGGTGCGGCTCGGGTGGGGACCGCAGGACGATCCGAGTGAAGTGGCGATCGGCGGGCACATCGGGTGGCTGCGCGGGCTCGATACAGTCTCCGGCGACTCCGTGCTCAGCTCACGCGCGGTCACCTTCGACACGCGCGTGAAATTCGGGCTGGCGGAGATCATCGGCGAAGCGTTCATCGGCCAGGCCATCGCGGGACTCGGCGGCGGCGACATCGGACAAAATACCGGCGCTTGCGGCGTCCCCGTGCGCACGAAGGGCGGATGGGGGCAGCTGAACCTGCGTCCACGTGCGGGCTGGATGTTCGGCGGCGGCTGCGGCATCGACGATCCCAAAGACGCCGACGTGCTCGCGAGTGGTCGCTTTCGCAATTTCGTCTGCGAGGGGCACGTCCAGTGGCGGCCGCCCGGCCCGCTGGTGTTTGGCTTCGAGTTTCGGCGCCTCAACACACGCTATCAGGCCGGCGACTTCACCGTGAACCACCTGAATCTGGCGGCCGGCTACACGTTCTAAGAGATCCGCAGCGACCGCTGGCAATACCGGCAGGCGACGTTGCGCGGCACTCGCCACCGGCCCCCCGCCTCCAGCTTCTGGGGCTTGCCGCAGTCCGGACAGGTGCCCTCGGCGCCAACGACGACCCGCTCCGCGCCCAACCGTTCGAAGAACGTGTATGCGCCGTAGAGCGCGAATGACGGAACGAGCAGGAAATGCGCGACCGGAATAAACACGCTTCCGATCGCCGCACCCCAGAACGTCGCCAGCCCTTTGAGCGCGCGCCGGATGCGTTCAGGCTTGTCGAACGAGCGGATCGTTACGGTTGCGGTACTGGGTGTCGGGCTGTAGCCGGTCAGCTGGAAGTGCCTCGTCTCCGTCATTCTCCGCCGTTGCCTCTTCCCCCACCCCTCCGGCCGAATCTGCTGCGCAGCTGCTTCAGGCGTCCCGTCAGCCACCCGTCGCGCTCGTGTTCCTCGCGCGAGGCGTGCAGCCAAACGGCCATCACGCCGGCGCGGCCGAGCAACCCGACGAGCCGGCTCGGGTCGTCGCGATCAACGACGGGCAGCCGTCCGATGTCGTGTGCGATCATCTTGGCGGTGGCCTCTTCCAGCAATTCGTCGCCATGCGTCACGATCAGCCGGCGACTGCCGAGATCACGGACGGTGGTGTTTTCGCCATCCTCGCGCTCCAGCGCGCGCACGAGATCCCCGCGGGTCACCAAGCCAACGAGACGCTCGTCGTCATCGACCACCGGCCACTCCTGGCGCCGTGCCATCACGGGATCTTCGTCCGCGAGGCGCTCGAAGAGGCCATCGACCGGAAGGGAGGCAGGCACGGTGGGAACGTCCTTCTCCATCACCTCCGACACGCGGAGCAAGTGCAGCGGATTCACGATGTATTCGCGCATCACGTGATAGCCGCGCCGGGCCATCTTCTCCGTCAGAATCGATCGTTTCATGAGCAGCACCGTCACCGCGTCCGCGGCCACGCACGCCACCAGCATGGCGGGCAACAGATTGACGTCGTGTGTCACTTCGAGCATGAACGCGATCGCGGTAAATGGTGCCCGCATCGTTCCACTCAGCATCGCCCCCATGCCGAGCCCCGCCCACACACCGGGGTCCGCGCCCGGAAGCCACGGACCGACCAGCGCCCCGAGCGCGCCGCCCATGATCATCAGAGGGGCGAGCACGCCGCCCGACGTCCCGGACCCGAGCGCGATCGCCCAGATCACCGCCTTGGTGATCAACAGGCCGAGTAAGAACATCCCGATCAAGCGCGCGTTCAGGAGGTCGCGAATCACGTCGTAACCGACGCCGAGGGCACGCGGATACAGCAATCCGCCGAGGCCGACGACGAGGCCGCCGATCGCCGGCCACCACATCCAGTGGATCGGGAGCTTGGCGAACAGGTCTTCCGATGTGTACACGAGCCGGGTCAGCAAGCCTGATGCGAATCCGGCGAGCAGCCCGAGCGCGAGCGCGCTCACGAGGGTGTGCGGCGCGAGCGCATGGTGGGCGGGCGTCGCGAACACCGGCCCGGCGCCCATCAACGGCACGCGCAGCGCGCCGGCGACCGCCGCGGCGCTCGCGACCGGAATGAAGCTGCGCGGTTTCCACTCGAAGAGCAGCAGCTCCACCGCCAGCAGGACTGCTGCGACCGGCGTCGCAAAGATCGCCGACATCCCGCCGGCCGCGCCGGCGACGAGCAGGGTCTTCCGCTCCGCGGCAGATACATGAAACGCTTGGGCGAATAGCGAGCCGAACGCACCGCCAGTCATGATGATCGGGCCCTCGGCCCCGAATGGCCCGCCCGTCCCGATCGACAGCGCCGAGGAGAGCGGCTTCAGGACGGCGACGCGCGCCTCCATGCGGCTGCGGCCGATGAGGATCGCTTCGAGCGCTTCGGGGATCCCATGGCCGCGAATCTTTTCGGAGCCGTAGCGCGCCATCAGGCCGATGATCAAGCCGCCGATGATCGGAATGAACACCGACCAGACGCCCAAATGGTGAGCGGCGGGCGATGTCATGTCCCCGATCGCGATGCGCTGGTAGTAGAAGAGGTTGGTGAAGAAACCGATTAGCCTGGTGAGGACGAGCGCCACGAAGGCGCTGGCGACACCGATGACCACCGCCATCAGGGTGAGGACGAGGACGCGGGGATTGGCGGTGAAATCCCCGCGGTTTGTGTCGGCAACGACAGACATGTATTTGTAAATCTAGTCGACGCCGGGCGATTTTTGGTGCTTCTCGCGCCTGCGATACCCCTTTTTGGAACGGTGGACTTTGTGGGAGGGAGTTTTGAGCCGCTCTCTCACCGGCGCATTCGGGTTCGGCACACGGATGAGGACTTTTTCCTTGTCGCGCTTGCGGCTCATGGGGCGAGACCGACGCGTTCGCGGATCTGCCGCGCGTGGTGGTGCGCATGGATCACGTGAAATCGCATCCATTCCTCGATCGTCAGGTCGCCCATGCGCGGATGCTTCACGAAGAGGTTGGCGCGCCGCTCCGGCATCAAGGCGCGGTCCACCTGATCCCACGCTTCGAGGCCCGCCAGAAAATGCGCCTCGGCCGCCGCACGACTGATCCCCGCGGGCGGGGTCGTGCGTTCGGGCGCCTTCCGGCCCGGAGGAAACCACTGCAACCCGAAAATGAGGAATCTCGCAACATGCTCGGCAGGAGTGCGCCGGCGGCGGGACATGGGGGCGTGGTTCCATCGCGCCTTGAACGTCTCCGCGCTCAGGTTCAGCCCCAGCGCGAGATGCTCGACGATTTGCGCCGGGGTCCATTTGCCCGCCGGCCCCTGCTCCCACTCGCTGTCGCTCCGGTCGCGCAACGGTCCGAGCACCAGCGCGGGCAGATCGACGAGACGGCGGCGCTGGTCGATCGTCATCGCGTGCGGGGCCGCTGACTACTAGTTTCCATCCGACCCGACATGCGGGGAATCTGCGAGTGAACGTGCTGCGCCGCCACCCGGTCGCGATCGCGCTGGTGGTCCTGCTGCTCCTGACGGCGATTCACCCGCTGCCGGCGCTCGTCGATGCCGTCACGGGATCTGCTCCGGGCGATGCCGATCTCGATCGCCCGATCCTGTACGTCATGTTCGCGCCCCTCTCCGACACCCTCGATGCACTCACATTCTTCAGCCTTTCTCGGGCCGTATGGGCGGTGGTCGTCTGGACCCTGCTGCTCGCCGCCTGGGGCGCGGTGCGGGCGTCGAGTGACTCGCTCCGCTGGCAGCGCGTGGTCGCGACTGCGTCGCTCGGTCCCGCGGCGCTGGTGTTGCTCGTCGTCGCCGCGCTGGTCCTGCCCCGTCCCGTGCCGCGCCTCGCGAGCGATGGCCCTGGGACGGTGATCGACTATCACGCGCACACCAACGCCTCGCACGACGGCCGGCCCGGCTGGACTCTGCCCAAGCTCGCCGCCTGGCACGAGCGCCAGGGCTTCCAGGCGACGTACGTCACCGACCACAACGTGGTGTATGACGGATCACTACCGCCTGAGGGCATCTCGATCAGCTTGCTGCCGGGCGTCGAGTGGAGCGTCTATCGCCAGCACGTCGTGGCGATCGGCCGCGTCGAGGCGTTGCCGCGCGACAGTTTCGGCGAGACCACGGCACGCATGGTCCGAATCTTCAGCGCCATCGAGCATCAGGGTGGGCTGAGCATCGCGTCGCTTCCAGAATACTGGCGCAATCACGCCGAGGAGCTGGGCGCGTTCGCGGTCGCCGGCGTCGATGGGTTCGAGATCGTGAATTGCGCTCCCAAAGCGCTGGGCTTTCCGTCGGATTTGCGTCGTCAGGTCATCGGGCTCGCCGAGAGTCGCGACCTGATGGTCGTTGGCGCGAGCGACAATCATGGCTGGGGACAGGTCACCTGCGTCTGGAACGTCTCCCGGCCCGGCGCCCAGGGCTTCCACACCAATCGCGTCTTCGCGCGGCCGCTCGCCCTGGTGCAAGGCGACTGGCGAGCGTGGACCGCGCCGATCACGCAGCCGTGGTTCACGCTGCGCGGGCTGAGCTGGAGCGAACGGGCGAGCTGGCTGACGTGGGTGGTGATCATCCTGCTGTATCGTGCGTTGCCACGCCGCGAAGGTCAGTCCGCGGGACTCGGGATCCTGGCCCGCTCGGTGTTTCGCGGCCGCAAGGCGGCCGCTGCGGCCCCAGCCCCTAACAAGAACCCGACGTGACAGGGCGGAACGAAACGGCGAGGTTGCACGTCTTACTCGCGGGTGCTTCCCCGTCCTCTCCTTCTTGTGGAGACCGTCCATGCCGGCAGTTCGTCGTTTTGTAGCCCTCAGTGCATTCTTGGCAGCGGCTGCGCCCGCCGGCGCGCAGATGGCATTACCGCTCAAGCACGCGCCGGCGCGCACCCAGACCGCCATTACGCCGACGGATCTCATGACTCGCCTCTATCTCTACTCCGACGATT
>QHTY01000193.1:15606-19560 GCA_003220985.1 Gemmatimonadota bacterium
TACATCGCATCGGAAGTCAAGCGCTTTGGGCTGCAACCCGCTGGCGATTCGGGCGGATTCTTCCAGAACGTGCCGCTCGTGAAGCGGCAGCTCGATGCGAGCGCGAGTCTCGCGGTTGATGGTGCCGCGCTGCGGCCCTGGGACGACTTCGTCCCGCGCGATCCTGTCGTGGCGACGCGCAGCTTCGATGGTGCGCAGGTCGTCTACGCTGGCGTACTCGGCGACAGTACACAGCTCACGGGCGAGCAGGCAGCCGGCAAGTTCATTGTGCTCGGCGTCCGTCGCGGTCCGAATCTGCCACCGACCGCGCAAATGAACCGGGGAGCGTTGCTCGCGAAGTATCGCGGCGCGGCCGGCATCGCCGTCGTGGCCCTCGAGACGTTCCCGCCGCAGGCGATCAACTTCTTCCGGCAGCCGCAGACGATTTTGAAGGACGGCATGCCGAGCGACACGACCACCTTGCCGGTCTATGTCTACGTGAACGCTTCCGGCGCGCGGACCCTGCTCGGCGCCGCCATGGACAGCGTCCGACCGGGCACGCCGGGGAAGACTGTCCACGGGTCGGTTGTGTTTTCCGAAACGCCGGCGCCCGCGCGGAATGTGGTCGCCATTCTGCCGGGACGCGATCCGACGCTGCGTGGCGAGTATGTCGCGATCGGCGCGCACAACGATCACGTCGGCTTCGACCATGACGCGGTGGATCACGATTCGATCCGCGCCTACAACGACGCGGTTCGCAAGCTCGCCCAGGCCTCGCCCACGCAGCGGGTCACGCCGGATCAGGTGCAGCAGATCCACGTGAACGTGGACAGTTTGCACCGGCTCCACCCGGTTCGCCGCGATTCGATCTACAACGGCGCCGATGACGATGGCTCCGGCACCACGGCGGTGCTCGAGATCGCTCAGGCATTCGCCGGCGCGAAGGTGAAGCCGAAGCGCTCACTCCTCTTCGTCTTCCATACCGGCGAGGAGCTGGGGCTGTTTGGATCGCAGTACTACACCGATCATCCCACCGTCCCGCGCGATTCGATCGTCGCGCAGCTCAACATGGACATGGTGGGCCGGGGCCGCAGCGACGATGAGAACGGTGGCGGGCCGGGATACCTGCAGCTCATCGGCACGCGGCGGCTGTCGACGGAGCTCGGTGATTTAATTGAAACCGTGAACAAGGCCCGCAAGCAGCCGTTCACGTTCGACTATCAGTACGACGCGTCGGGCCATCCCGAGCAGTACTACTGCCGTAGCGATCACTACATGTACGCGCGCTACGGCATCCCGATCGCGTTCTTCACGACCGGCAATCACCGCGACTACCATCAGGTGACGGACGAGCCGGAGTACATCGATTACGACAAGTTGGCGCACGTGGCGCAGTTCGTGTACGATGTGGCCTCGGCGGTGGCGAACCTCGATCATCGGGTGGTCGTGGATAAACCGAAGCCGGATCCGCACGGGAATTGCGTGCAGTAGGCCTGGACGCCGGCGGCGCGGGGCCATGGTCTCGCGCCGCTGGCCTGTTTGGCTATCAGCTATCGGCTATCGGCTATCGGGTTGTGGCCTGCTCGGCCTTCGTGCGTAGCGCTCGCACCATTCCACCGAGTAGACGTCGCACCTCGGCAATCTCTCCAAGGACCGCCTTGGCTTGCGCAGCGTCTAGGTAGCCAAGCCGCTCCGATATCAAAAACTGGGTTTCAACTTCCATCAACGAGCCCGTCGCGACTGAGAGGTGATAGAGAAAACTGCCCAAACCAAATCGCCCTCGGCCCTCCGCGATGTTCGACGCGATAGATACGGACGCGCGGCGAAGTTGGACCACGAGACCGAATCGTTCATCGGACGGGAATCGTTTTGTGATTCGGTATGTGTCGACCACGAGGTCGACCGCCTTCTGCCAGACCTCAAGATCCTTGTATCCGTGAACAACTCTTCCACGCGATGCCATCGCGTGCCAACTTGGGCTCATGGAGTCAAAGGACACTCAACACCCGATAGCGGATAGCCGATAGCCATGGCCGGCTATTCGAGGCGATCTCTCGTTGAAAAGTTGGGGATCAAATCACACACACGGATTGCGATCCTCAATGCCCCTCGAGGATATCGAGCGACACTCGGTGCGTTGCCGCCGGGGGTGCGTGTAACCTCGACAATTCGGGGCACGTTCTCATTTATTCACGTTTTTTCGCGTAGCCAGGCTGAGCTTCGTTCGAGACTCGCCGCGCTGCTTCGCGCCCTAGAGCCCGCGGGTGCGCTTTGGATCTCTTGGCCCAAGAAATCGTCAGGTTTCCCGACCGACATGAGTGAAGACGCGGTCCGCGAAATAGCTCTTCCGAGCGGCTTGGTTGATATCAAGGTTGCCGCGGTGGATGGGGTGTGGTCGGGGTTGAAGCTTGTCCGCCGGCTGCGAAATCGGTGAAGCAACACCTGATAGCCGATAGCCGATAGCAGCTTTGCACAGCAAAGTACTTGACAACACCGCGGCCATCCCATAGCATTGAGGCCGTGAGCTCACCGCAGCCCCTGCGCGACCGCGCGCTCGACAACCTGCAATTCATCCGCTCCGCCATGGAACGCGCAGGCTCGTTCACGGCGGTGCCGGGTTGGGGAATGGTCGTCGTCGGATGCACCGCCCTGGCCGCCACCTGGCTGGGGCTGCGCCAGGCGCGCGCCGCTGATTGGCTCGCGGTGTGGCTCGGCGAAGCGGTCCTCGCCGTGGTGGTCGGCGGAGCGGCGCTGGTCCAAAAGGCACGCGCCGCAAACGACCCGCTGCTCTCGGGACCGGCGCGGCGCTTCGGCCTCAGCTTCCTCCCGCCGCTTTTGGTCGGCGCGTTGCTGACGATCGCGCTGTACCGGGCGCAGCTGTTCGCGCTGATGCCGGGAGCGTGGCTGCTGCTCTACGGCACCGCGGTAGCGACGGCCGGCGCGTTCTCGGTCCGCGTGGTCCCGCTCATGGGCGCCTGCTTCATGGTGCTCGGGGCCGCGGCGCTGTTCACGCCGTTCCGCGGGTGGCCCTGGTTCATGGCCGCTGGATTTGGCGGCCTCAACATCGTGTTTGGTCTTGTGATCGCACGGAGGTACGGTGGCTAAGAGCAACACGGCGCGGCTCACCCGCGCGGACGCAGAGCGAGCCGTGAAAACGAAGCCGCAACCGGCGCCGGCGGAGCTCGACCGGCTGATCCACGAGCGGGTGCGCCTCGCGATCGTGAGCGCGCTCGCGGTGCGCGAGAGTCTCACGTTCAACGAGCTCAAGGCGCTGCTCAAGGCGAGCGACGGCAATCTCAGCGTCCACGCGCGCAAGCTCGAGGACGCGGAGTACATCACGTGCGTCAAGTCGTTCGAGGCCCGAGTCCCCAAGACGGAATACCGACTCACCGCCCTCGGCCGGCGGGCGCTCGAGCGCTACCTCGACCACATGGAAGCGTTGATCCGCGCGACGCGCGCACGCTGACGGTGAACTCTTTTTTTTGCGGGATTGCTTTATGAAACAAAGTACTTCCTTCCATGTCGCTATCGTGATGGACGGCAACGGGCGCTGGGCCACGCGCCGCGGGCTGCCGCGCGCCGCCGGCCACCGCGCCGGCGCCGAGGCGGTGCGGTGCGTCGTGCGCATCGCGCCGAACTGCGGCATCACGGCGCTCACCCTGTACGCCTTTTCGTCGGATAACTGGAGCCGGCCGGCCGCCGAGGTGTCGATGTTGATGCGGCTGTTCGCGCATCATCTCCGGACCGAGACCGCCGAGCTGGCGGCGCAGGGCGTCAAGCTCGCCGTGATCGGCCGGCGCGATCGCCTGCCCCACTCGCTCCTCACCGCGATCGCGGCCGCCGAGCAGAGCACGGCCGGCGGTACACGCCTCGAGCTGCGGATCGCGGTCGACTACTCGGGACGTGACGCGATCCGCGCGGGGCAGATCCTGCCGGATGTCGATCTGCTGATCCGCACCGGCGGCGAGCAGCGGC
>QHTY01000193.1:19703-24718 GCA_003220985.1 Gemmatimonadota bacterium
CGCAACTCCCTCCGCGCACGAAGCTCGGTCTCGAGATCGCCGCGGCCGGGGTCGCCGGCGGCATCGTCGGGGATGCGCTGCTCCGCGCGATGCCCTGGGGACTGAATGTCGCGCTCGGATCGACGGCGCTCATCGGCGCAGGCATCTGGTTGGTGCGCCGCCATCAGGTCAAATACGGGCCCGACGCACCCTGGCTCGCGATCACCGCGCTGCTACTCGGCCTCGCCTTCCTGCGTCGTGACGCCGCCACCCTCGCGGCGTTCGACGCGATCGCCCTGGTGGGTGCCCTCGCGCTCGCCGCCGCGAGCCTGCAGGGCGAGCTGGTCGCGACGTGGTATCCCCTCGACTTCATCCGCGGGGTCGTAACGGCCAGCGCGGCCAGCATTGTTGGCGGGTTTCAGCTCCTGCTCGGCGACATCCAGTGGCACGAGCTGCCGCAGGATGACCGCCTGCGGAACGTCCGCCGGGCGCTGCTCGGCGTCGCGATCGCGGCGCCGCTGCTACTCGTGTTCGCCGCGCTGTTTGCCTCGGCCGATCCGGTCTTCAGCACCGTCCTGACCAATCTGTTCGCGTTCGATGTCGAGACGGTCATCCAGCATACGTTCTTCTTCTGCTTCTGGGGATTCCTCGTCGCGGGCTACTTCCGCTGGTCGTTCCTCGGCCGCCCGATCCAGCTCCTCGCACCCGCGAACCGACCGGTCTCGAGCATCGTGCCGGTCGCGACGGCGTTGGGCCTGCTGAACCTCTTGTTCCTGCTCTTTGTCGTCGTGCAGCTGAGGTACTTCTTCGGTGGCGCCGCGCTCGTCGAGGCAACGAGCGGGCTCACGTACGCCGAGTACGCACGGCGCGGATTCTTCGAGCTGCTGACCGCGAGCGGCCTCGTCCTCCCGATGCTGCTCGGCGCCGAGGGGCTCGTACGCAACGGGACGGCGCCGCAGCTCCGCGTGTTCCGCCAGCTCTCGGGCCTGCTGCTGGTCCTGCTCGCCGTCATCATGGCGTCCGCGCTGCAGCGCATGCGGCTGTACGTGGCCGCGTTCGGACTGTCGACGGACCGACTCTACGCGACGTCGTTCATGATTCTGCTGCTCGGCGTCCTCGCGTGGTTCGCGTGGACGGTGCTGCGCGGCCAGCGGCAAAAGTTCGTGTTCGGCTCGCTCATGCAGGGGCTCGCCGTGCTGGCGGGCCTGCATGTGCTGAATCCGGACGCCTTCATCATCAACACCAACCTCAACCGTCCCGCGGCCGAGCGGCCGTTCGACGCGAAGTACGCGCTGACGCTGGGCGGCGATGCGGTGCCGTCGCTGCTGGCGGCCTTGCCGCAGCTCGGCGCAGAAGAGCGGTGTGTCGTCGTCCACGGTTTGCTAAAGCGCTGGGACACCGAGGAGGTCGACTGGCGCACCTGGAATTGGAGTCGTGCGCGCGCGCGCAATCTCGTTCGTAACCAGGCTGGCGCGCTGCGGGCGTCGTGTCCCATCAAACCCCCGGGGCTACGCAATGATCACTGACGGCCTGAATCCGTTCACGGTGCTGCTCTTCGTTGGAGCGGCGCTCGCGAGTGCGGCGCTGGTCGTGCTGTACGTGACTGGGCGCGTCACGAAGCGCGACGCGTTCGCCCGCATCACGCTGCGGTTCCTGCTCGGCGGGGCCGGACTGTATCTGCTGCTGTTCCTCGGCGCCTCCGTCTTCAGTCACAGCCGCGTACTTGCACCGGGCGAGGAAAAGCACATCTGCGAGATCGACTGTCACCTCGCCTATTCGGTGGTGGGCACCAAATCGGAGCCGCTGCCAACTGGCCAGGTCCGCCAGACTGTCACCGTCAAGGTGCGCTTCGACGAGCAGACAATCTCGGCGCGCCGCTCGCGGACGGCGCCGCTCACGCCCAACAGCCGCTATGTCGCCCTGGTGGACGCGCGGGGGCATCAGTACCTCGGCTCCACCGACGAACTGCACCGCCAGCTCATTCCCGGCGCGTCGTACGCGACCGACATCGAGTTCGACGTCCCGTCCGGCGCGCAGGATCTGCGTCTGGTGCTGCGCAACAACGACGCGGAGACGGCGTTCATCATCGGCCACGAAAACAGCTGGTTGCACGGCAAGACCATGTTTCGCTTACCGGGATAGGTGTCTGGTGCCTGGTGTCAGGTGTCTGGGCATCCGCGTCTTCAGTGCTCGCACAAGCCCGGCTAGGAGACGTCCCACAACTCGACTGAGTCCTAACACTCGCTCGACTTCTCCAGCGGCTACGTAATGCCGGCGTGACGCTATCAACACCTGCGTTTCAAGCTCCATCAGTGAGCCATTAGAAATGGATAGATGGTAGACGTATTCCCTCAAATGCTCTCGGCCATGGCCTTCCGCAATGTTGCTCGGAATTGAGACGGAGCACCGTTGAAGTTGAGCCGTCAAACCAAACCGCTCGTCCTTAGGAAAAGATTTTGTGAGTTCATAGATGACATCTACGAGATCCATCGCTCGCTGCCAAACGGTCAAGTCACGGTACGAGGTCACCTTGGAATGACGTGACAGCATGGGCGATAATGGACTCAGCCGAAATTATTCGAAAACCAGACGAGTGCATGACGGCGCTTTCGAACGCGACTCAGACACCAGACACCAGGCACCAGACACCGCTGGACGATAGATTGTCGGCCATGCCGCTACGCATCACGCAAGTCGACGCATTCACGAGTCGTCCCTTCGCGGGTAATCCTGCCGCGGTCTGCATCCTCCCTAAGGCTGCCGATGCGGCCTGGATGCTGAACGTCGCCCGTGAAATGAATCTCGCCGAGACTGCGTTCCTCGTTCCGCAAAAAGACGGGTACGACCTGCGCTGGTTCACACCCGCGGTCGAAGTCGATCTCTGCGGCCACGCGACGCTCGCGAGCGCGCACGTGCTGTGGGAAGACGGTGACCTGAAGCCAAAGGAGCAAGCGCGGTTTCATACCAAGAGCGGCTTGCTGACGGCGGATCGACGCGATGGATTGATCGAGCTCGACTTCCCGGCCACGCCCGCGGCCGCGGCACCGCCGCCGGCCGGACTCCTCGAAGCAGTGGGCGGAAAAACACTATTCGTCGGACGCAGCAAGTTCGACTACCTGGTCGAAGTCGAGAGCGAAGCCGCGGTCCGCCGGCTCGATCCCGATATGACGGCCATCGCGCGCGTCGCAGCTCGCGGCGTGATCGTGACCAGTCGAGCGGACAAGAAGAGCGAATACGACTTCGTGTCGCGCTTCTTCGCACCCCAATCCGGCGTCCCCGAAGATCCCGTCACCGGCTCCGCTCATTGCGCGCTCACGCCCTATTGGAGCGCCAAGCTCGCCAAGAACGAGTTGCGCGCGTTTCAGGCGTCACCACGGGGCGGCGAGCTGCGGCTGCGGCTCGCCGGCGATCGCGTGCGTATCGGAGGCCAAGCCGTGACGGTGTTGCGCGGCGAACTGACCGCGGGCAATATGACGTCGTGACGGAATCCAAAAGCACAAATCGCGTCGTCGGCTATCTGTTTGCGATAGGCGCCGGCGCCACCTGGGGCACGACCGGCCCGCTCTCGACCGGCCTGTACGATCTCATGCCCGCCACGAGCATTGGCTTCTGGCGGGTGCTCATCGGCACCGTCGCACTCGCCATCTGGGGCGTCCTGTTCCGTCGTGACTTGTTTCGCGCCGATCGTCGCGGCTGGCTGCTCGTGGGGCTGGGCGGTGGAGCGATGGTCGCGCTGTTCGAGATCGCGTATCAGTTCGCGATCGGCGGCGTCGGCGTCGCAGGAGCGGCGGCACTGCTCTATACCGCCCCCGTGATCGTCGCGGTCCTGGCTCGCGCGATTCTGAAGGAAGCGTTGACGCCCACGCGGATCGCTCTGGCTGTCATCGTCATGATTGGCGTCGCCCTCACGGTCACCGGCGGCAGTAATGCGGGAGCGGAGGCCGCACGCATGGGCGTAGCCGCAGGCGTTGCCGGCGGCCTACTCTCGGCGCTGAGCTATGCGCTGACGTCGCTAATGGGGCGCTTCGCAGCGCCTCGCTACGGCGTGGTGAAGGTCTTGTTCCTCGAAGCGATCGGCGGAGTGCTGCTGATCTGGATTGCGTTGGCAATTTGGGGGCGGCCGCCGCACTTGCCGCCCTCGCCGGCCGCCTGGCGCGGCTTGCTCGGGCTCGCCGCCGGCTCCGTGATCGCCGCGAATCTCCTGTTCTTCGGGGCTATGAAGCGCATCGAAGCAGCTCCGGCCTCGGTGGCGGCGACGGTCGAACCCGTGGTCGGCGCATTGCTGGCGCTGCTGCTCTTCAGCCAGCGCCTCACCGCCCTGGGCTGGCTCGGCCTACTGATGGTGGTCGGCGGAGTCGCCACCGGCTACCTGCTCGAGGGATTGAAAAGGGAGCCCGAGCCGGCCTAGCGCATGGCCCTCGTTTCGGACTCCCGCAGCTGGCCGCTGTAGAAGTTGGGCTTCCCGGACGATTGCAAGATCCCGTGCACGACAAACTCCAGGCCCACGAAGAAGAACCCGCCCCACATCAGCGGCGGCAGCGCGCCCGTGTTGCGACCGTATAAGACCAGGAGCCAGCGCCCGACTTCATAGCACCACAAGCCACCTGCAAACCAACCCAGCACGCGGACGAGTTTTCCCGTAGGAGTCTCGATGCCCGGCAGCTTGAGCAGCCATACCTCGACCCAATGCCCGACGTACGTAAAGCAGAATGCCAAGGTGAAAGCGTCGAGCAGATCCCACCCTAGGTGCCCCTGATGCGGCAGCACGGTGGTGTAGATCAGCAACGCCAGCGGCAGCGCCAGCAGCGTATTACGGGTGAGGGCTTTCATGGAGATGTACCTCCAACCAGTCGAGGACCGTGCCCCACCAGATGCGGCGATTGCGCGGTCGCAGCACCCAGTGCCCTTCGTCGGGGAAAGAGAGAAACTTCGCGTCGACAGCCATGCGCTTCGCCGCCGTAAACGCCTGATATCCCTCCGAGAGATCGACCCGGTAATCGAGCTGGCTGTGCACGATCAGCATCGGCGTCTTCCAC